>DLOL01000090.1:542-3760 GCA_002478485.1 Eubacteriaceae bacterium UBA7485 | reverse complement strand
TTTGCGAGAATGCCGGAGGAATCCATCACATTCATCTCGTCTGCCCGGGCCTTGAACACTTCGTCCGTGAACGTCAGTTTCTGCGTGGGGGCCTGCCCTTCATCCATCATGAGGTTTTCAAGCTCGTTCAACTGCGGAAGAAGCAGATCCTCCATATCTTCGACCGGATAGACCTCCTCGATTCCAGATATCTCCCGGGCTTCTCCGGGCCGCATGAGAATGCCGGTCCATTTCTCCCGGTCATAATCAGGAGTCGGAATAAACAGCGCTTCAGAAAATTCCTCTTCACCCGTCTTTAATACGGCCAGCACGCCTCCTTCTTCCTCAAGACCTGTCAGGTAGCGGTAATTGTTGTCCGGGTAGTACGGAAAATCAGCGTCAAGCGACATCTGAACGGGCTTTCCCGAATAAATCAGGGCGATGCTTCCCACCGGCATCTCTTCAGCAAAAGCCATTCTCCGGCCCATGTGGTCTTCTTTAGACATCTTCTTCTCCTTCAAGGTCGGCTCCGAAGAGCCTTTCAATCATTCGTCCAAACCCCTTCTCATTGTTGGTGTACTCTGTAATCAAATCTGCAGCCTCAAGCGCCTCTTTCCTGCCGTTCTTCATAGCCACCCCAATTCCCGCAGCCTTGATCATCGGAACGTCGTTTCCCGAATCGCCAACGGCCAACACCTCTTCAGGCGAGATCCCGCTTCGTCCGATCACCGCTTCAATGCCGTTCCATTTGGTCATCTGGGGATTTGAAATCTCCACGATCTTCGGTCCCGCGGAATAGACCGACGCGCTTGGGCCTTCAAGCGCCTTGAGCTTGACAACTTCCTCCGGATCCACGATCGAGAACACGAGTTTCAGGGGGTTCTTGACCTGATGCAAATCATTCACTTCGACCAAAAGTCCCGGGTGAATGCTCTCAAGCACTTCATAGAGCTTTTTCGTCTCCGATCCCTCCTCATAATAGACGTGCGACCCGTCCGTGGCAATCGGAGAGAATCCCATCTTAAATGCCGCGTTCACGCAGTCTTCATAGGTTTTATGGTCCATGGGATGAAGAATTTCAACAATCCTCCCGTCTTTTCCAATGGTTCCCCCTCCGTCAAAGACATTTTCATTCCGTTCAAGGCCAATTCCGAATCCTGCAACCACGCGGGTTCCCGAGGCAATAAACCTTCCGCTTGATACAAGCGGAAGCACGCCGTTTTTCATGAGAAAACGAAGCGCTGCGATATTGAGCGGATCCACGCTCTTATCCGTATTTAAAAAAGTTTCATCCAGGTCAAAAGCGACTACTTTGATCTCTTTTCCATCCCTAGTCTGCATAAAAACCGCCTTTTCAGGCCGGACTCCTTTCCGCGGAACCATCTCCGCGCCTTTCTTTATTTTATATCAAGATGTTTCCTTCCAAGAAGTTATGATACAACTTTATAGTTCGTTTTAATTCCGCTTCTGAGATCCGGAGCACAAAAAAGGGTAATTTTCAAGTGTAATAATTCAGGAGATAGACCAATGAAATTAAGTGCTAGAAACCAATTTAGAGGAAAAGTAAAGAATATTGAAGAAGGCAGTGTAAACGGAATGGTCACAATTGACGCGGGTGCTGCTGACATCACTGCCATGATTTCCCTTGAAGCCATCAAAGATCTTGGACTTGAAGAAGGAAAAGAAGCTGTTGCCGTCATCAAAGCTACGGATGTGATGGTCGGCCTCGGCCGCTTTGCGCTGAGCGCAAGAAACCAGTTCCCCGGCGTGATTGAAAGTGTCGATGTCGGTGCGGTAAACGATATTGTAAGAGTAAAGACAGATATTGGAATGGTCACATCAACCATCTCAAAGGCTGCAGTCAACGAACTCCTTCTCCAGGTTGGTCAGCAGGCTACAGCTGTCATTAAGGCGTCCGCTGTACTTGTCGGAGTGGACGACTGATACAGGCTTTCATTCAATGAAAAAAGTCTCTGCCGGAATCTTAAAGCGAACTCCTGCAGAGACTTTTCTATTTTATCCCATCTTTATACCGCCATCACGCCGAGCAAGCAAAGGGATGTAACAATCACACCCGCAATCAGGGAGCCGAGAAAAACGCTGAGCATGGCTCTTGAAAATTTCATCTCAAGAACGGAAGCTGCAAGACATCCGGTCCAGACGCCCGTTCCCGGGAGAGGAATTGCCACAAAGATCATGAGTCCCCAGAACTTGTATTTGGCAATCTTCTTTGACCCTTTATCGGCTTTCTCGTCAAGCCACTTCGCAAATCGGCTGAAGTGCTTCGATCTTCTCATCCATTCCAGAATCTTCTGGATGAAGAGCAGAATAAACGGCGCCGGCAGGATGGAACCAAGCACGGAGAGCACGTAGACATAAAGCGGATTCATGTGGAGCATAAAGATTCCCCATGGAATTGCGCCTCTGAGTTCCACGATCGGGACTGCGGATATGAAAAAGATTTGAAGCCAGTTTGGAAATATATCAAAAAAATGGATGATCGCCTGCGACATTGATTCTCCTTTATCGTCAATTTAAATTTTCAAAAAGCATAATTCTCTGTCTACTTTAAAAAAGTATAATAAAATATTCCTTAAGTAAGCGATATCAATTTTATACCCTTTTTAGAGATGCCGTTTTCCGGGGTTGACGCGCATTTTCGGAGGGTATGATTGGATTTGAATCGAAATTAAACATTCATGAGGTTGTCAAGATGAAGTTACTAACTTTAAATATTGCCTCCGGCATCGGCTATGACCCTGAAGTGCAGCTCAGGGAACTGACACAGGCGCTCTCAGACGGTCATTATGATATGGTGGCTCTTCAGCAGGTCAATCAGCCTGTCAGCGGACAGGACATCCCTCTCGAAGAGCTCGACAGCTATATACCCTGTCAGGATCGTGTTCCGATCAAGCACGGGAATTTCTGCTTTGAGCTGGTCAAATCCCTGCAGGCATCCGGCCAGATCTGGTACTGGAGCTGGCTTCCGGCTCATTTGGGCTATGAAAGGTTTGACGAAGGGCTCGCAATCCTGACGCCGCATCCCATCCGGAAAACCCAGGCCTTCTACTTATCCGACTCCACCGACTATACGAATTTCAAAACGCGCATGGCCCTCGGGGTTCAGAGCGCATTCACGGGGAATCTTGAATGGTTCTACAACGTGCAGTTTGGCTGGTGGGACGATGACACAGAACCGTTCCGTCCGCAATGGGACCGCTTTATGAAGAAAATCGGCG
>DLOL01000090.1:191-520 GCA_002478485.1 Eubacteriaceae bacterium UBA7485 | reverse complement strand
CGCCGACAGACGTCAAAGGGCAGGCCTATGACTACCTGCTCGAAAACTCCGAATTTCTGGACACGTTTGATCTTGCCGAATACAAAGATGACGGGATCACGCTTGAAGGATCCGAAGCCGCCTGGATCAATCCGCACGAAAGAGGAGAGATGCGCGCCGATCTGATCCTGACCAATCAGGATGAAGCGGTGCTTGATTCCCATACTCTGTTCAAAGGCGAAAGCTATCGGAGAATTTCAAACCATTTCGGTCTGTCCTGTGAATTCAAGCAAGAAAAGGACACCGTCAAAAACGGCAGAAAGAGCGACATTCCGGAATTCTCCTCCGAA
>DLOL01000090.1:0-179 GCA_002478485.1 Eubacteriaceae bacterium UBA7485 | reverse complement strand
TCATTACCATGTCAGGCCCGCTGGTCCTCAGAACCAGAAAAGTCCGCATGCTTCCGGTCGACCCTTTTGAATATCTGTTTGAAAACCACAAGGCGATTGAAAGAGCCCGGGATATTATCGAAACGATTGTCTTTGATGACGACGAAGACTGAAAAAGCGGTTCTATGATGAAAGTGGGG
>DLOL01000104.1 GCA_002478485.1 Eubacteriaceae bacterium UBA7485 | reverse complement strand
CACTTTCATCATAGAACCGAAATTCTGAGCAACCAGAAAACTGTCCGGAGGGATTTTTGTTTTTTTGGAGGATTTACAAACCAACCCTAGCGGGAAAGACCATGATTTCAATCGCGAGTGGATGGACTTAAATTAGGAAGTTTAATCGAAATCACACCAATCGCTGCCAACAATATCCATAGCGAACAGTGTTTATCGGAAGCATTCAATAAGATAGTTGAGTATAGATGCGAAGCTGAAACAGCCAAAAGACAATCCTTCATGTGGCCGGAGGGCTGCAGGATTGTCTCTTCCGCTCTGAATGACCTGCCTTGCAGGAACAGACCGAATCTGAAACGGAACAGGTTCAGTGCAACAGCCGCATCTGTCCGAAGTACGAATAAGGAGCAATCATCAACGGAAGAACCCCCGCGGCTTGCCATGAGGAGCAGTCAGCCAAAGGTTGTGAGCATGCGGCACTGTTCCTAACCCGCAGAGCTGTTTAACCACATACCGCAAAGCAGCAGACTTGGCTGAATATCCACTGGTGCCTATGTATTCTTCAGTAACGTAGGTTCTCTTGGGATGGAAATGTTGATTTGTACGTTACTGCTCATATCTCACATTCGCAGATTATATATTTATTATACCATATGATCCCCCGTGACTTATATTGCATTGAAAATGTATATAAAAAAAGCGATTCATCCCACCAGGCAAGCCTGGGGGATTTCTCGCTGTTACTTTTTAACAGGGAAAAACTGTTTTCTGACCTGAAAGAAAATAAATTATTCTCTTTACATTAGCATATATACTGAATGTCCAATTTTACAAAGTGCAGAAATTGATTGTTCTGCAATATTCGTACTTTCTGTTCATCAAATGCAATCCCTGAGTCAGAAGCATCAATTCTTGTTTTTCAATCCTCCTCAAGAGCAGCAAAGAGATCATCGGCGTTATCAAATACCGGTCTTTTTCCGGATTCAACAATCTGGGCTTTTGTCTCATTTATCTCCTGCCGAGAGACCCAAGGAAGTTACGATTTCTTTTGGTGTTGTGATTTGTGACTTCTCATTTTTTACAATTCATCTGTAGAAAACTGATTGTAACCTTCGTAATAATAGCTTGTATCGATATTTCTTCTGAGAAACTCTCTATCATTTCCAGGTTCGGTCAGGGCGTTTTTAAGATAATGCTTAATCTCGATATCTTTGACAGGACTTCTTTCCATTGCAGAAAGGTAGTCTTCCCGGCTGATTTTAGACCAGTCCACAACCATCCCTGTCTTTTTCTCAAGCATATGTTTAAGCCAGATTCTCATGCTGCGGCCGTTTCCATCCCTGAAAGGATGGACGATATTCATCTCCACATATTTTTCTATAATTTGATCGACTGTTTCCAATGGCATTTCTTCAACTGCCTGGAGGCTCTGGTCGAGAAAACGAAGGGGAGCAAAAAACGTGGAACCCTTCGAAATGTCAACCTTGCGGATTTTTCCCGCAAACGGATACACATCTGAAAATAAATACCAATGGATATACTGTAGAGTCCGGAAAGTGCCAGCCTCCATGGTTTCAAGGCTGCCGCCTGTGAGGAGTTCGACCGCTTTTCTTTTCGTAATTCTCTCTTCTTCCCTTGCGAGATCGGCTTCCGTATCGATCCCGAGCCTGTTTTCCAGAATATTTACCATCGATTCTCCTTTTTGTTAAGTAAAAAGACGCATTTCACACCAATGGTGAAAATGCGTCACATTCTTAATTACATGGTCTATCTTATCACAATTTTTTACAGGATATCTTACGAATTGATCCGGAAAAGATTTCACTTCCAAAGTGCTCGCACATGGAAGCGAACCAGTCAAATCCGAATCGTACAAAGCGGTCTTTGTGAGCGATGTAGATTGTTCCAATCTTCTTGTCCATCACATCGTAAAGCAGCCTGTTCCAGTTCTTTCTTTTATCGTTCAGCCCGGATCCGATATCTTCCAGCACTTCAGAGATAACAACGCCTCTGGCGTTGCAGAATTCCCGAAGGAATTCCGTCTGATGCTTCAGGTCGTTCTTCTGACCAGCAGATGAGACTCTGGCATAGATAACATTTTTTCTTTTCAGCACAGGTTCTTCAGCCTTGTTCAGCACCTTGCGGACGTCTTCGTCCGTGTAGTAGCGATGTCCGGATATCTTTCGCTTGGCAGGAAGAGTGCCGTTACTGTCCCATCTCTGAACTGTTCTTCGGTCCACACCGATTTTCGCAGCAAACTCTCCAGATGAGTAAACCTTCTTATCGTGATCAATCATATAAAAATAATACAATATATAATCGATTATATCATTATATATTGTATATTAAATCTATTTAAAACTATTATTATTGACAACTGTAATAGCTCTTTACCTTATTATCTCATTTTATTATTTATTTTACAATTATTACCGCCGGGGTTGATGTGTAAAAAAAGCCCGCACATCCGGTTTACCGGACTTGCGGGGTGTTTGTTCGAAACATCTTAACTCGAATTTGAAATCTGTACAAGGAGTTTGCAATGTCAGTAAGGAAGTATGTGCGTTCTGCTTTTCCCATCTTTGATCTAATTATACAACCTTAACGCATTCGTTCTTGGAATAATAATCATTGAGTGCCTGATCGATTTCGACGTTTAAGGATTCCTGCTCTAACTTATAATCAAGTTTGTATGATTTTAGCCATCCATTTGCAAGATCTGCAATATTGGGTTCGACCGATTGTATTCTAGCAATTGTTATTTCCTCCGTAGTTCCAATTACTGTTTTGAGCCGACCATTGTTCATCAAATTCTTTGTTTTCAGTTGCCGACATAAATGGTTTCATAAGAAAAGTTTTTATCGTTCTCAGTACTGTGCTGAAATCATCCGTCTTTATATCGATCTTTCGGCAAAATGCTTTCCATTTCTTTTGCATTGCGTTATCACTGTCAAAAGCCATAACCTGTTCAAACTGCTCTACAGTAAAGTCATGTCCACGATTTTCAAAGGTTCTTCTTAACGCTTCCGTAAGTGTCACTCCGTCAAAATCAAACTTATTTGCAAGATAGTAAATATCGTAGTAATCCTTCATTCGGCTGGAAAATTCCATAAGGCTGAGAATTGCGTCAATCTTTTCAGCAATCGTTGTTTCAAGAGAATAGGTGCTTACCGTCGGAGCAGTAAAATCATCAAGTTGCGTTGGAATTTTCCTCTTTTCCTGTTTCGGTACAATGACGTCGCCCACACCAAAGTCAATGCCAAACGGCGTTCTTGTGTTTTTGATTCGTGCTATAAGGGAAGCACTGATACCGGCGTATTTCTTGGCTACGGCAATAGGTTCAATATCTTTAATTTCAAATGCGATAAAATCATTGCCGGTAAGCGTGTTAATAATTTCTTCCAACACAGGCTTCAACTGTTCAGGTGTATTGGGTACTTTCCGAAGAAGAAAATCCACATCGACAGTTACGCGGCTGTCAAAGTCAGTAACGGAATATATAAACAGCCCTCCTTTGAGTACAAGGTTCTCAGTATATTTAGATTTCTCCAAACGCCGCAGAAACTCTTCTTGACAGAAAAGCTGCAAACAAAGCTGATAACTTCGTCCGCTTTCTTTCGCCTTATTTTTTAATCTCGCAAGCACGGATGCGGCGATATCAGCCATTGAGCAGCACCTCCATTACATTCATAATTTTTGTATATAGCTTCATTTCTCTTGCGTACTTTGAAAGGTTCGCAAGATTTTTATTTTTATCAGCAACATAAGCGTTGACAGCTTTATTGAAAGTTTCATTGTCCAGCTTTGTACGATATTTGAAGCAATCGCATATCGTTCTCTCCCGGTCATACACGGCAAGCGTCACGCCGTTAAAGCTATCTGCCACTTTTCCGATTTGTAAAAAATCCTTTTGAATATAGTAAGCCTTAATCCGAAATTCTTCTATTCTCTTTACAGAACGGGATGCCGTCCTCGGAACAGCAACAGACCATTCACGAGGAGCGAAGTCACTATACCCATAATGAAACAAAGCGGACTCAACGCAAACAATTCCTTGCGGAAGAAACTCTTGCAGCAATTGCTCTTCTGTTATTTGAATGCTGTGAGGAAGCTGATAAAAACCCCTGCGGATTCTGTCAATATGACCGTCCTTACAAAGCGCTGCAACTTCGTAATTTTTTATGCCTTCTGCAACAAAGTCAACGGTTTTCGCAATGCCGCCGTTATTTATAATTACTTTTTTTGCAATTTCCTTTTTATTCAAATTGGTACCAACTTTCTACACGCAAAGTTAAAATATTGTCTGCTATCATTATACTGTATGGGAGGAAAATTTATAATAGTTTGCAACAGACGATTTTTGAATTTTGCATGTAATTATTGAAAAACGGAGCCCGCAGGCTCCGTCTAAATCATTCAGTCTCAACTTCGTAAATCACTTCATCGTTCGGACGGTCCAGAACATCATCCGCCTGGTCTGAGGTAATGCTCCGCACTGACTCATCGGCGTTGACCCCTCTCATCAGCTCGGTTACAAGCGGCGCGGTCTTGAGAGCTTCCTTGATAACCGTCTTTTTGGCCATGGCATCGAATGCAGTCAGCCACGGTCCTTTTTCTTTATTAGCGGACTTTGAATATTTGTCGCGATGACGTTTGATTTCATCCAGTGTTCTCACACTGTACCCGAAAGTTCCGTTCAGACCCGTCCAGGCCGCATAATACAGCTTCACAGGTCCGCGGTCCCTGTCATAGCAGGGAATATGCCGGATATCCGGATGAAGGCTGTATTCCACCGAAAATTCATCATTTTCATGAACGGCGTGCGCCTGGATGTTCGTCACCTGGTCGCTGCGGTACGCGAGATTGATATGGCCCGTATAGCCCAGTTGGAACTGCGCCTTCATTCCCTGTTTCGTGTCATAGGGAAGGATATATCCCTGACCAAGTGCGCTGTCCGGCTCAATCCCGAGCTGAGCGGCTGTCATCATCGCTCCAAGAAAGCTTTCCGGGCTGCATTCCTGGAGTTTCGGGGTCTTCGAAATGGATGACTGCACGATTCTCACAAAGCGGTCCGCCGTGATTCCGCTCTTCGGAAGAGCCTTCGCAATCTCGGGCTTCATCTGGTTGACGAGGCTCTTGATCGTTCCGCACCCACTCGTCCAGACGGTTGTCACTTTTCTCCGTCTATCTCGCCTATTTCATCATCCTTCCCCCTTGGCACCGGGATGGACGGATAGGCCTTGTACTGTTCCGGATCAAGAAGTTCGTTTTCCTTTACGCCCAGCACCTTCGTAAGCCTCAGGACATGAGGTTACGGACTGTCGCCGAGCTTCTGTCCGTTCGAATCGATGTGGGCGACCGTGACATAGCTCATTCCGGCAAGCTTTGCAAGCTCCTCAACGGTCAGATGTCTTTCCTCCCTGAGTTCGCGAACCCGGTTTGGCTACTCATCCTTATGGACAAACAGATCTTCCGGCTTCATTTCCAGATAATCGGCAATCCAGTATACATCGCGCAGCGGCATGCTTTCCAGCAGGCTCTTTCCGCTCAAAAGGTTCTTCGCTGTGGTTCTTGACATTTTCGGGCTGTCCGCAAACTTGTTCAGAGTAATTCCCTTCTCCGACAGGATACGGTAAAGTCTGTTATCCACCTCATCCACCATAACGGGGAACGTACCGCCGTTTCCGATAAGATCGGACTCCCGGAGCGTGTAGATATAGTCCGAATCCATAATCGCCACTTCCTCAATGGGGTATCCAAGCGCCTCCGCAATTCCCTTTGCGCGTACACATCTGCTTTCCGCTTTCAAGCCTAGCGATCAGCGGATTGGTGACTCCGCTCTGCACGGAAAGCTCCAGTTTCGTCAGCTTCTTCGCCAGTCTCAGCACGTGTATATTGTTGTCAGGCATTTTATTGTCTCCATATCCACAGGTTCGGCTTACCGCCTGTTACGAGTGAATTACCACGTCTGATGTCTTCGTCACCTCGCCATCAGGCGTGGCTTCGAAAAACAACGTAAGTGGCTTATGGCTATTCACAAGCCCTATCCCAGAGGGATTACATTTGATTGCTTTGTAGCTTTCCTGTTCAGTCGTTTC
>DLOL01000098.1:1152-12151 GCA_002478485.1 Eubacteriaceae bacterium UBA7485 | reverse complement strand
CCGATAATGCCGATGGTCTGGCCCGATTCGATGTTCAGGTTGATGTCGTCCAGCACGTATTCCTTCGCGTCGGGTTTGTACTTGAAGTACACATGATCGAAGTTGACTTCGCCGTTCTTGACGGTCAGGGAAGATTCCGCGTCGTCGTTGGTGATGTCGATCGGTTCTGTCAGGACTTCGTTGACACGCTTGATCGACGAGAAGGACATGACGATCATCATGAAAAACGCCGCGATCATCATCAGGCTCATCAGGATTTGCGTGCAGTAGGTCAGGAGCGAGATCAGCTCGCCGGTCTGCAGGCCGCCCGCAACGATCATCTGCCCGCCGTTCCAGAAGACAATGATGACGGTTGCATTCATGATGAGCATCATCAGAGGCATCAGGGAGATCATCAGGTTCTGCGCTTTGAGCATGGCCTGCATGAGGCGGGTGTTTGCCTTGTGGAACTTGTCGCGTTCATAGTCCTGACGGTTGTAGGCCTTGACCACTCGGATGCCGGTCAGGTTTTCCTGGACATCCGCGTTGAGGGAGTCTGTCGCCTTTAACATCCGGTTGAACCGGGGGTAGGCCAGACTCATAATCACCGCCATGACCACAATGAGAATCGGGATGGCGTACAGGAAGATCCCGATCAGGTCCTTGTTGATCTGTGTGGCCATAATCGCGGCGGAGACCAGCATGACGGGGGCTCTGACGAGCACGCGGATAATCATCATGTAGCTCATCTGGATATTCTGGATATCGGTGGTGAGGCGGGTGATGAGAGACGGGGTGGAGAAGTTGTCGACGTTTGAGAACGCGAAGCTTTCGATTTTGTTGAAAAGGCCCATGCGGACTTCGTTGGCAAAACCGACAGCCCCCCGGGCTGCGAACATCCCCGAGAGCATCCCGAAGATCAGAGAACACAGCGCCATGAGAATCATGAAGAGTCCAGTCTTGACGATATAGTCAAGATCCTGGTTCGCCACGCCGACATCGACGATGCGCGACATCAGAAACGGGATTCTGATTTCCAAAAGCACCTCGGCGATTACGGTGAGGGGGGCCAGGATGGAGGGTAGACTGTACTTCTTCATATAAGGTAGAAGAGGTTTGATCAATCAGCTCACTTCCTTTCGAATTCCTCTTATTTACCATGTAAACAAATACAAATTAAAAACAGATAAAAAAAGTTGAACAGTTTATTAAAAGAACGGTAAGATTTTAATCTTCTTACCCGGGCGCGGGATAATAAACAGTCCTGTTCATAGAAAGTTTTGATATTGAAGGAACAGATTAAAAATCTCTCATTATAATGAATGAAAAAGATAATGAATGAAAAAGGCAAAACGGATCAACGAGAAAAGAGGAGAGAGAATGGCAAAGTTCGACCAGACCCGTTTTTTCCAGGTGCGTCCTGCAATCTATTACGGCACAAATGCGCTTGACACCCTGGGAGATTTAGGACTGAAACACGTCTGTTTTGTAACGGACAAAGGCATGGTGCAGTTTGGCATCCTGAAGATGATCACCGATGTGCTGGACCGCTTCGGGATCACCTACGATGTGTTTGACGAAGTCAAGCCCGACCCCACCACGGAAATTGTTCAAAAGGGGCTTGTGCAGCTGATGACGAAAAAGTCAAACGCGCTCATCGCGCTTGGAGGCGGCTCCTCCATCGACACGGCAAAGGCGATCATCTATTACGGCAATATGATCCAGGATCTGTTTTCAGGCATTTATCAAAAGCCCTACTTCATCGCCCTTCCCACCACTGCGGGGACGGGATCGGAAGTGACCGAATACGCGGTGATCACGGATACGTCAAACAACACGAAGATTCCGCTCATCGACGACAAGATGCTTCCGGACGCGGCCATCCTCGACCCGAGACTGGTCGAATNNCGGCCTCGACCGCGGCAACCGGCATGGATGTGCTCACGCATGCGATTGAAGCGTATTCTTCACTTGACAACAATCCGTTCGCGCGCTGCTACGCGGCCAAAGCCGCAGAGCTTGTCTTCAAGTCGCTTTACGACTCCTATGTGGACGGGCACGACCTCAATGCGAAGGCGAGCATGCAGATTGCCTCCTGCATGGCGGGCATCGCGTTCAACTCGGCGGGTCTCGGGATCACGCATTCCCTCGCGCACGCGATCGGCGCGCAGTGGCATCTACCGCATGGGCTTGCAAACGCAATCGTCCTTCCTTATGTCATCGAGTTCAACGGCCAGGATCCGTACACCGCGTCGGTCTACGGAAGACTCATGTCCGCCATGGGGCTGCTGAACATTTCAGGAAATGCGCCGCAGATGCTCAGAAAGAGCGTGGAAACCCTAAAGAGCGAGCTCAACATCCCCGCCACGTTAAGAGAGCAGGGCATTGAAGAGCGGGACTATCTGGGCGCGGCGGACGCGATCGTCTCGAAAGCGCTCAAGGACACCTGCACCGCCACCAACCCCATCTCGCCGACCCGGGAGCAGATGCGCATGGTGCTTGACACAGTTTATTACGGACTGAAGAAGAATTAGTCAAAAATCCCTTCCACCCGGAAGGGATTTTTGACATTGGGAGGGGTTTTGAATAGAATCATTCATCGGAAAACGATCAAAATTGAAAGGTTTAAAATTGAAAGATTCAATCAAATCCAGCATGAATTATCTCGACGTGATCAATGCGGTCAGCAGCGCGTACGACGAGAAGAGGGCGGGCTTTTGCAGAACCCACGCGGTTGCACCGGCCTCCTTTGATATCCTGATGTATTTATCCACGCATCCGGACGAGATGACGATCAGCCGCATCTCAAGAGAACGCCACCTGCCCGCAAGCCTGGTCTCCATCCACGTCGAAAAGCTGGTGGAGGCGGGGTACGTCGCCCGTACAAAAGACGAAATAGACAGAAGGCGCGCCTTTTTGAGCGCGCGGGAAAAAGCCGTTCCCCTGATTCAGGAGGGAGCTGCGATGATCCGCGCTTTTTTCACAGACCTGCTCGGGGAGACAAGTGAAGAGGAACGCGAGGCCTTTCAGGCAGTCATGGCCAAGATAAAGAAGAACGCGCAGGCGATGAGCGGAGGCGGGAGATGAGTATCGGGCAGATCATCCTTGTCACGTTCTTTGCCGGCATGGGGGCAGGACTCGGGACCGGCTTTGCCGGCATGAGNNCTATGGTCATTACGCCGATGCTCGTCACGTTCCTCCGTATGAATCCTTATATGGCTGTAGGCATCGCGCTTTCTTCGGATGTGCTCGCAAGCGCGGTTTCCGCATGGACTTATTACCGCAATGGAAATCTCGATATCAAGAACGGCTTGATCATGATGTTCACGGTGCTGATCTTCACCGTGATCGGATCTTATCTGGGAAGCCTGGTCTCCGCGCACGCGATGGGGAACTTCGCGGTGTTCATGACCTTTCTTCTCGGGATCCGCTTTATCGTCAGCCCGGTCATGACCACGAAATCCGACATGGAAGAGAAGCCGCTGAGGAAGCGGGTCACGCAGTCCATCCTGTGCGGTATCGTCATCGGACTGATCTGCGGCTTTGTCGGCGCCGGAGGGGGTATGATGATGCTCTTCATTCTGACCTCCGTGCTCGGATATGAACTCAAGACCGCGGTCGGAACGAGTGTTTTTATCATGACGTTCACGGCGCTGACCGGCGCGCTCTCCCACTTTGCCATTGGCGGGATGCCGGATTCGACGGTCTTCACGCTATGTGTCTTCTTCACCCTGATCTGGGCAAGAATCGCCGCGGTGTTTGCAAACAAGGCATCCGCGAAGACCTTAAACCGGGCTACCGGCATCGTACTGGTCACACTTGGCGTTGTAATTCTGGGGTTCAACCTGATCAGCTAGACGATGCCGGGAAAATCTGTGAAATCCGGTCAGGAATTTTTTATCAGTGTTTACTTTAAATAGTGCTTAATAGTTTATATTTTATTACAAATCGAGATAAGATTAAAGGCTTATATCCAAGTGCGTTCCGTGTTAGTCTCAAGATAGACAGCGCGCCGGATGATGTTCCGAAAAGAGGAGAAGACAACGGCTTTTATCTGCACGCTTTTGATCTCCCCTCCCGTCTTTCCGGCGAAGCAGTTCGTTCTGCAAAGATTTTGCTGATTTTCTTCTTTGCAGGCCTGCCTGGAATCCTGTCCCGGTTCCGGATCCTGTGTTTCGGACCGGGATTTCCCGCCGGCTTTCTCTTTGTCTTTTGACAGATGAAGCCTCTCTCCTGAAGCCGAGCGCCTCGCAGATCCTTATCTTTCTGATTGACAGGTTGTTCGAGAAGTCAGCTTACATTGAGGTTTTCAGACTCGCTTCCTGAAAAAGGCGAAGGATTTCAGTCCGGTCTGTCCGGATTCTTGATGGCCGGGATCGAACGCTGCCGCGTTTTGAGACGGTTCGGATCATCTAAAGCGCGCCGTCATGAAAAAGCGGCTTCCTGGTGATATCACCAGGGAGCCGCTTTAACTTTTGCAGGCGTTCTCACGCCTCTTCAAAGAGATCATCAAGATTTCCGTGAAGGCCGGTTTCGATTTCGTAGACATACCATTCTTTAAGGGGGGCATTTGCGTCATAGCTTTGATCCGGCATGTACGTGATGTAGACTCTTCCGCCTGCGATGTTGATGTTTTGGCACTGCTTTTTATCCGGGAGGTCGAACAGGGCCTCCGTCTCCGCGCTTGCCACATCCATTGCGTAGAAGGTGTAAGAAGTGCCGTCGCGGTTCGGGGTCTTCGCGCAGTAGTAGATCGTCTTCGCATCCGAGTTCATCACGCTGATCAAGCCTTCTGTCAGGCAGGTGTTCTCACCTGTTTCAAATGAATAGCGGTAGAGGGCCGAGCCGTGGAGGTTCGGACGGTTCTCGTAGAGAAGCGTGGACGCGTCTCCGCCCGCGTAGAACGGACGACCCCCCTTGATCTCGATCGGGGAATCAAGAGACTGGGTCTTGAGGTTATACATGAAAAATCCTTCATAGCGGCTCATGATCAGGCGTTCTCCGAGCGGGACCAGCCCGCCGCGGAGATCGATGTTCAAGTCGGCCGCAAGGGTTCTGTAGTTGGCGCTGTCGGGATCGATCCAAACCAGTTTGTAGGAGCTGTACCGGCCCTGCCGGATGACCGTGTAAAGATCATCCTTAGAAAAGCAGAAAAGCTCAAGACCCTGTTCTTCGAAGACCTCTGTGACTTTTAAGGTCTCAGGGTCAAGGCACATGATTTTGGCAGTAGGGATCCGACTTGCCGTGCTGGATCCTTCATTTTCCCGGACCATGAAATAAAGAAGGTTCTCTGAGATCTGAAGACCTGAGAGGGATGTGCCGTTCGGGGGGAGGTAGGCTTCCTTTAACTTACCTTCTTCAATATACTGAAGCTTTTGAGTGCCTGACGGCTTTCCCGTGATGAGGAAGGTTTTCTTGCCAAAGCTGCAGACGAGTCCTCCGTTTGAGAGGTTTCCCGGAACGAATCCGGCTTTCTCACCGGCTCCGCACCCGACAAGCGGGAGCACCAGCAGGAGTATCATCAGGAGGGCAAAAAATTTTTTGAGGTGGTTCATGGTTATCTTTCTAGAAGACCCGAAGAGAGGGACTTGATTGAAAGGTTCATTTAGGTTTTATTCTTTTAATCAAAGGTTTTGAGAAACAAACGAAGCGAGAAATAAAAGAACAAGTGTCTTCTTATCATACATGACGGAAAGAGAAAAGAAAAACCAAAACAGGGCAAGAAAAAGAAAGAGCGGAGGGAATCTTCTCTGAAAATCCTTATAATAGGGTCAGAAACGAGGAAGAGAAGATGGCACAGACTAAACGCGCGGGAAAGAAAAGTCTAGAGGCTTTCATCAAACGCTACAATTTAAGACTCAACACTCAGCAGAAGGATGCGGTTCGCAGGACCAGCGGGGAGACGCTGCTTCTCGCCGTTCCCGGAAGCGGAAAGACCACCGTCATCATCGCAAGGACCGCCTACCTGATCAAGGAGATGGATGTGGACCCTTCAAACATCCTGACCATGACCTTCTCAAGGGCGAGCGCAAACGATCTCCTGGAGCGCTATCTCGAGGTGTACGGGGATGACGGGAGGCGGCCGCGCTTTTCGACCATCCACTCTTTCGCCCTTTCCGTCATTAAAAACTGCGAGCGCATGCTTGGAAAGCCCGCTTTTGAGGTGCTCCCCAACAACCAGGCACTCGTGTCGGATGTCTATAAGGAGATGAAGGGGCAGAGGCCAAGCGAGACGGATCTGGCGGAGATTCTCGCGCTTCTCACCTACGCGAAGAATCTCGCTCTCCCGGAAGAGGAGATCGCGAAGATCGAGTGCGAGGCGATTGACTTTAAAAAGTTTTTCAGAAAATACGAAGCCGTCAAGAAGAAAAAGCGCGTGATGGATTTTGACGACCTGCTCATCTATGCGCTCAGGCTCCTGAAAAAGTTCCCTCCGCTTCTTGAGCGGTACAGAAAGCAGTACCGCCACATTCACGTGGACGAGGCGCAGGACACATCAAAGATCCAGTTTGAGATCATCAAGCTCCTCGCCAAGGGCTGCGAGAGCCTGTTCATGGTGGGGGATGAAGACCAAAGCATCTACGGGTTCAGGGGCGCCTATCCGGAAGGACTTTTATCGTTTAAGGAAGATTATCCCGGCGGGGAAGTGCTTCTCATGGAGACCAACTTCCGCTCCACCGGCGAACTTGTCCGGCGCGCGGACCAGTTCATCCGGCTCAACGAAGGGCGGTATGAAAAGCACATCAAAAGCTTCAGGGAGCAGGGGCTCAGACCTGTGCAGGAATATGTGAAAGACCAGGAAGAAGCTTACCGCTACATCCTGGAGGCGGCTCGGCGCGAGAGCGGCGAGCTTGCGGTTCTCTACCGCAACAATGAATCCGTCCTTCCGTTGATCGATCTTTTTGAACGGGAGGGCATGCCCTACCGGGTCAAGGAGCACAATCCGCTCTTCTTCTCAAACTTCATCATCAAGGACCTTCACGCCTTTCTGCGGTTTTCAAAAGATCCGGAAGACTTTGACGCGTTTCAGGAGATTTGCTTTAAGACTTCCGCGCGGATCTCGAGAGACAATCTCAACCGCCTCGCGCGAACGAAAGGGCATGTGCTAAACGCGTTTCTCTCGCTCTCTCTTCCGGAGTGGCTTGAAGCGGATATCAAAAACATGAAAGACGCATTCGACCGCCTCCAGGGGCTGGGCGCGAAGGAAGCCGTTGATCAGATTCTCTACGAGATCGGATACATGGATTATCTGGAGTACCGGATGGAGAACGGGCTGAGCAGGACGGCGGTGATGCAAAAGATCAATATCTTAAGAAGTCTTGCGGGAAGGGAGAAGAATCTTGAGAGTTTTTTCTCCCGTCTGGATACACTCAAAGAGATCGTGAAGGAAGGCGGGGAAAAAGAAGGCGCAGGTCCTCTCTTCACCACCATCCATTCTTCAAAAGGTCTTGAGTTTGATAAAGTGATCATGCTTGACTGCTATGAAGAGGTGCTTCCCGCGCTTGAGCCGGGTGAGGACCCGGATGAGAAGAGGCTCTATCTTGAGGAGGTGCGGCTTTTCTATGTGGGGGTGACCCGCGCCAAATCCGATCTTGTATTTTTATCCGTGGGGTCAAAAACAAGACAGCCCAGGGGGAAGGAGGACTCCCGATTCATCAAAGCCTATCTGGGAAAATGAAATTGAAAAATTCCCGCTTGAAAATGCCCCTTCCGTTAAGTTTTAAGGGATATAGCAGTTTTAAGATGATATAATAAGCAAAGAAAGATTTCGAGGTTTTCTATGAAACAAAAAAAGAGCAAGCGCCGCTTCAGGGAGCGCTATGCGCAGCTTGAGAAGGACGGCACGGGCATCAAGACATTTGAAGACACCGAAACCGGCGTCGTGTATCTGTACGTCTACGGCCCCGGTCACGGGGGACTGACCGTACTGCGCGATGAAGAAGGTCTTCCGGCCATTGAACCGGAAGAACGGTAAAGCACGCTTAACCCTTTAAAAAGTTAAGATATAAGGAAAATCTAGGAGGATGAACAATGAACCCATTCATTGAAGATGTGAAGGCAAGAGAAGTCCTTGACTCAAGAGGAAATCCGACCGTCGAAGTAGAAGTTGAACTCGACGACGGCGCTTTCGGCAGAGCACTGGTTCCATCCGGCGCATCCACCGGTGAATACGAAGCAGTTGAACTGCGTGACGGAGATAAATCCCGTTACGGCGGAAAGGGCGTCTTAAAAGCAGTCGCAAATGTCAATGACAAGATCGCTGAAGCTATCGAAGGCTTTGATGCATTTGATCAGGTTGGACTTGATAAGGCTCTGATCGAACTCGACGGCACAGACAATAAGGGTAAACTTGGCGCGAACGCGATCCTTGGCGTGTCCATGGCAGTCGCTCGAGCTGAAGCTGACTCTCTTGAAATTCCGCTTTACAGATACCTTGGCGGCGTAAATGCAAAGGTTCTTCCGACACCGATGATGAACATCTTAAACGGTGGCGAACATGCCGACAACAGCGTTGACATTCAGGAATTCATGATCATGCCGGTTGGCGCTGCAAACTTTGCAGAAGCGCTTCGCATGGGTGCTGAAGTCTTCCACAGCTTAGCAAGCGTATTAAAGGGAAAAGGCCTCTCAACAGCAGTTGGGGATGAAGGCGGATTTGCTCCAAACCTCGAATCCAACGAAGAAGCGCTTGAAGTCATTATGGAAGCCATCAAGGGCGCTGGCTATGAACCTGGCAAAGACGTAAAACTTGCTATGGACGTCGCTTCATCCGAAATGTATGACGACAAGACCGGCAAATATGTC
Source organism: Eubacteriaceae bacterium UBA7485 (assembly GCA_002478485.1). Lineage (GTDB taxonomy): Bacteria > Bacillota > Clostridia > Eubacteriales > Eubacteriaceae > UBA7485. The sequence continues at coordinate 3,367 of DLOL01000098.1, read as the reverse complement.
TTCAAGGGTGAAGGCGTTGAAAGAACAGATGATGAAATGATCGAATACTACAAGTATCTCTGTGACAAATATCCGATCATCTCCATCGAAGACGGCCTGGACGAAAACGACTGGGACGGATGGGTCAAGCTCACAAAAGAACTTGGCGACAGAGTCCAGTTAGTTGGCGACGACCTCTTCGTCACAAACACCAAGCGTCTGAAGAAGGGCATTGAAATGGGTGTTGCAAACGCGATCCTGATCAAAGTCAATCAGATTGGAACACTCACCGAAACCTTAGATGCAATTGAAATGGCGAAGGAAGCCGGATACACCGCTATCGTCTCCCACCGTTCAGGTGAAACAGAAGACACCACGATCGCAGACCTCGTCGTTGCAACCAATGCAGGACAGATCAAGACCGGTTCCGCTTCAAGAACAGACCGTATTGCCAAGTACAATCAGCTCCTCAGAATCGAAGACAATCTGGGAACCGATGCGCAGTATGCAGGCATGAACGCGTTCTACAACTTAAAGAAATAATGGGTCTACCCATGAAAGACGCTCCGATAACATCGGAGCGTTTTTTTTACAATTTTGTCATTCTGTTTACACTTATCCACAATTAAAAACAAATTGTGAATAAAACTGGGGATAACTTGGGGATAACGTGTGAATGAATCCACTTATGCACAGTAATTGTGGACATCTTGTGGATGATTGAAGAAATAATCAAAATAAACAAAATTCTGACTTTTATTACAGTCATGTCCAGAGAGATACGAGAGATTTTTGTATAAAGCCAAAATATCCGAATATGTAAAGTTGTTTTTTATGACGATTTCATCGACTTTTTTAAGAAGTTTTGCACAATCATCCACCGCCCGGTAGAAAATCTGTGGATAACTTTCGTGATGTTCTTCTCCGGTGATCGGATCTCTCCAAAGTTCGTGGTTGAGATTTAAAACTTTCTTGAAAGCTGTGGATTCAGGAATGAGCATCCGGGTGATGACCAGTTCTTCGTGAATGGCTTTTTCCATCGGCCAGATGAGTCTGCGCTTAGCGCCCTTTCGGTCCATGGTCCACGAGTTGATCTTTCTCGACTGGAAAACAGCATCCCGGAAGGTCCTTTTGGAAATCGGACAGTCATAGACTTTCTTTGAAATGTATTCATAGAAATCGGCAAGCACGCGGGTGGCTTTTTCGGTCAGAGAGAAAACCTTTTGAGGAAGAATTTCATGCGCTTTCATCGAATGGTAGTTCATCATCGCGGTGTCAAGCAGCACTTCATAGGCCTTGTGATAGTAGCTGTAAATCCGTTCTCCTTTTTTTCCTGTGTTTCTTCCGGTTCGGTTAAAGATCAGAGGGTGGGTGGCGACATCAAGCACATAGTGTGTGGTAAATCCCGCGATGTAGGCATAGACGATTTCAGCATCGTCAATCTTCTGTTCTTGATACAGGTCCTCTACATAGATGAGAGAATCATAGAAGAAACGAGCCGAATTTGTGGTGTGAATATACTTCGCAAGTTTTCTCGCCTGGCTTCCTCCCGCCGAAAGAATACAGTAATAAAGGAAATCCGGTCCTTGTGTCCCGAAGCGAAAGGCGTCAAAATGTTTTAAGCTAATCGTTTTGATGTAGCATTCGTTCGGAAGTACATCCAGAACGTCACGTCCAAAATAATAATGATTCAGTAAATCAGACATATTTTCTCCTGTCGTTGGTTGACTTGTTGGAAAAGTCAGTCGCGGAAACGAACCGCGCCACTTCTTTTTATGAAGTGAATATAGTAAAGGGTATAACTTGAATATTGGATTTTAAACATAAGAAAACAAAAAAGGGGTGTAGCTATGCAGCTTAAAGGCGTCGGCGTTCTCCCTTATCTTCCTGAGTTTATCAAGGAAGAAGATCAGAACGAAAAAACGATCCGCGCGATGAAAGACATCGCGCTTGATATCGCAAAAACCAAACCGGAAGTGATCGTCATCGTCTCAAAAGAAGGCAATGTCTTCAGCGATGTGGTCTCGGTTGACTATGAAATGACGTTGAAAGGAAATCTCACCGGGCTTGATGAAGATGTATCAATGGAAAAGTCCTGCGACATGGGTCTTCTGGAAGAAATCAACAGAAGATCGGGAAGAGAGGAACTGCCCGTCTTCATGCTCAATCAGGACAAAGCCCAGGATTTCGGTGTGGAGGTCACGCTCTCTCCGGCTTCCATCATTCCGCTGACCTT
>DLOL01000098.1:0-1093 GCA_002478485.1 Eubacteriaceae bacterium UBA7485 | reverse complement strand
GGCATGATTATCCGTGAAGCCATCGAAGCCAACAAGAAGCCGGCTTATGTCCTCGTGGCTGAAAATCAGTCTCAGGCGCTGGAGTCTGGAAACGAAACCTATAAGGAAGCGGGACTGGCATATGACGCGCAGGTCGAAGGGGATCTCGGGAATGAAAATTACCTGAGCCTTCTCACAATGGACCAGCATGTTGTGGACCATGCGGATACGGAAGGGTTTGAACCGCTTGTCCTGATGCTTGGAATGTTCGAGAAAATCAAGACAGATACGGATGTTCTCTCTTATGAAGATATAAAGGGAACTGGATGTCTTGTTTCAAAAACGTCCTTTAATCTTGAAGGCGACTTTATCCTTCCTTCCGTGCTGGAAGAATATCAGGAAAAGAAAGCCAGAGACCGGGAGGTTCTTCTCGCGCATGAAAGTGAAGTCATCAAGATGATTCGGGCGGCAGCCGAACTTTGGATTCAAAAGCAGAGAAAACTGGATCTGGACACCTACCTTGAAACGATGCAGGATGAGGCGGTGAAAAAGCAGCTGGTCAACCAGAAGGCCGGAGTTTACGTGACGGTGTTCAAGGACAACCGGCTGAGAGGAAGAATGGGATCCGTTTCTCCAACCGCGGAAAATGTCGGACAGGCGCTGATCAACTACACCATTGAAGCGCTCTCCTATGATCCGCAGTTTGTTCCTGTAGAGGAAGAAGAGCTTCCTCAACTGACGTTTAACGCGGATATTGTTGAAAGACCGGAGATCATCGATTCTGCCGATGAGCTCGATCCGGTAAAATATGGCGTCGTGGTGGAACAGGGTGTGTACCGGGGNNTGTTCTTCCAAACCAGCCTGAATATAAAAAGCCCGGGGAACAGGTATCGGCCGCGCTTGAAAAAGCGGGACTGCATCCGGAAGTCATGGATCCGGTTGAAAAGCTGGTCATCTCAAGGTTTGAAACCGAACATTTTGAATAAGGGAAGCGGCGTAAGCCGCTTCTTTTTATAGAATCTGAAAATTTTCATTGACAAGGACAGGATAAGGAGCGTATGCTTGTAGAGCACAAACATATTCAAGAAGGTGAGACCTTCCTCTGATCCGAGAT
>DLOL01000103.1:7342-13187 GCA_002478485.1 Eubacteriaceae bacterium UBA7485 | reverse complement strand
ATATCCCTTATTCGCTACGCTTTCGATCCTACTTCATCTCGTTTGGTGACGGGTCGCGCCTTGAGATTATGAACAAAGAAGAAATGGAAGATCCCGAGAAAACCAGAACCAGGACGGGACTGATCCACCTCGCGTTCAGTCTCGGGGACAAGGAGAGCGTAGACCGGTTGACGGAAAGATTGAAAGGTGACGGATATGAAGTCATCAGCGGACCGAGGACCACAGGGGACGGATATTATGAAAGCTGCATTCTGGGATCTGAAGGAAATCAAATCGAAATAACGGCATAAAAGAACGGATCGCATAAATTTTGTGCGGTCCGTTTCTTTCTGCCTTTCAGGCGGATATCTGATTACGCTTCTTTGTTGAACAGTCCGTGAAGATTGCAGTATTCGTAAGCTTCAACCGGTGTTTCATCTTCGGCGATCACGAATTCAGCGTACGGTTTTTCACCTGGCTGCAGGTTCTTTCTGTAAGCGCCCTTATCCGTGAACAGTTCGATCATGGTGATGTAATGTTCCGGCAGCATCGGATGGTCGACAGAACCGACGTTGACTTTGACGGTATTTCCTTCTTTTGTGATGACCGGCACGTGTTTTTCAACAGCGCCGTCTGTTGATCCGGCTTTGAGTTCCTTCGCGCCTTCGAGTTCGATATCTTCTGGTACATTGAAGACTTCGTCTTCTACGAGATAAAATTTCTGCATTTGATACTCCTTATTCAGTGGGTAAATTTAAATCGGGTGTCATACCCCGTCCAAACTGGAGAGGGAATCCATCCCGATCTCCGCCCAACCGTTGTCCATAATAGATACCCGAAAGAGTATGAGATAATGGAAACAACCGGAATTACAATGAAATTGAATAGTTTTCAGAAGGAATGAGGATGGAGGAGAAAAACTGGAACCAGTGGATTGGACGGCTTGAAAAAGTCCGGGACGCCGGGCTGAGAGAAACGAAGAATCCATTTGACCGCGAGCGGTACGAAGCACTTGATGCGTTGATTGACGAGATCAAAAGCACACTGCCTGAAGATTTTAAGAAACTGCCCGCCCTTTTTGATTCTCTTCTTTACGCACCCACACCCAAAGCCGGGGTGCGCACCGCCGTGATTGCGGGGGAGAGGATTCTCCTAGTCAAAGAGGGAGAGGATGGAAGATGGGTTCTTCCGGGCGGATGGGCGGATATTTACTGCTCGCCCGCTGAAAACGCGGTGAAGGAATGTTTGGAGGAAGCCGGAATCGACTGCACACCTCAAAAAATCGTCAGCGTGTTTTCAGGTTCGGGGGCGGGGCCGGGAAGGTCTCCGATTGTCAGAATCACTTTTCTCGCCCGGCCTGAGCGTATAGAGGAGTGGCAATTTCAGGAGAATCTTGAGACGGTCGGCGCAAAGTTCTTTGACCGCTATCACCTTCCTCCGCTTTTTACAGGAAAGACATCGAAGGAGATAATTGAACTTTGTTTCGATTCTTATCATGATGAAAGGATGCCGACACTGTTCGAGGAAATTTATGAATCGTTATAATGAAGAAAAATGGCTTGAATGGGCTAAGAAGCTCCAGGCGCTTGCGCAGTCGGGGCTGACCTACACAAAAGATAAATACGACAAAGAGCGGTTTGAAGAACTCAGAGAGATCTCGGTTGAGATCATGGACCACTACACCGAGGCCGGGGAAGAGAAGATCAGAGCCCTTTTCGCTTCAGAAAGAGGCTATCAGACACCGAAGGTGGACGTCAGGGGAGCGGTCATTCATGACGGGAAAATTCTTTTGGTTCATGAAGAGATTGACGGGCGCTGGTCCATGCCCGGCGGATGGGCGGATATTTATTACTCCGCAGCGGAAAATGTCCGCAAAGAGTGCAGAGAGGAAGCTGGCCTTGAAGTCGAACCTTACAAAGTCGTCTGTGTGCTCGACTGGGGAAGAGGAAGCGAGCCTTATCCATGGTGCATTTACAAAATCGTTATGCTCGCGCGTCCGGTACATCCGGAGAACTGGTCATTTGAGAAAAACATGGAGACATCAGAAGCCCGTTTCTTTTCGCCTGACGGCCTGCCCGAGCTTTCTACCGTCCGCACGACCAGAGAGCTGATTGACCTGTGCTTTGACTCCTACCGGGATGAAAGTTTACCGACCATTTTTAACTAAAGCTTTTTTAAATTCGAGTTGACAGAAGCCGAACCCTCGCATATACTGAAACAGTACTTTGAACGGGGGTATAGCTCAGTTGGGAGAGCGCTTGAATGGCATTCAAGAGGCCAGCGGTTCGAGCCCGCTTATCTCCACCATTTTGAAGTTTCAGGCTTTCCAGTTTTGGAAAGCCTTTTTTTCATGCCATTTTTTGGTTCATCCCGAAATAGACGAATTCTTGACAATCCCGGGGAAACAGATGGGAAAAGGCAAACTTGGGATAAAAACTATAGTGACCCGCGCTTTCATCTTCCTCAAAGTTGGGAATTGATGGATGTTTATGCAGAATATCCAAGGATAGCACTAAGTTACAAAAATAATATTGGGGAATCTTTGGAAATAAGTTGATTTTATTTTGGATAGACATTATAATAAAGCTAACAAATCAAAGAAATAGCAACTAAGACCAAAAAACGGAACTTGCGGAAACGTGGGGTCCTTATTGTAAAGTATGAAGTCAAGGGAGGACGAACGTACAATGAAGAAAGCAGTACAATTCGGAGCAGGAAAGATCGGCTTAGGGTTCATCGGCGAACTCCTTCATGACAGCGGATACGAAATTGTTTTCGCGGATGTCATGGAAGACATGGTTGACAAGATCAACAAAGACAAAAGCTACACTCTCTTCTTGATCGACAAAGATTATGAAGAAAAGACCATTGACAATGTCAGCGCGCTGAACACGCTCAAGCCTGAAGATCAGGAAAAGGCCATTGATGAAATCGCAGACGCAGATGTCATCACCACGTCCGTCATGGCGACCAATCTTCCAAAGATTGCCCCGATCCTTGCAAAAGGCCTCAAGAAACGTCTTGAAAATGGGAACAAGGAAAAAGCCATTGTGCTCGCATGCGAAAACGCGATTATGGGCACCGACATTTTAAAGAACGACCTGAAGAACACGGGACTGATCACGGAAGAAGAACTTGACGAAGTGGCTGTCTATCCGAACACAGCGGTTGACCGTATGGTCTTCGGCGGAACGCATCACGGAAAAGAAGGCGTTGAAATCGGTAAGAATTTTGAACTTGCGATCGAAAAGGAAAAGCTCGTCGATCCTGAAAGCGAACCGATCAAAGGCGCTGAATACGTCGATGACCTTGAAAAGTACCTTAAGAGAAAGATCTACCTGATCAACTGCGGCCATGCGCTGAGCGCATATCTTGGAAAGCTCAAGGGAAAAGAAACGGTTCAGGACGTGCTGAGAGATCCCGAACTGGTCAAGGAAGTCAAAGACGCGGTGATGGAATCCGCTCAGGCAATCAACAAAGAATACGGTTTTGCCATGGATGATCTTGAAAAGTACGTTGACGGCATGCTCATCGAACGTTTCACCACGCCTGGCGTATCCGACCCGGTTGACCGTGTGGCAAGAGAACCGAAGAGAAAACTCTCTCCGGAAGACAGAATCATGGGACCTGCAAACCTGGCTGAAAAGCACGGCATCGACAATACCAACCTTCTGAAGGGCGTTGCCTGGGCGCTGAAATACAACAACCCGGAAGACGAACAGGCGGTCGAAATTCAGGAAACCATCAAGAAAGACGGCGTTGAAAAGGCGATCACCGAATACACCGGTGTTGAAAAGGGTTCTCGCATGTACGACGTCATTCTGGACGAATACAACAAATTATCCTAAGGAAATCACCAGAAACCCTCTGTAATCCCTAAAAGTCCCCCGGCCGAAAAGCCGGGGGATTTGCTTTTTAGGGCATGTAAAACAAGAAATCGAGTGCGTCCTGGTCGATTTCAGCTTCCCGCTCAAGCACGAAGGCCAGATCTTTCGTCGACGGTGCCACTTTCATCTCTCCGTTTTGAAACGTGATAAGAAGCGAGGCTCTTTCAGGGGTGCAGGATAAAAGCTTCACGTTTTTCGGATCTTCCGGAAGGAGAAGTTCTTCTTTCATAAAGCTGAGCGCGCGGGTGAGAAGGTCTTCCCCGGCCTCAAGCACGATATCCACAGCGTTTGAATTCATCTTTGATCCCTTTCCTCAATTGTTTTTATCATGTCGAGAAGCTTGTTCAGATCTTCAGCGACTCTTTTTCCAGCCGGAAAGCCCGGGTTCATCTCGCGCCGCACGGGCCTTAGGATGAGAAGCGGCTTCTCCTGTCCCTTCACGTAAAGGCAGATGCGGCAGGCGGGATAGGTGACTGACTTGTCAAACGTCTTTGCAGGCCCTTTTAGTTCTTTCGGCATTAACAGATCCTGCGCCCGGGTGAAAAACTGATTGTCCTTAGACGAGAGCGTCTCGCCCTTTGCCCGGATCTCGGCCCGGTCAAATTCGGAAAAAGGAACCGGTCTCGAGGTCCCGACAGGATCGAGAAGCGAGACTTTAAAGTACCGGTTTGATAGATCCAGAGAGAGCCTGCGAAGATCAATCAAAAGAGACCGGGATTCCTGAAAGGACGAAGGCGGAGACGGGATGGCTTCCAGGTAAGCGCCGTCATTTTCGATATAGCTTCTCATTTCCTGCGGGCTGAGATGCTTAAAATCAAGCGCCAGTTTACCCCCGGCCTTCTCCATGCAGGCGGGACAGATCCAGTCTTCACTGGACGGACCGATGCCGTAGCGGTTCAAGCCCATGCTCTTGCCGCACACGCAGCAGTTTTTTTTGATTATTCCCATAAGATATCCTCGATGACTTCAAGATTTGAATCCTCAATATCATACATCATCCCGGTCACTTTCACATCCGTACGGTCCTTAAGGTGCTCTCTTAAGAGATCCACCGCATATCTCACGTTTTTTCTGGAGGCCTCGTGCTCGTCTGTCGTGTCCCCGATCGCTTCCCGGATGCAGTCCGTCAGATACCGGATGTGCCCGTCGGGATCCTGGTGAATGGCTGCATGGACCGCTCCGCAGTGCGTGTGGCCGAGAACAACGACGAGAGGCGCGCCCAGATGGTCCACCGCGTATTCAATGGATCCGAGCTGATGATCATCGAGCACATTTCCGGCCACGCGGACCACAAAAAGGTCGCCGGGGCCCGCGCTGAAGATCATTTCAGGCGCGACTCTGGAATCCGAGCACGACAAAACCACCGCGAAGGGGTTCTGGCCGCCCGCCAGGGAAGCGCGTCTTTCGGGCGAAATGTCCGCAGGGTTTTGCGTCACGTTTCGGAAGGTCCTGTAGCCGTTCATGAGACGCTCCAGGGATTTCTCTGCCTTTTCCATTCCTTCACTCCTTGCTTTTTACAAATTTGCGATCCTTTACATCATAAGGTCTTGAGGTACATTTTATATTAAGCTGTGAAAATAAGAGTGAAAATTATTGGCTGACAGAGAAGACTAGAAAAGGATTTAAGAATGAAGAAAATCGTTTCATGGATCCTCGCCGCGGTTCTCCTCGTGATGTGTTCCACACCGGTACTTGCCGATGCGACAAAAGTAGTCACGCTAGGCGCGGACCTTACCCCGGATCAGCAGCAGATGATGTGGGATTATTTCGGCGTAAATCCAAATGATGTTGTGACAGAGACTGTCAACAACCAGGAAGAAAGACAATACTTATCCGGTATTGCTCCGGAAGAGCAAATCGGAACCCGAACATACAGCAGCGCTTACATTGAACCGACCTCAAGCGGCGGAATCAATGTCAAGACTGCAAACCTCAACTGGGTCACCGCTGACATGATCAGCTCCGCCCTTTCGACGGAT
>DLOL01000103.1:4355-7331 GCA_002478485.1 Eubacteriaceae bacterium UBA7485 | reverse complement strand
CGCGCCGTTTGCAGTATCCGGAACCGGGGCGCTGACCGGGATTCTGAAGTCCTACCAGACCGCCACCAACACCGCCATCAGCGAAGACAAGCAGCAGGCGGCCAATCAGGAAATTATCGCGACCACGGATATCGCGGACAGCCTGACAGAAGCCGGACAGGATGCGACGGAAGCGAAGAACGAGGCGACAGAAATCGTCAATGAAGCCAAGAAAGAGCTTCTTGATGAAAAGAAGAACGGGGAAGTGACGGATGACCAGCTCAACCGCATCGTCGACACGGTCGGGAAGGACCTCTCCGACACCGATAAGGCCACTCTCCTCGCGCTTCTTCAAAAGATCAATTCGGTCAACTACACCGACAGTGAAATCAAGTCTGCACTGAACAACATTGACAATACGCTCAACAAGCTCGTCAACGGCGTGACGGATCAGAACAACTTCTTCCAGAACATCTGGAAAACCATCCAGGGGTGGTTCGGAGGAGGAGACATCTTAGACAAGACGGATGACGCCGCGCTTGGAGCAGGTGCGGTTATCACCGACACCGCCATCAAGCTTGAAGATTCGACCACGACGCAGGCGAAGACCTCCTGGTGGGACAATGTGGTGAAGTGGTGGAACGGCCTGTTCTCTTCAGAAAAGAAACAGGAAACCACGACGACGACGCCGCAGCAGACCACGGATGAGACCACCACGCAGGAAAGCACGGATACAACGGCGACACCTTCCACCAGTGAAGAGTCCACAGGCCAGGTTTCTGAAGATCAGCTTCAGGAAGACACCATCAACGCAGAAACCGATGAAGGGCTGACGCAGCCTGACCAGAGCACGCAGGAACAGAACCAGAATACTCAGACCGACTCCAACACGCAGGCAACGGTCGTGAATGAATAAGCGTGAATCGCCCTGGGTCGGAATCCGGATCCTCATTTCCTCCAGGGACGAAATGAGGATCCGTCCCGGGTCAGTATGAGGCTGGCCCGGGATTTTTCAATATTTGATCTGTATACGTTTACCGGGAAATGATTCTGGATATATAAAAACAGGAAAATTTCCTTACAACTCATCTTTTTTCTTAAGGCATGTATTCGGCTTGAATAGATGCCTTTTTTGATACGATTAGATGAAGGAGATGAAATGAACAAAATCAATTATCAAAAAGAGCTCGAGAAGGTGATCGAGTAGCACCAGAAAAACGGGGAGGTGCCCACGCTCCTGCTGCACGCGTGTTGTGCGCCGTGCTCAAGCTACTGCCTTGAATATCTCTCCCGGTATTTTCAGATCACGCTTTATTTTTACAACCCCAATATCTCTCCGGAGAGCGAATACCGTTTCCGGGCGGAGGAGGCCAAAAGGCTGTGCGCATCCATTGATGCGGTTCATCCCGTCCGTTTCATGGAAGGGGAATACCGTCCTGAAGATTTTTTTCAGGCCGCAAAGGGACTTGAATCGGAACCGGAAGGAGGGGAGCGGTGCAGAAAGTGTTTTGAGCTAAGGCTTCGAGAGGCTTCCAGGGTAGCGGACCGGATGGGATTTGACTACTACACGACCACGCTTACCATCAGCCCGATGAAGGATGCGGCACTCCTGAACGCGATCGGAAAGGAAAAAGAAGAAGGGGCTCGATGGCTTTTCTCCGATTTTAAGAAAAAGAACGGTTATCTGCGCTCCACACAGCTTTCGAAGATTTTTGATCTGTACAGGCAGGATTATTGCGGATGCGTGTTCTCGAAAATCGAATCGCAAAAAAGAAAAAGCGGATCCGGAAACTAGCATGTCCGGATCCGTTCTTTGATCTCATCTCTGATTCTTCTGCTGTCCAAAACCTTCCGGCGCGCCTTTTTCAAAACTTCATCCGGAAGGATCCGGTCGAGGAAGTAGGGAAGCATGACCGCCTCCTGATTGACGAGCGCCTGCTGGAAATACCAGGCCACCCCCATCTGCTCGTAATAGTCAGTAAGCGGGAGCGTGAGAAGCTNNATATGGAGGAAGACTACCTGCAGGGTCGGAGGAGGAGAAGTCTTCCTTCAGGAAGTGCTTCATCAGCATGTTGATCCCGAAGCGCCTCATGTAGAGATGGGAAGAGACCAGATACTCTTCTTCAATCCTCTCCCTCAGATACGGCCTTTCCGTTTTTCTTGAAAAGAGTTTCGGCGAGAGTGTGTCGCAGACCGCCCAGTTGTCAATCCACGGGAGAAAATCCCGCAGGGACGAGAAGAGGCGCTCTCTTTCCTTGAGCGAAGAGATGAAATCGGCGTGCAGGTAGTCTTCCTCCATATAGAAGTGCGGAAGATCCTTGATGAAGATTTCAACATCTTTCCCCCTTTCCCTGAGGAGAACCTGGGAGAGCGCCCTCACCCGGGGACGCCGCACGCCGAGAATGCGGGCCGGATCCACAGTCGGAACGAGCTTTGAATGAAAAGAGCGGTAACTTTCTTCCCGAAGTGCAGCCAGATCCCCGAAGAAGACCGAATCACTCACAGCCGGTGCATCCTGACGCATGAAGCGGGCAGCTCTCGCAGCTGCTCTCGATGGTGTCTCCCGCGTCCAGCGGCGTGAGCTTTCCTTCCGCGCACAAAGAAGCTGCTTCTCTCGCATCTCCCGTCTGTTCCGGATAAATGGCGATTCCCGCGTTGTTCAGGCTTTTGACCGCGTCCTCGCCGATCTTGCCGCAGATCACGTCCTTCACGCCCATCCCGGAGAGAAAGCCCGCGGCGACCGCATGGCCCTTGGGCACTTCAACGTCGATCCCATAAGCGACTTTTCCTTCTTTAACTTCAAAAATCTTGAACGCGCCTCCGCCGAAGATCGGCGAGACGGCCCCGTCTTTATCGATTGGAACTGCGATTTTCATAAATCCTCCTTAAAAAGAAAAGCGCGGGTGGCCCGCGCCTTTTGATCAGTCATTTATTTTTTTCATCACGCGCGCGTCCTGGGCAGCCTTGATGACAGCAGCGGCGTCCGGCGCCGCCGGC
>DLOL01000103.1:0-4290 GCA_002478485.1 Eubacteriaceae bacterium UBA7485 | reverse complement strand
TCAATGGCCATTTCAGAGCTCAGGATCGAGCTTCCAAGGTCCGCGAAGAGAAGAATGTCGTCGACGTCGGAGAGTGTCTCAATCTGTTCCATGATGCGCATCGCATTGGTTCCGATATGTCCGTCTCCAGTTCCGCCGGCCGCGACGATTTCCACGGAATCATCCTTCATTTCGTCGAGAATGTCTTTTAAGCCGTCTGCCAGTTTCTCGCTGTGAGAGACCAGCACCATACCAGTTTTCATAAAGTGTTTCCCCCTTAAAGGTGTCTTTATATGCTGTGTTGTTCGTGAATTCCGTTTTTAAAGAGAGACGCCTTCCGAGACTAAAATGTCGATGGCCTGTCTTTCGTTGACCACCACCATTTCTTTCAGGGAACCGGCGAACTCGCCGTCCGCGCACCACTTGACCGGCTCGTCCGAAACAAACTTGACTTCGCTTGCATGGAAGAACTGGATGTGGCTTTCTGAATAATCCGAATTGAGAAGCGCCTGGGCGATGGAGCGCGACTCGAGGATGTTGGAGGGGGCGGAGACGAGCAAAACTTCAAAATTCCCGTCCGTCAGATCCACTTCGTCTCCGGGAAGCTTGAAGAAGTGCGCGACCGTGTAGCTGTTGACGGCCGCCCCGAAGATATAGTCGCCTTCATAAACCTTGTCCTTGGTCTCCACCCGCATGTGCGTGGGCGCGCCGATGTCGGCAAGCTCAAGCGCCCCCTGAAGGACGTAGGCCATGTATCCGAGCACGTTCTTGAGCGCCTGGGACGTTTCATAGGAGGTCTTGGTGAAGATCCCGAAACAGCAGACGTAATTGAACGTGTCTGTGTCGTTGTATTTTCCGAGGTCGATGGATTTGGCTTTACCCTGGATGATGTTCTCAAGCGCCGCGTGAAATTCCATGGGAATGGCGTGGTTTACGGCAAAGTCATTGGTGGTGCCAAGCGGGATGTACCCAATCGGGATTCGAAGCCCAGACTCGCGCATGCCGAGAATTGTTTCATGAAGCGTGCCGTCTCCGCCGCAGACGATGACGCGGTCGGCAAAAGAGCCGTACTCCTTCACGATCTCGGTCGCGTCGCCCGACTTTGTGGTCATGCGGATCAGGACCGCGGTGTCCAGCTGGCTGAAAGTCTGGACCAGATCGAAAATATTGTTGTGGTTCTGCCACTGCCCGGAAACGGGGTTGTAGATGACCAGAACCGTGCGTTTCGTTGGAAAACTTAAAGCGTTTTGTGAATGGTGTGTCATGATTTAAACTTTCCGCTCATTTTTAATACATTTATTATATGTCAACATTCATGTTCGAATAAGCGAAAAGCGGGGATATTCTTGCACTGGGGATCAAGAAATGACCGGCTGATCCGATCTTATATTTGATTTGCCTTAAAACACGCTTAGTTTGGGTAACTATTTCAATATAATCGAAAACAAAATTTAGAGGTATGAAATATGAAACTTGGAGACTTGAGAAAGGTTGTCGACAACGAAGAGATCGTAAGAATCACGGTCAAAGCTTTGGACGGCCATGATGCGGAAGTCAATTCGGTCAAGAGCGGGGACAACCTGTTCTTTACGGTGGACGACACCATTGACGGGCTTGAAGTGAGCCATCTGGCGGCCGAAAACGGAAACCGCGGCAAATCCGCTTCGCTTCAGTATGACGTCGAAAACAAGAATGCAGTGCTGCGCATCGATCTGTCCTGCACCATGGAAGATCTTGAAAATTACAACTGGCAGGATATCTTCAACAACCAGGCCATTCAGGAAAAGGCGACCTTCAGCGCGGCGGATGTGAAACCGGGGAAATAAAATGGCAATCGATCGAGAAGCAAAAGAAATTTTTGAACGCGACGAACGCGTCATCGAAAAAATCGACAAGAGAGATCAGCGCGCTGCGGAAGAACAGCATGAAGTAGACAAGATCGTGGACGACCGCACCGCGGATGAAGGATCAAAACCGGAAAACCAAAAACGAGTGGACAGGGAAGAACAGGACATCACCGACGCGCAGGACAGACAGGACGAACGCGTGGAGGAAAAAGACAGAAAAGACCTCGAACGCGCAGCGGAACTCAACCGCGATGACATGATCCGCGAACAGCACAGAAGAATCACGGACAACGAATACGAAGCGTACAAGATCGAAAAGAGAAACGAAAGAGAAACACGCAAGAGCAGTTTCGAATCCGACATTGTCCTCGGATTTGAAAAGCTTGAAAAAGAATTTGTCGACAAGGAAAACGAACACGACAATTACCTGATCGACAAACTCTCCGTCGGGGAGCTTACCGATAAAGATAAAGAAGAAATCAAGCGCCTTCAGGACAAGATTGACAGAAGAAACCAGTGGCTGTCCGAAAAACTTGAAAAACAGACAGACGGGTTCTCTAACCATCAGGCTAAACAGGCGGCAAAGGTTTTGGAAAAAGACAAGAAGGATTTTGAAAAAGAACAGGTTTGAGACCTGAAGCCGGCCGGAAGAGTTCAGTCTTCCGGCCGGCTATTTTTCTGCGTTTACTCGTAAAAACTTGCCGTTTTTGGTGCAAATTCAGGAAATTCCTATATAATAGTTATAAAAATAATAGACACTGCATTCCACCAGCTGGAAGCGGCAGTCAAGGAGGAAACGTAAACATGCGCACGAATGCGAAAACGGCGAGACTGACTCAGCTAGCACTTTTGGCAGCCATTGAGGTGCTGCTTGCATTCACACCACTTGGTTTTATTCAGCTTCCCTTAATTTCGATCACGACCTGTCACATCCCGGTCATTATCGCGGGCATTCTGCTCGGTCCGGTTGACGGCGGGATCATCGGCCTGATTATGGGCGTCTGCTCCATGATCCGGTCCATCACATCGGCAACGGCCCTGTCCATTGTCATCAATCCGTTCATCAGTCCGAACGCCCTCTTCTCGGTGATCATGGACGTGGTTCCGAGAATCCTGATCGGCGTGTTCGCAGGCCTGGTCTTTGCCGCGCTTAAGAAGAGAAAGGTGGGTACCACGCTCTCCTGCGTGGTGGCGGGCATCATCGGATCCCTTACCAACACCGTCTTCTTTCTGGGCTTTATGGCGATCTTCTTCCAGGAAGCCACCGGGATGACGCTGATGACCATCCTTGAGACGATCGCGGCGACGAACGGAATTCTTGAAATCGCAGNNGCTTTCTTTGAAGAAACCGATCGCTCAAAATCAAGACGGTCAGCTAAGGAGAAAAGTTTCCTGACAGGAGTAGGGATGGATACAAAAGACGCATCAAAGACGAAGAGAAGAAAAGACGACCGGCCGACGCATCCCATGCCGGTGATTTCACCGGAGGACTTGAAGCCGAAAACCGAGAAAAAGAAGCTGGTTTACGACAACCGCGATACCGAGCCGCTGTTTTTCACGGAAGTGCTTCCGGAAATTCCGAGAAGAACGAAAAAACGCGTAACCTGGAAAGAGTCCGGATCGGTTTCTTCAAAGAAAGCGGAGCCGCCTGAGAACCTCATTCCGTTCAGGAAAAAGAAACAAAAGAAGAAATGAACGAACCGCCCAGTCCGGCGAAAGATGCCGGACCGGGCGGTTTTTTAGAGAAGCGGGGTAAGGCTTTTCGCTGCGATCAGAAGCGTGGAGATGTTGTGGTAAAGCGCGCTGCTGGCAGGCGCGACCAGTCCGAGAACGCCTGCAGCGATCAAAAGCCCGTTAAAGCCCATGATCAAGCGGTAATTATTCTGAAGCCGCCGCTCAAGCCTGTCCGAGAGTATCTTTAAGAGCGAGAGAGTCTCGATGCTGTCGGAATAAAGGGTGATGTCGGCGATCTCGCGCGCCACAGGGACGCCTTCCTGGATGGCGATCCCCGTGTCCGCCATGGAAAGTGCGGGCGCATCGTTTACACCGTCCCCCACCATCAGCACTGTCCTGCCTTTCTCCTTCTCCCGGATGACAAAATTGGCTTTGTCTTCCGGAAGGACTTCAGCCTGGAATTCTTCAATGCCAAGCTCGTCTGCGACAGAAGCCGCAGCCCGGCTCGCGTCTCTGGTCATCATGACCAGATGCGATAGACCCGCCTTTCTCAGCTCATTAAGCACCCTGGATGCCTCTGGACGGAGCGGATCTTCAATCAGGAGAATGCCCCCAAGTTTCCCGCCGATGGCGAGAAAAAGGCGGGAGGCTTCATCGGGAAGCGCGTCGACTGCCTGCCGCGCTTCTTCAGAAAGCCCCACCTTCTCGTCTTCAAAGACAAATTGCGGGCTCCCGATCACCACGCGCTCGTCTCCAATTCTCGAGGGGCGCTTGAGAACACCGCCAAAGC
>DLOL01000092.1 GCA_002478485.1 Eubacteriaceae bacterium UBA7485 | reverse complement strand
GGGTGGTGATGTCGCGGTTCTCGTCCACACCCTGAAAGCCCGCCACGATGACGATCTTCCCCTGGTCGAGCTCCTCGCGGATTCTCGACGTGTCGATCTCGTCGATGCGCGCGCGCTTGTGGACATCGGATGTCTTGATTCCGCACTGCGCCCCGGTCAGGGAGATGACCTGCTCCCCGATCGTCTCGATGGCCATCGCAAGAAGCGAGATGGAGATGAGCTCACCGGTTGACAGGAGCACGTCCATTTCCCTTGACGGCGGAAACGGATTGATCTGATGGCCGAGCTCCACCAGGCGGTCGGTGGTGTCTCCCATGGCGGAGACCACCACGATCATGTCGTTCCCCTTCCTTTTCCGTTCGACAATCTTTCTGGCCACGCGCTTGATGCGCTCGATGGATCCGACCGACGTTCCGCCGAATTTCTCGACGATCACCGGCCTTTTCTGTTCCGTCTTCTGCTTCACTCCACAATCCTCGCATAGAACATCTCGCCTGGGCCGACCTCGAAGGATTCTGCCAGCTTGTCAAAATCCGTGCTCTTGACCTTGTCCGTAAAGATGAACACCTTGTTGTCCTGGGTGTTGACGTGTTTGAGGCTGACCACATCCTCCACCTTCTCAAGAATATCCGATAGGTCGTGCTTCTTGTTCGCGCCGAGGTTGATTCTCAGGTAGTAGGCGCCTTCAAACGCGTCGTTTCCGTTCAGGCTCACATTTCCGGAGAGCACAGGCTTTTTGAGCAGGCGTCCCTCATCGACCGCGTCGAGCACGTCGAGCACATCCTCAACGATGGCGTTTGCCGTCGCTTCCTTGCCCGCGCCTTTTCCGTAAAACTGGAGCTCGCCGATCACGTCCCCTTCGATGGAGATGATGTTGAATTCGTTCTTCACACCGGCCATCGGGTGGGATTCTTTGACCAGGACCGGCTCGACCACCGCGGAGACCTCCCCGTCTTTGTTGACGGACTCGCCCAGGTGCTTGACGCGGTAGCCCATGCGAAGTGTCTCCAGAATATCCGCGCTTCTCACGTCATCAAGCCCCCTTTTGATGATCTTCTCGTCTTCAATGTTCGCGCCGTAAGCAAGGCTTGACAAAATGGCGATCTTTCTTGACACGTCCCCGCCTCCGATGTCCGCGGAGGGGTCCGCCTCTGCAAAACCGACCGCCTGCGCTTCTTTGAGCGCGTCGTCAAAGTCGGTCTTCTCTTCCGTCATCTTGGTTAAAATGTAGTTGGTGGTCCCGTTGAGGATGCCGCTGACTTTGTCGATGGTGTTGAGTCTGAGCTGCTCTTCCATGTTCTTGATGATCGGGATGCCCCCTCCGACCGACGCTTCGTAGCGGAGCATCACGCCGTTTTCTTCCGCAAGGTTCGTCAGTTCCTCAAAATGCGCGCCGATGACGGCTTTGTTGGCGGTGACCACATGCTTTCCGCTCTCAAGCGCGCGCTTGATCATCTTGTATTCAAAATCATGCCCGCCAAGAAGGCCGATGACAAGCTCAATGGAATCGTCATTCATGATCTCGTCCGGATCGGTCACAATCTGCGCGCTGTCGGCGTGCTTGGAAGGATCCTTGTCGAGAATTTTGGTGATCCGGGCCCTGTCTTTGGGAAAATGCCCGAGTTCTCCATTGATGATGTCATAAGCGCCGGATCCGATCGTGCCGAATCCCAGTAAACCTATATTCACGTTTTTCGTATCTCCTGATTAAAATGCCGTAAAAAAAGCACACTGCCACAAAGGTGTACCGTGAGAAAAAACACTTGTTTTTACGTGGAATACATTTTATCATAAGATGCGAAAGATGAAACCAAAGAGAGGAAAAATACTGATCTTTTTTTATGAGCAAGAAAAACTATCTGAGCACAATCGGACAGTCGTCCCCGGTCTCGGCTTCACAAGCCATTGCAAAAGGACTGGCACCTGACGGCGGACTCTTTGTGCCGGAATTTATCGATAACATCTCTTTTGACCTTGAACGTCTGAAAGACCTTTCCTATCCCGATCTTGCAAAGGCCATCCTCGGGGATTTTCTCGACTTTACGGAAGAGGAGCTCGACGAGGCCGTCGACGGGGCCTACCGTTCCGGAAAATTCGACACGCAAAACCTCGTGGCGGTGACGGACGCGGGGGACCACAGCATCCTTGAGCTTCATCACGGGCCGACCGCGGCGTTCAAGGACATGGCCCTGACCATCCTCCCCTATCTGGTCACGCGGGCCTCAAAGAAGAGCGGGGAGGCAAATGAGATCGTCATCCTGACCGCGACCTCCGGAGACACCGGGAAGGCCGCGCTTGAAGGCTTCAAGGATGTGCCGGGAACCCGGATCATCGTCTTCTACCCGAAGGACGGGGTCTCCGACGTGCAGGAGAGGCAGATGCTCTCCACGGGCGGAGACAACACAGACGTGATCGGCATCTTTGGAAACTTCGACGACACGCAGACGGGTGTCAAGCATATCTTCTCCGACAAAGCCTTCAATGAGGCGCTTGATGAAAAAGGCTACACGCTCTCATCGGCAAACTCCATCAACATCGGAAGACTGCTTCCGCAGATCGTCTACTATTATTACACGTATTTCGATCTTTTGAGAAACGGAAAGATCAAAGAAGGCGAGCGGGTCAATTTCTGCGTGCCCACCGGCAATTTCGGGGACATCCTCGCGGGCTACTATGCGAAGAAAACCGGACTTCCCGTGGGAAAGCTGATCTGCGCGTCAAACCAGAACAAGGTGCTCACCGACTTCTTCGAGTCGGGGGACTATGACAAAAACCGCGCGTTCCTGAAATCGGTCAGCCCCTCCATGGACATCCTGATCTCGTCAAACCTCGAGCGGCTTCTGTACGACAAGCTCAGAGATCCGGATCAGGTGGCCTCTTTGATGAAGGGCCTGAAGACGGAGGGGGCTTACCGGGTGGATCCGTCTCTCTTCCCTGAGTTCTTCGCGGGCTACGCAAGCGAGGAAGACACGCTCTCGACCATCAAAAGGACGTTTGAAGAAGAGGGCCTCCTGATCGACCCGCACACGGCTGTCGCGGAGAAGGTCTACCGGGACTACAGGGATGCGACGGGAGACGACACGTACACCGTGGTGCTCTCCACCGCCTCCCCCTACAAGTTTTCGGGGGCGGTTTACGAGGCGCTATTTGGAGAAGCCCCCGGCGAAGACCCGTTTGAGCTTCAGGAGAAGCTCTCGGAGCGGACCGGAACGAAGATTCCCTTCTCTCTCCGAGACCTCAGATCCAAGCCGGTTCTCCACCATAAAACCGCAGAACCGGACGCCATGGAAGAGACTGTGCGCGTCATTCTTTCCTGATTTTCGCTTATTAAGGAGTTTTTATGTTTACGATTCGCGTTCCAGCCACCTCTGCCAACCTCGGCGCGGGCTTTGACACGTTTGGCCTTGCCCTTTCCATGTACAATGACTTCTCGTTTGAAGAGCGGGATGACGGAAAGCTCGTCATCCGCGGCGTCGAGAAGAAATATCAGGGCAAGGACAATCTCGTCTACCGCGCCATGCAGAAAGTGTTCAATGAAGTGGACTACACGCCAAAAGGCATCTTCATCCACGAAAGAAACAACATCCCGTTCAGCAGAGGGCTTGGAAGCTCGGCCAGCTGCATTGTGGCNNGGCGGGCCTGGTCGCGGCCAACCACATGGCCGGAAGCCCCTTGACGCCCGAGCAGCTCTTTGAAATCGGCGTGAAGATGGAGGGGCATCCGGACAACATCGCGCCCGCCTTCTTCGGGGGGCTGGTCTGTGCGGTCATGACCCCCTATAAAACGTTCTTTATCCGAGAGGACGTCTCCCCGGCCTTCCGCTTCTTCGCGGCCATTCCGGATTTCGACCTTCCAACGGTGAAGGCAAGAGAGGCGCTCCCGGAAGAAGTTCCTTACCCGGACGCTGTCTTCAACGTGGGACGCGCGACCATGACGTTTCTCGCGCTCTCAAAGGGGCTGACGGAACTGATCGGGGTTTCCGTCAACGATAAGCTCCACGAGCCCTATCGAAAGTCCCTGATCAACCACTACAAGGAAGTCACGCGCACGGCCAAGCGCATGGGGAGCTTAAATTCCTATATCTCAGGAGCCGGGCCGACTCTGATGTTCATCACCAAGGCGGATGACGAGCGCTTTTATGACAAGATGCGCTTTTGGATGAAGGAGAATCTCCCCGACTGGGATTTCATCGAGCTCAAGCCCGTCAAAGACGGCGTTCTCCTGAGGGACTGAGATGCGCTCTGATTACCTGATCGTGAGCAAGGCCATTCTCCCCCCGTTTTATGAAAAGGTCGTCCAGGCCCGGAGCCTGCTTGAGACCAAGAAAGTGAAAAGCGTGCAGGAGGCGGTCCGAAGCGTCGGCATCTCAAGAAGCACCTATTATAAATATAAGGACTACATCTTCAGACCCTCCCAGGATTTTGGAAGGCGCTTCACCTTCTCGATGGTTCTCCTCGACGAGCCGGGCGTCCTCTCACAGATCCTCAAGACCGTCAGCGGCGCGTCCGCAAGCATTGTCACCATCCACCAGGACGTGCCGATCAACCACTGTGCCGTCGTCACGCTCACACTTGACGGATCGCACATGGAGGCGACCATTGAAGATCTCAAAGAGGAGATGCTCACGCTCGATGGCGTCAATTCTCTTGAGCTTATCGCCATGGAATGACTTGACAGCACCGCTCCCTCCTGTATGCTTAAATTAAAGGAGACGGAGGGGAAACATGACAAAGAAGACAAAATCATCAAACACGGTCGCGTTCAAATCGAAAAGAAGCATCAAAAACTGGGATGACTACTTGTCAGATCCGGACGGACGAGAGCCGGAATTCCGGTCGAAAAACGAGGAGATCAAGTTTCTAAGAAAGAAGATCGCCTATCTTGAAGAGATGCTCGCCGTCCTGATCCAGGAAGTGGACCTGCACACGGACTATTTCGATAATCTTGATGAAGCGGACCGGGTAGAAGAAGAGGTTGAGGCGCTCCTTCGGGGCGAGTACAAGCCTTTGCCGGACGCGCAAAAGCCGTCGGATGAAGAACTGGAAATGTATCTTGAGTACATGAAGAAGATGGACAAGCTTCTTGAAGACGTGTTCGACTTAACGGACGCGGCAGAGGTCAGTCCGCTTGATCTGGCCGACACCATCTACGACATCGCAGACTTCATCGGTGAAGCCGGCGATATAGACGATTTTGACGAGTAAAAAAGGACGCGCATGACTGCGCGTCTTCTTTATTTTACGTTCTTTCGCATTTCATCATTCTTAAAGCGTTTGTCAAGCATCCGCTCCACCACATTGCCTTCCTTCTTCGGGACCGCGCAGTTGGCTTCAAGCTGCAGGCTTGCTTCTTCCTGTGTCATTTCCCCGGCGGCGACCGCGTTTAAAATCTTCTGGTTGTTCTTCTGTCTTTCCTGCCGTTCCTCATATCCGATTTCCCAGTGGATCAGCCATGTCAGGGACGCCCGCAGGATGATGATGCCCGCGACGAAAACCAGTTCGGAGAGCTGGCGGACGATGACCGTCCTCAAGATTTCCGATCCAAGCTTGAATTCCAGGGAAAGGGCCATGCCTTCTGCAAGATAAAGCCGGATCTTCGGGTTCTTCTTAATATAGTTGTAGACGCCCTGGCATCCTGAAATGATCAGCACCACGATGCCGACAAACTCAAATCCTAAAATCGCGTAGTTGACAAGCTCAGTGAGCCCCTCTTCAAGAATCTCGTACATATAAACCTCTCTAAAATAAGATTACAAGATGTTTATATCCGAGCATTCCCTGATGACACCTATTTTAGGAGGGCTTCGACCATTTCCGGTATTTTTTCGTAGTCTTCCCGGTCCGGATTCCAGTTGACGCGGACTTCCTCATCGATGACGTCAAATCCCGCGCCCTTGAGCGCCTCCTTGATCTTGGCCACGCTCTCGCCGCTCCAACCATAAGTGCCGAACGCGCCGGCTTTCTTCCCCTTGAACTTCAGGCTCTTCAGATAAGCGATCCAACCGGCCACCGCGGGGAGCATGTCGTTTCCGACCGTGGGGGAGCCGACGGCAATCGCTTTTGACCGGAAGACGTCGACCATCACGTCGTTCTTGTCGGACTCTGCGATATTGTAGACCTTCACCACGGTATCCGGCGACTGTCTTGCAATTTCATGCGCCATTTCGTGCGCGAGTTTCTCCGTGCCCTGCCACATGGAATCGTAGACGATGGTGATACGGTCTTCGGGCTCGTCAAGCGCCCACTTCTGGTACTTCTTCACGATCTGAAGCGGATCTTTCGCCCAGATCACGCCGTGGCTCGGGCAGATCATGTCAATCGGAAGGTTCATCTTGAGGATTTCGTCGATCTTTCGCGTCACGAAGGATGAGAAGGGGTTTAGGATGTTGACGTAATATTTGAGCGCTTCCTTTTCGATGACCGCGGGATCGGCTTTGTCATTGAAGAGTTCCTCCACCGCGTAATGCTGTCCGAACGCGTCATTTGAGAAGAGGATGTTGTCCCCGGTCAGATAAGTGGCCATGGAGTCCGGCCAGTGGAGCATCTTCATTTCAACAAAGATCAGCTTCTTCCCGTTTCCGATCTCCACGCTGTCCCCGGTCTTGACGACATGAAAGTTCCAGTTTTTCTTCCCGTACTGTCCTTCAAGGCTCTTCACGGCATTGGCGGTGCAGTAGATCGGAATGTCCGGCCGCTTTTCAACGATGGTCTGGAGCGCGCCGGAGTGGTCGATCTCCCCGTGGTTTGCAACGATGAAGTCAAGCTTTTCGAGCGGAAGCTCTCTTTCGAGGTTTTCCACGAATTCAAAGCGGTGCGGAGCCCAGACGGTGTCGATGAGCACATTTTTTTCTTCTTCGATCACGTAGGCGTTCTGGGAGGACCCCGAATGGATGGAGTATTCATCCCCGTGGAACTTCTTCAGCTCCCAGTCAATGTAGCCAATCCAGTAGACGTTGTTCTTAACCTGTTTTTTCACTTCCTTATTCCTAAAGATCTGCTCTTAAAACACAACGGTCAGGAGCATCTTGAACGCTTCCTCCCCGTAAACCGCGTGCGGAGCCCCGGCCGGCATCACGATGGATTCGCCTTCTTCCAGGATAAAGTCATTTCCGTCAATCGTGATCTTCCCCGTTCCGTCCAGAACGGTCACCAGCGCGTCACCCCCCGATGCGTGTGTGCTGATTTCCTCATCTTTGTCAAACGCGAAAAGGGTCATGTTCATCGCGGGATTCTGCGCAAGCGTCTTGCTGACAACCTGTCCCGGCTGGTAGCTGACCTGGTCCTTCAGTTTCAGGGTCTTTGACTTTTCGATGTTTTTCATCGGTTCTTTTTCCATGTTCTTTCCTTCTTTCTCGTTAGATTTGATTCACTTTACTGGTCCAAGATTTCGCCGTCAAGCGAGAGCGTGACCACCTGCCACGGGATGAACTTCCCCGAACGCATCAGGGCGTTTTTCACGGCCGCTTCGATGCCCCCGCAGCACGGAACCTCCATCCGCACCACCTGGACGGACTTGATGTCATTGTTTTTGATGATTTCCTCAAGCTTTTCGCTGTAATCCACCGCATCAAGCTTCGGGCATCCGATCAGCGTGACTTTCCCCTTCATGAAATCATCGTGCATGTTGGCGTAGGCGTAAGCGGAACAGTCCGCGGCAACAAGGAGTTTTGCGCCGTCAAAGTAGGGCGCGTTGACTGGCGCAAGCTTGATCTGCACCGGCCAGTTCCTCAGCTCGGAGACCGGCCTTTCCTCTACGGGTTTTTGCGCCTTTTTCTCCGCGCTTCTCTCCTGTGAAGTCTTTAAAGCCCGCATCGCTCTTCCCGGACATCCGCCGGGGGCCTGCTTTTTCTCTTCCGTGGCTCTCGTTTCCATGTGCTTTTTGACCGCTTCCTCGTCGTACGCGGCCGCTTCTCTTTCCACAAACGTGATCGCGCCGGTCGGGCAGGACGGGAGGCAGTCGCCGAGCCCGTCGCAGTAATCGTCCCGGATCAGCTTTGCTTTCCCGTCCACTATCTGGATTGCTCCTTCATGGCACGCGTCTGCGCAGGCGCCGCATCCGTTGCATTTCTCTTCGTCAATCTGAATAATTTTTCTAATCATGTACTCACCTATATCTCAATTGTGTCACTTCCGCTTTTCAGTAAGCTTAAACATCAAGGTCTTTCTGATTTCCTGATACTATTATAGGGAGTCTCTTTATTGAATGATGTTGTTAAAACCACATAATGAAAAATGAACCCAATTTTTAAAATCCTTACAAAAGAAGAAACCGAAGAACTGAAAAACAAACGCATCCTGACGGTAAGACGGATGTCGAAGGACGAGACGATTCTCGCGCGCGGGAAAAAGACGCATGAGGTCGGGATTGTGATGGACGGAAGTGTCCGGATTGAGAATTATGATTTCTGGGGAAACCGTACACTCCTGACGAAAATCGGAAAAGGCGGCATCTTCGGAGAGAGTTACGCGCTGACGGGAGAACCGCTTCTGGTCAGCGCGGTGAGCGATCAGGACAGTGAAGTCGCGCTGATCCGTCTTGACAAGCTTGAGAAGGAGGCGCCGATGCGTTTGTTTTTCAGTTCTNNCTGTCCGCAAGAAAAAACCTCACCCTCTCAAACCGGATCTTCCACACCTCGCCAAAGACGATTAAAGATAGGGTTCTCTCCTATCTCTCCGATCAGGCGGAAGGCGCAGGGGACGACACGTTTGAGATTCCGTTCACGAGACAGGAGATGGCAGACTACCTGAACGTTGAGCGGACTGCGCTTTCAAAGACCCTCTCACAGATGAAGAAGGAGGGGCTGATTGATTATAGAAAAAGCCGCTTCACACTGATCCGGAATTCTTCCGGATCAGCGCAGCTGCCGNNTGAGGTTTTTTCTTGCGGACAGCTGCCGCGTTCTGCCCTCGCCAAAAAAAGGGAAATACCGCAGAAATAGAAAGGGCGGAGAATTCTGCGGTATCTCATAAAATTTATATTTTTATTGTATCACTGAATGGAGGGGGACTTTCTCAATTTCATCAATAACCGCCCCCCCAAGACAATTATTGCCTTCATAAAGAACCACTTCCTGCCCGGGCGTGACCGCGCGCTGCGGCTGATCGAAATCGACATGGATCTTCCCGTCTTCGAGAACCGTGACCTGAACGCCCTGGTCGGACTGGCGGTACCGGAATTTCGCCGTGCAGGCGAAGCACTCTCCGGGGCTTACCCGGGGCTCCCCGGAGACCCAGTTCATTTTGGAGGCATCAAGGCTCTTTGAATAGAGCGCGGGATGCTTGTCTCCCTGCACCACATAGAGAATGTTGTTCTCCATGTCTTTGTCCGCGACAAACCAGGGCTCGCCAGACCCGCTTCCGCCGATTCCAAGCCCTCTCCTCTGCCCGAGGGTGTAGAACATCAGGCCTTTGTGCCTTCCCTTTTTCTCGCCGGTGTCAAGATCAATCATGTCCCCTTCGGTTCCCGTGAGGTATTCAGAGAGGAAGTTTGTGAAGTTTCTCTCGCCGATGAAGCAGATGCCGGTGGAATCTTTCTTTTTTGCTGTGGAAAGGCCGTTCTCCTCCGCGATTTTGCGGACCTCTTTTTTGTTCAGATGCCCGATCGGAAAGATCGCGCCTTCAAGCTCTTTCTGCCCGATGCCGGACAGGAAATAACTCTGGTCCTTATTCGCGTCGTACCCGCGGTTTAATTCATACTTTCCGTCTTTCAGGCTCTTCTGGACATAGTGGCCGGTGGCCAGATAGTCCGCACCCACCACGCCTTTTGCGTAGTTGAGAAGGTCCTTGAACTTGATTTCGATATTGCAAAGCACGTCCGGATTCGGCGTCCTTCCCTTTTCGTATTCTTCGAGGAAATGAGAAAAGACACGGTCTTTGTAGTTTTTGCTGAAATTGACGGTATAGTAAGGAATGCCGATCTTATCGCAAACCCGCGCGACATCTTCATAGTCTTCTGTCGCCGTGCAGACGCCGTTCTCGTCCTCTTCTTCCCAGTTCTTCATGAACACGCCGACAACATCATAGCCCTGCTGTTTCAAGAGCAGGGCCGCAACGGAAGAGTCGACCCCGCCTGACATGCCCACCACGATTCGCATTCGGGGCTCCTTTCTAATCTTTATTGAATGAAAAAGGGATGCAGGTTTCGTGCATCCCTTCAAATTCTTTTTAACATAAACCTCACGAAATGTCAGGTTCTGATCACGTTATTCCGCCTGGAGCTGAGCTTCGGCTTCATTCTGCGCGGCGACAATTTCAGTTGCGACCGCATGCGCGAGGGTCTTCAGCGCGACGGTGTCCTGCTTGTTCGGAGCACCCTGCACACGGACCATGTCCGCCGCTTCCACCGTGCCGGTCTTCTTGACAAAGTCCTGGAAGACTCGTTCGGCTCCGCCGCTCCATGAATATTCGGTGAAGAATCCTGCCACATGATTTCTCAGCTTGTTGCCTTCAAGCTTGTAGAGAAGATTCTGCATAAGCGGGAAGATGCCGCCGTAGTATGCCGGACTTCCAAAGATTGCGCCCTGATATTTCCACAGATCTGCGAGGATGTAGGAGATGTTGGTGCGTCCGACATCATACATCTTGATGGTCTTCACACCTGCTTCTCTCAAGGTGTCCGCGATGATGTCAGCCGATTCTCTGGTGTTGCCGTACATGGTGCCGTAGGTGATGATCACGCCCGGTTCCGTCTTCGCATAGGCAAGCTTCGTCCAGAGCTTTAACAAGTAGTCGATATCTTCCGGCGTTCTCCAGATCATGCCGTGGGAAGGGCAGATCGTGTTGATGGTGAGCGGTGCTAGAGCGCCGAGGCTTCTCTGCGCCATTTCCGTCACTTTTCCGACGATGCAGGCATAGTAGCGGTAGGTCGGTTCTTCAAAGGATTCAATGTCATTTTCATCCGCGAAGATGGATCCGACCGTTGCTTTGAAGGATCCGAAAATATCCATCGAAAAGAGCGTGCCGGTTTTCTGATCAAAAGTAACCATGGATTCCGGCCAGTGGACCATTGGAGTGAAGAAGAACTGGAGCTTTCTTCCGCCGAGATCGAGTTCTCCGCCGTTGGTGATTTCAAGGAAATGATCGTCAATTTGATAGAAGTTTTCGATCATCGGGAAAGTCTTGGTGTTTCCCACAATGCGGATTCCCGGGTAACGGTTGATAACGGCTTCGATAGAGCTTGAGTGGTCCGGTTCCATATGGTTGACAACCAAATAGTCCGGAACTTTGTCGCCGAGAACAGATTCGATGTTTTCAAAATATTCATCTGTTTTGATTGATTTTACGGTGTCAATCAAAGCGATCTTGTCGTCGCCTTCAACGATATAAGCGTTATAATTTACGCCTTCCTGGTCGATCGGCCACATGCCTTCAAACATATAGGTTGTGAAGTCCTGAACACCAATCCAGTAAATCCCGTCACCAATCTTCTGATTTTTCATAAATCACTACCTCCAAGATAGTCTGAGTTCAAGTTAACTCTTTGCAGTGTTCTTCCTTTTTATTATACTCTAGAACGTGATGTAGGTTTAGTTCTTTATTGAAAGGAAAAGCTTTCTTAACAAAATATGCTAAATGTAAAACTACCCGAATCCTATATAGAATATCGAGAGCAATTCCACGAACCTTGTGGTGGATTTTTCATAAAAGCGGAAGGAATAATTTTCTCAAGCCCAGTGCTTCCATTGTCTTTCTATTCATGTACTCACATCTCTATTCCTTTCTTCTCCACGATTCTTCACCCGGCTCACGGGTTTTCCCGCTTCATGCCCCGATCTGCTCGAACAGGTCCGCCGTCAGCATCTCAAGCGTGTCCGGCCCGATCTCATCCATGCGGTCAAATGTCGCATAGCGGATAAAGGAGCGGGCGCGCCTGGAAGCGCGGATGAACTCGTCTTCCTGAAGCGTGCCCGCATAGGTTTCCCTGTAGGTTTTGTAGTCCATTATTCCACGGTGACGAGCTTGGCCATCGGGATTGCCTTCGGGTCAAACTGCAGGGACCAGTTCGCCTTGTTGAAGAGCTGGTCGTCCGTCGGGGAATTGGTGAAGTTCGCGGACGGC
>DLOL01000032.1:9103-27974 GCA_002478485.1 Eubacteriaceae bacterium UBA7485 | reverse complement strand
TGCAGGATCCGATCACGACCTGGTCGATTGCGATCGGCTCTTCAATCTCATCGACCGTTTTTGTGTTCTCCGGCAGATGCGGGAAAGCCACGGTCGGCTTTAATTCGGACAGGTCAATGTCGATGACGCGCGCGTATTCGGCATCTTCATCCGCTTCATACACTTTGTAAGGCTTTCCGGGAGCGTGTTCTTCCATATAGGCGATGGTCTTCTCATCCACCGGGAAGATCCCGTTCTTTCCGCCGGCTTCGATGGCCATGTTTGCGATGGTGAAGCGGTCATCCATCGTCAGGCTCGAGACGCCCGGGCCTGCAAATTCCATGGACTCGTAAAGCGCGCCGTCCACGCCGATCATGCCGATGATGTGCAGAATCAGGTCTTTCCCGGACACATGTTCGGGAAGTTCTCCGGTCAGGTTGAACTTAATCGCGTCAGGCACCTTGAACCAGGCTTTTCCGGTCGCCATGCCGACGGCCATGTCGGTGGATCCGACACCGGTTGAGAAAGCGCCAAGCGCGCCGTAAGTGCAGGTGTGGGAGTCCGCGCCAATCATGGCGTCTCCGGCCACGACGAGCCCTTTTTCCGGAAGGAGCGCGTGTTCAACGCCCATTTTTCCGACTTCGAAATAATTCTCAATCTGCTGATCACAGGCGAAGCAGCGCATCTGCTTACACTGCTCGGCAGCCTTAATGTCTTTGTTTGGCGCAAAGTGGTCCGGAACCAGCGCAATTTTCTTGGTATCGTACACTTTATCGGTGTCAATATTTTCAAACACATTGATTGCGACAGGTCCTGTGATATCGTTCGCTAAAACAAGATCCAGATCCGCCATAATCAAATCTCCAGCTTTTACTTCAGGAAGACCCGCATGATCTGCGAGGATCTTCTGTGTCATTGTCATGCCCATGGCTTTCTCCTTAAATTCCTAAATCTAAATCAACCGATATTCTCTGAGCTGTCTTTCCATATCAGAGAGAAGTTTGTATTCAAGTGAATCGGTCAGTGCGATCAGCGAAGCTTCGACCACATCGCTGCTCACGCCGACATTGGACCAGATTTCCTGTCCGTCGGTCGTCTCCATCAGGACGCGCACGGTGGAAGCGGTCGCTCCCGAATCGATCACGCGCACCTTAAAATCCGTGAGCCGGACGTCTTTGAGCTGCGGAAAGAAATTGGTGAGCGCCCGCCTGAGCGCGATATCCAGCGCGTTGACCGGCCCGTCTCCTTCCGCGGCTGCCACAATCGACTCGCCTTTAACAGAGACTTTTACGATCGCGGATGCGGTCAGGTTGTCGCCTGCCGATTTTTCGTTGATTGTTTTATAATCTTCAATTTCAAAGAAAGGTTTATAATAACCTAAAATCTTTCGAATTAAAAGTTTGACTGAGCTTTCCGCCCCCTCGAATTGATATCCCTGATACTCAAGCTCCTTAATCCGGTCCATGACCTTGGTCGTCTCCGCGCTTTTCTTGTCAAGGCTTGGATCAATCTCATTGATCATCTTGATAATTGTTCCTCTGCCGGAGACCTCGCTCATCAGGATTCTTCGTTTATTGCCGACCGCTTCGGGGTCGATGTGCTCAAAAGAGCTCGGATTTTTCATCACCGCGTCGATGTGCATCCCGCCCTTGTGGGCAAAGGCGGATTTTCCGACAAAAGGCTCGCGTCCGCTCAAGCTGAAATTTGATATTTCCGCAATCCGGATGGCGGACTCGGTCAGTCGCTCGATCTTGTCTTCCGGAAGGCAGTCAAAGCCCATCCGGATCTGAAGGTTCGGGATGATCTGGCTCAGGTTTGCGTTGCCGCACCGTTCGCCGAATCCCAGAAACGTGCCCTGCACCTGCCTTGCGCCCGCCCGAACGGCGGCAATTGAATTTGCGGTGCCCAGCCCCGAATCGTTGTGCGCGTGAATCCCGACCGGCGTGTTCACGCGGCTGCAGACCGTCTTGACGATCTCTTCGACTTCATGCGGCATCATGCCGCCGTTGGTATCGCAAAGAGCGAGAACATCCGCGCCTCCGCGCTCGGCCGAAAGCAGCGTCTGCAGCGCGTATTCGGGATCCAGTTTGTAGCCGTCAAAAAAATGCTCAGCATCGTAAACCACTTCCATCCCGCGCGACTTCAGATAGCGCACGGAGTCTTCAATCATGCGAAGGTTCTCTTGCTGCGTGGTCCCGAGAATCTCTGTGACGTGAAAGATCGAGCTCTTTCCGAAGATGGCGGCGACGGGAACGCCCGCCTCAACGATGCGCTCGAGGTTCATGTCCTCTTCCGCCTTGACGCCGGGTCTTCTGGTCGAGCCGAACGCACAGATTCTCGCGTTTTTCAGCTCGACTTCTTTCAGACGCTCGAAAAATTCAATGTCCTTCGGATTGCTTCCGGGGTTTCCCGCTTCGATAATGTCCACTCCGTTTTTATCGAGTGCTTTCAGAACACGAAGTTTGTCATCGACTGAAAATGAAATTCCTTCCGCCTGGGCCCCGTCCCTGAGGGTGGAATCAAAAATCGTTACTTTTTCTTTCATTTGTTATTTCAACATCAAAAAACGCCTCTTGCGACCATGCGCAAGAGGCGTGATGAAACGCTGTACCACTCTTGTTCAGACAGTTCCATCTCGGTCCTGTCCCTCTTCTCGGATCAACCAATCCTTGGTTCTTTAACGGAAACCATTCCGGCGCAGTCTACTCTCCTCGATTTCGGTGCGCAGCTCCCAAGTGATGCATTACACAACCCCATTATTGCGGGCGTTCCACCGCCTGCCCGCTCTCTGGAATAACAACAGGCTGTCTTTGTCTTGTTCGTCGCTTTTGTCTTTTCTTAACTTACCACAAAGTATAAACATAAAGTCTTACCCTGTCAACGCGGATTATCTCCATCCGCTTCAGTTTTTCTTCTTCTCCGACGTTCGAATTTCCCGGTTAATCGCATTGAGCACGCGCTTTTTGTCCCCGCTCCACAGAGGAGCGATCAAGATTTTCTTCGGTCCGTCCCCGGTCAGGCGGTGAATGACCATGCTATCTCCGATCTCCCCCACGCAGGCTGCAACCAGGCGGACATACGCGTCAAAAGAGAGCGTCTTGAATTTTCCCGCCTCATAGTCTTTGAGGAGGTCCGTCCCCTCGAGCACATGGAGAAGCTGAAGTTTAATGCCGTCCGACCCGATGTCGCGGACATGCCTGACCGTCTCAAGCATCTCTTCCTCGCTCTCTCCGGGAAGTCCCAGGATGACATGTGTCACCACATGAATACCCGCCTCCTTTAAACGGAGGACGGCCTGGTCATACACCTCAGTCGCGTATCCCCTCCGGATATAGCGCGCGCTCTTTTCATGGATGGTCTGAAGGCCGAGCTCGACAAACACGGGCTTGATCTGGTTCAGTCTCTCAAGCAGCGCCATGACATCCTCCCCAAGGCAGTCGGGCCTCGTGGCAATTGAAATCGCCCGGATATCCTCTCTCCGAATCACCGGCAGGTATATCGACTCAAGTTTCTCAACCGGGGCATAGGTATTCGTATAGGCCTGAAAATAGGCGATGTACCCTTCCCCGTTGAATTTTCCCTTCACGCGGGCCTTGGCCTCCTCAATCTGCTCCTCCACCGGAAGCGCGCGGGAGGCTGCGAAATCACCACTGCCGCCTGCTGAACAGAAAATGCAACCGCCCCTTCCGAGCGTGCCGTCGCGGTTCGGGCAGCTCAGGCCCGCATCGAGGCTGAGCTTATAAAGTTTCTCCCCGAAACGCCGCTTGATGTATTCATTAAAAGTAATCATTTCTTATTCCTCGGGTTCATCTTACCTTTTCGTCCGCATTCCGCAAGATTTATGGGATCGGTTCTTTTCTACTCTGCCCGGGATTACGGGCATTTAAACGATTTTTCCTGAATTTAATCATTTACATGAACCAATTTAATTTGGAAAAATTCTAAAGTCAGGGATTGACATGGTACCGGTACCCCATTATAATAAAACCATAAAAAGAACCGGTTCCACAAATTGAACGAATTTATCCATAGCGCGAAGAGAGCAAGGAAAAGGCCGGAAGAACCGAAAAGGCTGCGGTTTCCGGCGAAGAAGCGCAGGAACTGGTCGTCACCATCACAGAAAAAGGCATGGTCGCTCCGTTCAAGGGCATCGTCAAGCCCATCAGCGAAGCACCGGACGAAGTGTTTGCTTCCGGAGCAATGGGTGACGGAATTGTCATCACACCAAAAGACAACACGCTTTTCTCACCGGTCAACGGCGAAATCATGATGATCTTCCCGACCAAGCACGCGCTTGGCATCAAGGCCGAAAACGGAAGTGAACTTTTAATCCATGTCGGCATGGATACAGTAAATCTTGAAGGAAAACCGTTTGACGTGCTCGTCAAGGAAGGCGATACCGTAAAAGCCGGCCAGCCTCTGATGCGCGTGGACTTTGATCAGATTAAAGATGCCGGTCTGCCTGTGGAAACACCGGTGATCGTCACCAACGGCACGCCCTTTGACCTGGTTCGAATGGACGAAGTTGAAGCGGGCGATCTGATCCTTGAATTTGAAAACTAGAATCAGGTAGGTATATGAAGAACATTTTTCTGGAAGCAGAGAGCGCTGAGAACAGAGCCCGGGTCCTAAAAGACCCGGACCGCCTCTCGTATCATCTGATGCCGCCGGTCGGCTGGCTCAATGACCCCAATGGCCTGTACGAAAAAGATGGTGTGTACCACATCTTCTACCAATACTCCCCGATGGACGCTTCCGGAGAAAAGCTCAAAGGATGGGGCCATTACACCACCAAAGACTTTGTTCACTTTACGGAGGAAGAGGATGCGCTCTTTCCGGACAGCCCGATTGACAAAGGAGGAGCTTATTCCGGTTCCGCGTTCGAAGGGCCCGACGGGACCATTCATTTCTTCTATACGGGAAATGACAAGAAGGAAGGCCCCTATGACTACATCAACGAAGGAAGGCAGCACTGGACGGCGCATTTCACCACCAAAGACGGAAAGCATTTCACGAAAAAGGAAGTTCTGATGAAAAATGAGGACTATCCGGATAATCTTTCCTGCCACGTCCGCGATCCCAAAGTGATCGAAGAGGACGGAAAATACTACATGGTGCTCGGCGCGAGGACAAGGGATTCGAAAGGCCAGGTCAATGTGTTTGAAAGCACGGATCTGGAAAACTGGTCGCCCGTCTCTGTCATCCGAAGCCGAAAGCCTTTCGGTTATATGTGGGAGTGTCCCGACCTTTTTGATCTGGACGGCGGCCGTGTTCTGATCACCTGCCCCCAGGGGGTGGATCAGGAAGGATTTCTTTATGAGAACATCTATCAAAACGGCTATTTTCTTGCGGACGGCCCCCTTGACAAAGACCAGACCGTGAATGAATTCCAGGAACTGGATAACGGATTTGATTTTTACGCGCCGCAGACGTTTTCCGATCATAAAGGACGTCGGATTCTCATCGGATGGATGGGCCTTCCCGATGCGGATTACAAAAACCCGACGGCTGAGGCAGGATGGCAGCACGCGCTGACCCTTCCAAGGCAGCTCCATCTCAAAGACGGTAGAGTGTTCCAATATCCCATTGAAGAGACGCTCAATCTTCGGGAAGAAGAGGAGAGCTTTGAATTAAAACCGGATGCGCCCGTAACCCTCAAAAGCCGGGTGTGCGAAATTCAGCTCAGACCAGAAACGGACACTTTCTCGCTTAAACTGAGAAAGGACGTATCTCTTTCCTACAAAGAAGGCCTCCTGACTTTCTCTCTCGGGCCGAGCGGATACGGAAGAGAAAGCCGGCATATCGAGATTGAAGAAATCCGCGAGATTGCCATTTTCTCCGACACCTCTTCCCTTGAGATTTTCATCAACGGAGGCGAGCGGGTGATCACCACCCGGCTTTATGACGCTCCGGACGATCTCACCCTGGAGAGCGACGCGCCGATGAAAGCCGAGGTCTTTACGCTCCGCGGATATGATGTGGTTTATCGATAAAATTTCGCCGGCTTTTGAGCCGGCTTTTTTTTAAATTGGTATAATGATGCTTGCTATGAAATACACGATGGCGGATATCGCAAAAGAAACGGGCGTGGCCAAGTCCACGGTCTCCCGGTATTTTAACGGCGGTTATGTCAAAGATGAGACCCGAAAGCGAATCAAGGAAGTGGTCGATCGAGTCGGTTATGAACCGAGCGAGGCTGCGAGAAATCTGAAAAGCAAAAGAACCAAACTGATCGGCGTGGTTGCGCCGACACTCAAGTCCACGGTCACCGGACGCCAGATGACAGAAATCGACAATTTCCTAAAGAAGAAAGGATATTCCACGCTGATCCTGAATACTGATCACGATCCTAGCCGCGAGATTGAAGCCATTGAGCATCTCTCCTCTCTTCGCGCGGACGGAATCATCCTCATTGCCACCAATATCAGTGAAGCCCATCAAAGGCTTCAGAAAATTTCGCGCATTCCCATTCTCGCGCTTGGACAGCAGTTCAGAGGCGGAACTTCCGTGATCTATGATGACTATGAAGCGGGATTTGAGGTGGGAGAATACGCAAAAGAGATGGGACACGAGGATATCTTGTACATCGGCGTCTCGGAGTATGATGAAGCAGTCGGAATCAAGCGAAAGAAAGGGGTTCTCGACGGACTCGGCCTGCCCAAAGGCGCAACGAAAGTCAATATGCTTGAGACGGCCTTCTCTTACGAAGACGCAAGGAAAGTGATCCGCTCCTCCCTGAAAAAGCATGTGCCCACCCTGATCATCTGCGCAACCGACCAGATGGCCCTTGCGGCCCTGAAAGAGGCGACCGACATGGGTCTCTCCGTCCCGGATGATGTCTCCATCATCGGATTCGGAGGCTATGAGATGAGCGAGCTTGTCAATCCTTCCATCACTTCGGTCCGCTTTGAAAACGAGAAAGCGGGCGAGGTGGCGGCCGCCACACTCCTTTCGATGATTGAAGAAGAACCGGTAGCCTCCCTCCAGGTCATCGGACACAGTCTGAGAGAAGGGGGCTCTGTAAAAAGAATCTAACTCTGTCAAAAACCTGCCTTTAAAAGCAGGTTTTTTTTTATTTGTTTTACTTATATATAGTCTTATAAATATTTTTCTTTATTTCAAATATATTATTAATAGATGCGTTTTTTTTTGTATCGGCAATATAAACTCTTCAATATAACCTTTTGATTTATGCTATAATGTCTCTTGTCATCAACAGAAGTGCATCAATGAGACCTTACCGTGTTAGGAGTTTGCCAGCGTGTATTTTGCAAAAAATGTGAAGTATTTAAGAAAGTCAGCGGGATTAACCCAGGCTGATATTGCAAGACGCTTTAACTATAACGCTTTTTCCACAGTTCAAAAATGGGAAGCCGGTGAGAACACACCGACGTTGAATGTCGCGCAGCGACTGGCCAAAATGTTTGGCGTCACCCTCGATGACATGGCCAATATTGATTTGGAAGAAGCGGGGATCAAACCGTTCCATCAAAAGTCCGACGTGATGGATATGGCGGATGAGATCATCAGGCGTCCTGATTTATTTATTTTAGTTGAGGCAGCTAAAAAAGCAGATCCAAGGGATGTGCTGTTGACCATTGATTTACTCAACCGTTTGAACTCTGCTCAGGATCAGGCGCCGGCACAGACCGCCGAACCTGCAGCCCAAACCCAGGCAAAAGCCGAATAGCATGAAATTATCCCGGAAACCTGAAGATAACAGATTTCCGGGATTTTCATTTCAGTCATAACAACAGCATGAGCATAATCGGAATGGTGATCAGAGAGAGCACCGTCGAGATAAAGACAGCTGATGCGGTGTACTGCTCTTCCCCACCGTATTTCGTGGCGAACATTGCGTTTGAGGAAGCGCACGGCATCATGTTTGATGTGAGGATAATCCCGAGAATCTCCTGCGAGGTGAAGAAATAGCCGCAAGCCCAGTAGATGATCAGGGGCATGACGACCAGTCTTAGCAGGCAGATCACCCAGACATTCTTGAACTTGAACATCGAGCTGAGCGGGAATTCCGCCAGTATGCTTCCGAGCACGACCATGGAGAGCGCGGGCGTGAGATTTCCGATGAACTGAAGCGGTTCCACGATAAACTGCGGTATGCTAATCTGGAAAGCCACGACCAGCAGCGCGGCGATAGCAGAGAGAAGGCCGGGATTAATCATCTGCATCAGCTTCTGTTTTCGAGTCAGTCCGCTTTCTTCGGCTTCGCCGGAGAGAAGGTAAATGCCGTAGCTGAAGATTAAGAGGTTAAGCGGCGTATGGACTAGGGATGTGAGCAGAATTGCGCTTTTCCCATACAAAGCTTCTACAACCGGATAGGCCATAAAGGAAGCGTTCCCGAAAATCAAAAGCGCCTGCGCCGTTCGTTTGGACTCTGCACTCCCTTTCAGGAATCGGGAGACAAGATAGGCAACGGCTGCCAGAAACAGATAAATGACAAATCCCGCGATGATCAAGAGATAGATCTCCGACCGGTCGACTGTGATCTCGGATGCAGAAGCCGCCAGGATCAGGCACGGCGAAGTGACCGTGACAACCATCTCCGAAATGCGACGGTTCGAATCAGGCGTAAAAGTGCCTCTCTTCTGAAGCCAGTATCCGAGTCCCATAGCGGCTGCAAGCTTGAGCATGACAATCATGAGCGGGGCAATTTCACTGGTCATGTAAAGACTCCTTTCTAAGCTAAAAAAACTGCCGCACGGCTGCGTGCGACAGTCTATTTAAATTATTCCCTGATTATTTTCTGAAAAAATCTCCCAGGAGCGTTTTACATTCGTCTTCACGAATTCCGCCGTAAATCTCAAGTTTTTTCGGCTTCATTTCGTGATCTTTGAGTCTGACGCTGTTCTCAACCGCGCCATACCGGTATTCCGGCGTACCGTAAACTAGTTTTTTAAGCCTGGTCTGGAGGACGGCGCCCATGCACATCGGACAGGGCTCAGCCGTGACATAGAGTTCACACCCTTCAAGTCTCCAGTCCTTGAGCGCGGCAGCCGCTTCCCGGANNCGCAAGGATTTCCGCATGCGCTGTGGGATCGTTGAGCGACTCTTTCTGGTTGTGCGCTCTTGCGATGATCTCTCCGTCTTTGACGACTACGGCTCCAACCGGAACCTCACCTTCCATCAGCGCTTTTCTCGCTTCAAGAATGGCCTCATCCATGAACGCTTTCATCTTTGGTGCGAAGCCGTCCCCGCTCTTATCCGCTTTCTTTTTCTCTCTCCCCAGTCCGCTCATTTCCTTTTCGATCGCCTTCTCGATCCTCTCCTGGACCTCAGCGTCAACCGGGGCTTCTTTCTCAAGCGCTTCCATGGCGTGTTTGAGCGTCTTTTCAATCAGCGCGCATTCCCTGTCAAGCGCCGCGCTGATTTCCTTTTGAACATGTTCCGCGTCAAAAGGTTCTTCTTCCGGCGTCTCATCCTCCGGAACACCTTCCTCTACCACTGTCTCTTCGGTTTCTTCTTCGATAACCGGCGCCTGGTCTTCTTCAAAGAGAATTCTACCCGAGAAAGCCTCCACCGGCACGTCTCCGTCAAGGTCGAGTTTCTCGCCGGTAAGGATATCCACAAATTGACCATGCAGATTCATCGGGCAGTTCTGGGCATTTTCATTCATGTTCAGGACAACATAAACCCGTTCCCCGTCCGCCTCTTTGGAAAAGCCGTATTGTTCAGAGCGGATAAACCCTTCCTGGTACTTTCCGTAGCGAAGCGCTTTTGAAGCTTTTCTCGCCGCTCCAAGTTTCTTGATGTGTTTGAAAAGTGCGCTTGAGGTGTCAAAGTGCATGGCTTCATAAGGCGGTCTGAGCGGCGCGTCTGTCCCCTGCCCTTTCTTTCCCTTGATACCCTGCTCGCTTTCGTAATAGATGGTCGGATAGCCCGGCATCGCGTAAAGGAGCGTGTAGAGCGGAACAAGAAGCCTTTCGTCTCTCAAGGTCGACGCCACTCTTTCCACATCGTGGTTATCCACAAAATTGGACAGCGGGTAGCCCCCGGCCACTCCGCCTTCCCCCATCAGTCTTCTGATCGAGTGGGCGATTTCAAAGTAGTTCTTGTCGTTGAGGGAAGAATACTGGCCCTTATAGCATTCATAATTTGTGCAGGAATCCAGATGGCCGTTTCGCATGAAGTTGGCGTAATCTCCTCCCACGATTTCCCCGAACAGGAAAAACTCAGGTTTTACGCTCTTTGCGTAATCAGAAAGCTCGGCCAGAAAATCCGGCGCCATGACATTGGCCGCATCCAGTCTCACGCCGTCGATTCCGAATTCATCAATCCAGAATTTCACGTTCTCTTTCAGATAATCCCGGACTTCAGGATTATAGAGATTGAGTTTGACAAGGTCCGCGCATCCCGCCCAGTCCGCATACCAAAGTCCGTCGTTGAAATAGTTGTTCCCGCCGAAATTGACATCGCAGAACCAGTCCTTGTAGCGCGCGTTTTCGCGGTTTTTCAGAAGGTCCTGCACGGCAAAATGGTCCCTTCCCACGTGGTTGAACACGCAGTCAAAGAGCACTTCCATGCCGTTTTCGTGCAGTTTTTCAATCAGCGCCTTCAGCTCCTCGTTCGTTCCGATTCGCTTATCCACCATCCGGTAATCAATCGTGTCGTATCCGTGAGACGTGGACTGAAAGA
This sequence comes from Eubacteriaceae bacterium UBA7485, assembly GCA_002478485.1. Taxonomy (GTDB): domain Bacteria; phylum Bacillota; class Clostridia; order Eubacteriales; family Eubacteriaceae; genus UBA7485. Next base: position 17,345 of record DLOL01000032.1, on the reverse strand, counting down.
GCGGTCCAAAAAGTACGGTATTGATGCCGAGTTCTTTCATGTACGGGATAATGGCTTCCACCTTGTCCAGGCGGTGCTTCTGCCCGTCGCACTGTTCCTGGCGTTCTTCCGCTCCGACAAACCCCGTGGTGAAAATATGGTAGGTGTTTCTGTCTTCTACTCTCATGAAACTTTCCTTCTAGCTGATTGAATTTTTTCAGGATGAGCGACCAGCACACTCAAATAATTAATTAACACTTGTCTAATATGGAACAATTTGTCCTCAAGTGACTCATATTTTTTCAAATAATCGATGCGGTGTCAAGCTGCAGTTCATTAAGTGTGACGATCCTGTTACAAAGTGACTCAAGCTCTTCCTTCTGGTGGCTGACGGCAACGGCGCAGATCCCCGAATCTCTCACAATCCTCTTGATGTCATCTGTCAGCTCCCCGATCAGCGCCTTGTCAAGACCTGTAAACGGCTCATCAAGAAAAAGAATGTCCGGGCTTCGGACCAGTGCCTGAGCAAGCGTTAGTCTGCGTTTCATGCCTCCTGAAAGCTCGTCCGGATAGGCATTCTCGCTTCCTTCAAGCCGGACCAGGCGGATCACTTCGTCGACCCTCTCGTCGTCGCGCTGTTTTTGGACGAAGCGAAGATTCTCTCTAACCGTTCGCCATGGGAGAACCCGGTTTTCCTGAAAGACAAACCCAATATTCTCGCTTCCTCGCCTGATCTCACCGCTGTCCGGAACTTCAAGTCCGGCCAGCATGCGAAGAAGCGTTGTCTTCCCTTTTCCGGACGGAGCCATTAATCCGGTTATCCCGGGTCCTGCTTCAAAATTCAGATCCTCGATAACCCGCTTTTCTCCGTCTTCTGTTTTAAAACTTTTATAAATGTCTTTCGCGACCAGATGGTTTTTTTCTGTCATTCTTATTTGCCCTTAATCTGATTTTGAAATAATTTCTTGCATCCCCACTCGATCAGCATACTCACAATCACGAGAAGGATGGTCCACGCAAACAATTCTCCGGTATTCAGGTAGAGTTTTGAATAATAGATATTCATTCCGACTGACGGGATCACGGACGCGAGCACTTCCGCCGTGACCGTCGCTTTCCATCCCATCCCAACGGAACTAACCACCGAAGCGGCCATGAAGGGTCGAAGGGAAGGAAGATAAAGATCTTTGAGCTGTCTGATAAACGGAACTTTATAAAGTGCGGCCATTTCGACAAGACCGCCGTCCACGCTTCTGACACCCTCGAGCATATTCGTAAACGTGTTTGGAAAGCAGACAAAAAAGCATACTGCCAGCGGAACAAAGCCGCTTTTGAGCCATAGATTCAAAAGAATGCTGATGGATACGACCGGAAGACTTCTGAACACAGACACAACCGGCGTGAGCAGTGAAAGAGCAGCCGGAGAGAACGCAGCTGCGATTCCAAGCGCGATGCCTAGCACAACGGAGAGTGCCACACCTCCGAAAACACGCAGAAGTGTTCCTGAAAAAGCGATGTAAAATTCTCTTTTCATTAAAAGCGCGCCTGCGCTTTTCAGTGTCTGCAATGGTCCGGGCAGGATCAGATCACTTTTTACGCCAAGCGAAGCAATCTCCCATACCGCTATCCAAAAGACGAGAGAAAGCGCTCCCCTTATAAATGGGTAAATAATATTTTCTCTTGTTCTCATTCCAAATCTAAAAAAAGGCTGCCAAGCAGCCTTTTATCCTTACCATGATAATGAGTAAAAATCACTGTCAAGAGCCGGTAGTGTTCCGCCTACGGATTCAGGATTGAAATTATATAAAGCCTGAAGGAATGTATTGAGATCTTCCTTCGCATCCTGCGCGGAAATAAAAGTCAGTGCGCAGTTCGGAATGACTTTCTTGGCCATATCTTCATTTTGAAGAATGCCGGCCTGCACGACTTGCTGAGCCGCCTGATCGTCATCTGTTTTGATTTCGTCTACGGAAACTTTATATTCATCCATGAATTTTTTAAGCAGTTCCGGATTCGTGTCAGCCCATTCTTTGTTTACCACAACACAGCCCATTTCCATCTGGCAGCCGTACGCTTCTTCCCAGGCTGTATTCAGGTCAATCAGCTGCACCAGGTTCTGATTTTGTGTGAGCGCTGAAGTGGCATACGGCTGAGGCAGCATGGCAATCTGCACTTCTCCGCTTACAAGCGCGGCCGCAGCTTCTGCGTGTTCGGCATACCATTTGAGAGTCACGTCGGTGTCCGGATTTAATCCGTTCTTTTCAAGCAGTGCGCGTAAAACGTATTCGGGCACGGCACCCTGTCCCACCACACCGATGGTGTTTCCTTTCAGGTCGGCAATCGAAGTGATCCCTTCCACACTCTTGTCTCCAACAATGCTGAGTGTTCCAAGCGTGTTAACCGCTCCAAGCACCACTTTTCCTCCAGTCTTGTTGTAGACCACGGCAGCTGTGTTGGTTGGAAGCCCAGCAATCTGGTAGGTACCGTTGATGACATCTCCAACAACCTTGTCCGGAGATGTTGCCAGTGTGAAATCAAGTTTGACTCCTTCAGCGATTTCCTTATCATCATTCATCATCGGAGCCATTCCCATGCCTGTCGGGCCTGCAAGCGTTGCGATTTTAACCGTCTGAGGCTCGATTTTCGCTTCTTGCGCGCCGCATCCTGCGAAGATCGTTGACAGCGTCAGGATCATTGCGATCAGAACAGCGAATCTTTTCTTCATCTTTTCCTCCTGTTGGATGATCTATATTCGAATTGATTCGATTTTATCACAGAAAAGATCCTGCCTGCCTAGAAGCGTAAAGGTTTACGAAGGCCTGGTCAGATTCAAAACTTTTTATTGAGCTGTTCAGGAACGGGGCCCAGTTCCGACTCGATGGTATCAAGGGCAAAATCATAAAGGCTTTTTCCTTCTTCTGTTCGGAGACGGTTCAGGTCAAGCGCTTTTTTGCTGATTCTCATCCGGTCCAGGCCGTCCGCGTCTTTTAAAAGCTGATAAATCAACTGATCTTCTTCGTCAAGCCCGGCTTTCTTAAAGGCGGCATAGCCTGATATGTCCGGCCTGTCATGATACTTTATAGAAAGGTAGGTCCTCTCATCAAACGGAATTTCGTGTTCAGCCGCATAGGTTTTATAATATTCGGCAGCGCGGTCGCCGTGACCCACATCATAAAGATCGTCCTGTCTTCTTGAATCGTGAAACACAGCGGCCATGGCGAGCGCTTTTTTATCTTTTCGGTTGAGTTTTTTCATATCAGCAAGCATAAGCGCGAATAATATGACGCGTTTAACATGGCCTTTTGTATGCCTTTTACTATCCTTTAAACCATACTCCACTTTCTTATCTAGAAAACTATCCCAGTATTCTGTATCAGATTTAACTTTATCTTTGATCTTTCGTGCTGTTTCTGAATCCAATCCTCCGCCTCTTCCTTTTTCTGATGGTTGATTCTTTAAGTATCAAGTATCCAAAAAATAAAAAAACCGAAAGCCCGTCAAAGGCTTTCGGTGAAAATTAGAATCTTACGGAATTTCTTTCAGAATCATTGGGGGTGTTCAGGGTCAGAGGGAAGTATTCTCTTGACTGGTGAACCTGTACATTTAAAGCTTCTTCAATGACCTGGTCAACCGTGCCCATCAGTTTGATGTTGAGATCGTTTCTGACTTCTTCCGGAATATCCATAATATCTTTTTCGTTATCTTTCGGCAGGAAGATCGTGCGCGCGCCCGCTCTGTGAGCTGCAATGACCTTTTCCTTGATTCCGCCGACCGGAAGCACTTTCCCGGAGAGGGAAACTTCGCCAGTCATGGCAATCTTCGGATCAACCGGAATTCCGAGAATCAGGGAAGCAAGCGCAGTCGTCAGGGTCACACCGGCGGAAGGGCCGTCCTTCGGAGTTGCGCCGGCCGGGACGTGAATGTGGATGTCGTGCTTGGAGAAATCAAATCCTGTCTGGTCTCCGCCAAGTCTTGAGCGGATTAAGGAGTTCGCGATGGTTGCGGATTCCTTCATGACATCGCCAAGCTGACCTGTGATGATCATGCGGCCGTTCCCCGGCATGTGCGTCGCTTCGATAAAGAGAATTTCTCCTCCAACCGCAGTCCATGCCATACCGGTGACAACGCCCGGTTCTGCTGTATCCTGAGTCTTATCGTGCATCCTTGTCTTGTTTCCGAGGAAATCGGCGAGGTTGTCTTCTGTTACAACCACTTTATCCACATCTCCGGAAACAATCTTCGCGCCTGCCGCGCGGGCAACCTTGGAGATCTGCTTGGTAAGACCTCTGACGCCGGCTTCAGCTGTGTAATCTGTGATGATCTTCTTCACCGCGTCGTCTTCAAAGGTGAGCATATCTTCGGTCAGGCCGTGTTCTTTTCTAACCTTGCGGATTAAGTGATCCTTCGCGATATGCATCTTTTCATTTTCCGTGTAAGAGGAAAGTTCGATGATTTCCGCACGGTCTAAGAGCGGTCCCGGGATGGTGGAAAGGTCGTTTGCGGTTCCGATGAAGAACACGTTTGAAAGATCATACGGTACTTCAAGATAGTGGTCTGCAAAGGTGCCGTTCTGTTCCGGGTCTAAAACTTCGAGAAGAGCCGCGCTAGGATCTCCCTGGTTGGAGTAGCCAAGCTTGTCGATTTCGTCAAGGATGAAGACCGGATTCATCGTTCCCGCCTGCTTGATTCCCTTGATGATACGTCCCGGCATTGCACCGACATAGGTTCTTCTGTGTCCTCTGATTTCAGATTCATCGTGGACACCGCCTAAGGAGACTCTCACATATTCGCGTTCAAGCGCTTCTGCGATGCTCTTTCCAAGGCTGGTTTTACCGGTTCCGGGAGGGCCTGCGAGAATCAGGATCGATCCCTGCTTGTCCTTCTTGAGCTTCATGACTGCAAGATGTTCGATGATGCGCTTCTTCACATCTTCAATTCCATAGTGATCCGCGTCAAGTCTTTCTCTTGCCTTCTTGATGTCGATGTCTTTTGATTCAACCGTCCAAGGCATTTCAAGAAGAAGATCCAGATAATTGACCATGACATTGTATTCACTGGACTGGGGAGATGTTGCTTCAAGCTTCTGGGCTTCTTTAAGCGCCATCTTCTTCACGTCTTCCGGCATGTCGGAAGCGTTGATTCTTTCAACGTATGATCCTTCTTCCTCTTCGTCCATATCCTGGAGTTCAGACTGAAGGTTCTTGATCTGCTCTCTGATCATCGCTTCACGGTACTGCTTTTCTTTCTGCTGTCCGTATTTCTTCTGAAGTTCAATCTGGAAATGGATGGAGTCTTTCTGCTTGACCACTTCGTCAAGGAAAAGAAGGGCTCTCTGCTTTTTGGAATCCGCTTCAAGCATGGCCTGTTTCTTTTCAATCGAGATGCCCATCATCGGAACAAGATAACCAATGGTTTCGTCAAGAGAATCGAGTCTCTTCAGGATAGCGATCACATGTTCCACATTCTTGAAAGCGGATCCGACTTCTTTGAACAGGTCGGAGATATAGTCGATCATTTCCTGTTCTTCAGCCGGGGTGAGGTCGTCTGCCGGTTCTGCTTCATGATACATCGCGTTGAGTCCTGCAACGCCGTTATCAATATCATCCACCATGACGCGACTACCCGTTCTGATATCGACAATATAACCATTATCTGACTTCTGAATGTTATCTAAATAGATCAGGACACCTGTTTTATAAAAGTCTTCTTCAGTCAGGAGGTCATATGCATGGTACGTTTTAGTCGTTAATCCAACTGCCTGGGTAATTCCCTTGTTGATCAGCTTGCGAATATTGTTGCCGATCGTCTCATTCACATAAATGCGGTTTTTCGTTCCAGAAAACAGTACAGTTTCCGTAATTGGAATTAAAGGTGCATTTCTTAATTCAGTACTCATTCTTCCTCCTTAAAAATTTTCGTCAGTGCAATCTGACTTTTATGAGCTTTTCAGCTTTTTGTTAGATCAGCTTCATGAGAAGCGAGATGAACATTTCAAGTTCATCCGGTGTCAGCCTGCTTTCAATATAGTCGACAATTTCCTTGCGGGCGCTTTCTTCCGCACGCGCAATTTTTTCTCCTTTGGGCGTAAGCTGTATGTAACAGATTCTCTTGTCCGCAGCGGAGTGCTGCTTATAAACGCAGTCCGCGTTCGAGAGTCTGTTGATCAGCTGGGAGACTGTTGGTTTGGAGATTTGCATGATCCTGGCGAATTCAGACGAAGTCAGCTTCTCCCTTGAATCAATGATCTGGAGGTATTTAATCTGACAAGGTGTGAAATTTGTCGCCTCACAGTCTCTGGAGTAGGCGTCTTTCGCCTTTTTTTCCATCTCAAGGAGTTCCGTATATAAATCCAGCAGCTGCTTATCACAGTCTTTCATCGTCTTTCCCTCAACAATTGATAGTTAGTTAGCGTGACACTAATCTTTTCCCATTATACAGAAATAGTTAGGCGCTGTCAAACCTTTTACTATAATTTTTATTCATATCCTTTTTCCCTTCTCTTCCACAAGAAGTCATGTTTTTCTTTATAGACACAGGAGATTTATAAGCCTTCGAAAAACGTAAAAACTACTATTTATTCATTTTTTTCGCATGAACATTCAAGTTAGCGGGCTAAAACACATCCTTTCAAAAAAGAAAAAGAGCTCCTTTTCAGGAGCTCTCCCTTGAGCTTAAACCAGTCCCAAATTGATATCGACCGGATATTTTTCTTTCAGTTCATCCACTTTCTTCATATAAGCGTCATGCTGCTTCTGACCCAGAAGATACTGCTTCGCGTCTTCCTTAACCGCTTCAAACGGAATGGGCTGTTCCGGCTGTTTGTCCGTGGTCTTGATGATGTGATACCCAAAATCCGTCTTGACCGGCTTTTCTGTCATCTGTCCCGGTTCCATTGAAAACGCGGCTTCTTCAAATTCAGGAACCATACGCCCTCTCTGGAAGTAGTTCAGATCGCCTCCCTGTGCGCTGGAAGGACAGGTTGAATACTCTTTCGCAGCGTCTTCAAAATTCTTCTTACCCTGCTTGATTTCCTCAAGAATCATATTGGCCTGTTCTTCTGCAGGAACCAGAATATGGCTTGCGCGGACAGATTCAGGTGCAAGGAACATATCCGGATTATCGTCATAGAACTTCTTGACTTCGTCATCCGTAACTTCGACCTGCTGCATGAACTTCGCAATCGCTTGAGTCTTGAGCATCTTTTCTTCGGTGTCTTTCATCAGTTCCTTGAATTCTTCCGTTTGGTCCAGCCCGTTTTCAAGCGCATCCAGATAGAACAAGTCTTGAGCAACCAGTTCGTCAAGAAGTTGTCTTCTGCCTTCTCTTGATTGAAACTGCTGCGCCTGCTGCGGCGGAAGGGAGTTCACCAGGTTATCAAGATTTGAAGCATAGATTTTCTTGTCTTTATTCACTGTGGCCAGTGGTGTTTGTTCAGCCATAAAAATCTCCTTTCAGGCACTCGCCTGTATCCTATACCGGGTATGATAACATAGACGGCATATTAATTAGAGTACCCTAAACAACTCAAATCGAAAAGAAGGAATGAGGTGGTTCCGTGAAGCAGAAAGCAGTCATCTTTGACATGGACGGTGTCTTGATTGATTCTGAGCCGGTCTATCAGGAATATGAAAAATCAATCTATCGAAAGTACGGCATCCCTATTACACAGGATCTGCTCACCCGCGCACTCGGCAGGCAGATGATTGAATGGTGGGAGGAAATTAAGGAGACGTACCATCTGGATCAGATGGATCCGGAGGAAATCACGAAAGAAGAAATTCTCTATTATAAAGACTTCGTCAACAGTGAACGGGCAAAAGAACGGATGATGCCCCACATTACCGACCTGATCCGGATACTTCATGAAAAAGGATATAAAATGGCGCTCGCGACGGGCTCTGTCCTTGAAGAGGCGAAGGTAGTGCTTAATATGGCGGACCCTGACGGCTGTGTTGACGTCGCGCTCTCTTCCGAGAGTGTGGCTCATGGAAAACCCGCGCCCGATATCTTCCTGGAGGCCGCCCGCCTTCTTCAGGTCGATCCCGAAGACTGCCTGGTCGTTGAAGACAGCGATCAGGGAATGCTCGCTGCCAAGAGGGCCGGGATGACGGTAGTCGGCTATCAGCCGAATCCCGAAATTCAAGCGCCCCATGCCGAATTCAGAATTACAGACCACCTGGATCTTTTGGATCTTCCCTTCTTTATAAAATAGCTTATCTGCATCTGTTTTTCAGCAGAACTGAAAGTATCACGCAAAACGGCG
>DLOL01000032.1:8786-8935 GCA_002478485.1 Eubacteriaceae bacterium UBA7485 | reverse complement strand
CTACCTACTGAGCTATCTGGGCGACAGATTAACTGTCGTTATAAATAAAAATGGAGGTGACGGCCGGATTTGAACCGGCGAATCAAGGTGTTGCAGACCTACGCCTTACCACTTGGCTACGTCACCGAAATGGAGCGGAAGACGAGATT
>DLOL01000032.1:4353-8687 GCA_002478485.1 Eubacteriaceae bacterium UBA7485 | reverse complement strand
CTACCTACTGAGCTATCTGGGCATATGGCGACCTGAACGAGACTCGAACTCGTGACCTCCAGCGTGACAGGCTGGCATTCTAACCAACTGAACTACCAGGCCGCATATGAATTGTGTTTTAACTCACGCTAACTATTATATAAATTCGATTTCATATTGTCAACAGCTAATTTCTTTATTTTTATAAGTATTAGTTGTTAAATAGAAAAGATTGCATTATATTTAATCTTCATTTGTTAGCGCTTATTTAGTTTATAAGAATCGGGAAGAAAAAGCAAGGGCCAAAATGCGATTTCTTCCCGAATTCAAGTCTGTCAATCGGCTGAATCAGGTTTCGTGGCCGCAAACTGAATTCTGTCAGCCTCATTTCCTCCCTGAAGAAACGTTCCGAACGTGTAGCATCTGATATCCTTAAACCCTGTTTCCCTGAGGATCTCAAGAATCGGCTCCGCATAGTAATAGAACTGCGTTTGAGTTTCATCAAAACGCTCGTAGCGGCCGTCCTCATCCGGCACAAAGAATGTGAGGTGGTAATTCATCTTGTTCTTCGCTTCGACAGGCTCGGATTCCCAGACGCAGTACGCCTCATCCGTATCATAGATAAAGGTCTTGTCCGCGATGACGTTTTTGTATTTCGTCACCGTATTGACATCAAAGAGAAGAAGGCCTCCCGGCTCAAGCGCTTCATAGCTTGACTCGATAAACCCGCGCACTGCGTCAAGATTTTCAAGATAATTAACCGAATCACACGCCGAGAGTATGCAGTCGTATTTTTCGGGGGAGTAGAAGCTTTTCATGTCCCCCAGCAAAAGGCGGACATTTTCCCCCGCGTCCTGCGCCTTCTGGTCCGCCACGGTAAGCATCTCTTCCGAAAGATCCACCCCGGTCAGATCAAAGCCCTTCTTTGCCAGGCGAAGGGTGATGTTTCCGGTCCCGCACCCGAATTCGAGCACTTTCTTCACATCACGCTTTGCGTTGAGCATCTGCCTGAATAAATAATCAGCCCACTGATCATAGTCCACTTCCATCATCAGCGCGTCGTATACAGACGCAAAATCGTTGTACATTTCTCATTCCTTCTCTGATGCGATCAGTCTTAAATACAAATCGAGCCCCCGTAAGAGAACTTTCTCGTCAAAATTAAATCCGGGCGTATGCAGGTTCTCCGTATAGCCCTTCTCCTCGGAAAGGCACCCGATCCCCATAAAAAGCCCCGGGAGGTAATCCTGATAGATCGCGAAATCTTCCGCGAGCATGACTTTTTCAAAGGGTTCTTTCGGCTCGGGGCAGAGGGCCCACATGCGCTCATAAAGCTTTCGGTCATTCCTGACGGGCGGATACATGTCCGTAATCTCAAGTTCGCTCTTTGTTCCGTATGCAAGATCAACACCGTCCAGCACCTCCCGCATGCGCTTTCTCATCGTCTCCTGCACATCTTTGCTGTACGAGCGCATCGTGCCGGTGATCTTCGCTTCACCGGGAACAATATTCATCCGTTCTCCCCCGTTGAAGGTTCCGATGTTGATCAGGGTCGCCTCATCTCTTTTGATGTTTCTTGAGAGCACGCTTTGGATAGCGCTGACAAAAGCCGCGCCCGCCACAATGGCGTCGACGCCTTTTTCGGGATTCCCCGCATGACTGCTTTTGCCGCGTATGGTGATGTAGAACTCAGAAGTCATAGCCATCATCGGTCCGGGGGTTGAGCTTACGACGCCTTCTTCCACAAAGGGAAAGAGGTGATACCCGTAGATCTCTTTAACCTGGTACTTCTCAAAAATGCCGCTCTCGCTGACGGGAAGGGCGCCTCCCGGCCCTTCTTCTGCAGGCTGGAACAAAAGAAGAACCGGGCCGTGCTTGAAATCTGGGTGCTCTTTCAGGTATCGGGCGGTCAGCAGCATCATGGTCATATGTCCGTCATGTCCGCAGGCATGCATGCAGCCCTCGTTCCTGCTCCGGTAATCCCTGTTCTCCTCTGTTTCAGGCTCGGTAATCTCAAGCGCGTCCATATCGGTCCGCAAAGCCCGGCAGGGCTCCTTTTTATCTATATTGGAAGGAACGTAGACATAGACTCCGGTGGTTGCAACTTCACCGAAATCATATCCCAGTGTTTTTAAATAATTCTTGATCCACTCTCCGGTCTGCTTCTCTTTAAATCCGGTCTCCGGTATCTGGTGGAGAGCTCTCCTGATTTTTCGCGCTTCCTTTTCGTACGCTTTCACGTCATCCGGTAGCGACTGATAGTAATTGTTTGTCATCTCACTCACTAAAAAGCCCGCTGAGAAAATCAGCGGGCTAAATCTTTCTCATGTATTCTGATTGTAACACGAGAAATAAAAAATTATTCGGTAATGCTTTTATCAAGCAGAATGAAGAGTTCTTGCATCGCGTCAATTTTGATTTTGAGCTTGTCGATGCGAAGATGTATTTCATCCACTTCCTCCAACGGATCAGGCAGGTGTTCATTCATTTCCTCCACCTGTGCGGACAGGGAAAGTGCGCCGAAGGCAAGAGCCTTGTAGGCGTTTTTCACACGCTGGACTGCTAGCGGAAAGCCTTCATCCCCCCGGTCAAAGGATAGTAAATGACGGCAGGCGGAAATCAGTCTGAACGCATCATGAACGAGAAGATTGGCCGAATCCAGGGTCGAAGATGCAAAATGGAAAACCACATCCTGCTCATCAAGCGCGTTGTTGTTTTTGACGGTTTGTGCCGTGAGCCGGTTTGCCTTTTTCTGGATTTCAAGCGCAGTCAGCACCATAGCTTTTAAGATGCCGCTGACTTGAGTGGATGTTAATTCAGTAATTTGAGTCATAATTTCGGCTGTCTCCAATTAGTTTACTAATCAAAATTTATCCTTTTGTCCGTGCTAATAATCAATGTGGGGCATTTCATGGCCTTTCGCGACAAAAAGAAGCCAGGCACCGAGGCCTGACTTCCTTAAAACTTATTTGTCTTCGACTTCAACAACGAGATCTTTCGGCGTGACTTCTCCGGTCTTTAAGATCTTAATTTTCTTATTCTCCGGAAGNNCTAGATCATCGGGGTTGCCGATGAAGGCGCGTTCTTATTGATGTAGTCAAGATCCACTTCAAGCAGGAGATCTCCGGCTTTGACGCTGTCTCCCTGTTTGATGTGCGGCGTAAATCCTTTTCCTTCAAGATTGACGGTGTCCACGCCGACATGAATCAGGATTTCGTTTCCGTCCACGGACTTCATGCCAATCGCATGATGTGTCGGGAAGAGGACTTCAATGGTTCCGTCGCACGGCGCGATGACTTTTCCTTCTGTCGGGAAGATAACGATACCGTCTCCGAGAAGCTTTTCGCTGAAGGCTTGATCCGGCGCTTCTTCAATGCCTGCAAGACGTCCCGCAATCGGTGCGTAGAAGCTTTCTGTTTGCGCAGAAGCTTCGATTTCCTTGGCTTCTTCCTTCGGAGCTTCAATCGCATGGGACCCTAAAAGCTCATCGACTCTGTTGGATTCCGGCGTTTCAAGGAACGCTTCAAGTGCATTCTTCACGTTCGGAACAGTCGGTCCGTAAATGACCTGAAGGCCCTTTCCTTTTGAGACCACGCCAACCGCTCCGGTTTCCTTCAGAAGCTGTTCATCTACCTTGGACGGATCTACGACATTGAGTCTCAGTCTCGTGATGCAGCAGTCCACATCTCCGTCAATATTGTCTTTTCCGCCAAGCCCCTTTGTGATCGCGGCGCTTCTCATATCGATCTCGCCGGTCGATCCTGTTGNNAGGCTGCGCCGCCGGCATGCTGTTTCTGGTAGTCGGCTTTCGTATAAAGCTTGGTTTCTCCGCCGTCCTTTTCACGTCCAGGCGTCGGCAGGTCAAAGCGGACGATGATCCACTTGAAGAGGAACCAGTAAATGAAGAAGTACACAACCCCGACAACAATAATCCAGACCCAGTGCGTCTTTGCATTGCCCTGAAGAACCCCATAGAGAATAAGGTCGATCAGCCCGCCGGAGAAGGTCATCCCGACTCCAACGTTGAGCATGTGCATTAACATAAAGGAGAGCCCTGCCAGCACGCAGTGCACACCGTAGTAAAGAGCAGGCGCTACAAAGATAAACGTGAATTCGATCGGTTCTGTGATACCAGTGAGCATCGCTGCAAGCGCTGCGGAAAGGAGCAGACCGCCTGCGGTTTCTTTCTTTTCCGGATAAGCGGTTTGATACATGGCAAGCGCAGCGCCCGGAAGACCGAAGATCATGAACGGGAACTTACCAGCCAGGAAGCGTGTCGCGCTGACTGAGAACTCGGTCACGCTCGGGTCTGAGAGCTGAGCGAAGAAGATGTTCTGCGCCCCCTGAACGAGCTT
>DLOL01000032.1:0-4326 GCA_002478485.1 Eubacteriaceae bacterium UBA7485 | reverse complement strand
AGAAGACATGGTGCAGACCGAAAGGAATGAGCGCTCTTTCGATGTAACCGTAAATGAACGTTCCGATATAACCGGATGCGAGAACCAGATTTCCGAGCATGTTCATGCCGATCTGGACATACGGCCAGACCCAGAACATGACAAAGCCGAGGACGATGGAGACTACGGCCATGACGATCGGAACTGAACGGGTTCCTGCGAAGAACGAGATCGCGGAAGGAAGCTTGCAATCATAGAAATGATTATTAGACCATGCTGCAAAGCACCCGACGATGATTCCGCCGAATACCCCAGATGCAAGCGTGTTGAACCCGAGCATGGTGGTTATTGCTCCTGAAGGAAGCATGCGCACGTCCGATTCAAGAATCGGTGTGTACTTCGCTCCGTTCTTGACCGCTTCGAGCTGTTTTGCGTCATTTGCAACTGCGAGCGTGGCCGGATCAAAGGTATTGGTCATCGAAATCAGCTGAGCGATGACGGCATTCATGATCAAGAACCCCAGTACAGCAGCAAGTGCGCCTGTCGCTTTTTCGTGATCCGACATCCCGATCGCGACTGCGACAGCAAAGATCAGTGGCAGGTTGCTGAAGACGACGTCCCCAGCGGCGTTTAAGATGCTCAGAAAGTTGTAAATTAATGTCCCTTCGCCCATCACATGCGTCAGTCCATAGGTTTCGAGCATGGTTGCGTTGGTGAACGAACCGCCGATCCCCAGGAACAGACCTGCAATCGGGAGAATGGCGATCGGAAGCATAAAGGAGCGACCGACTTTCTGAAGCGCGCCAAAAATTCTGTCTTTCATAAAACCCCCTTGAAAAGACAATATTGCAGCGGAGCTTCCGCTGCGCCGCGGGCTTGAAGCCCGTTCTTTTTAATTAGAAACGTTTAACTTGATGCGCCGAATAGCAAATTCGAAGAACCGTTTCATAATTCTTAATTTATTTTATCTCAATTGAGAGAAAAATTAAACTATCCTTAAGAATCGCTCTTGATTATAGACGAAAAAACAACACCAAGACCGTGCATTTGAAGGAATCAGAAATTCAATCGAAAGCGGATGAACCCAGTTTCTGACCGAAACAAAGGACCGCGCAGGTTTCATGTTTTTGAAGGCAGAATGTGCCTTTTGCTTCTTTACTTTTTATAACGGTTTGGTAAGATAAAAGCACAATAGAGGCGCGTCCGATAAGAGTAAGCCCGCCGATCCCGGCACCGGGAGATGAAGCGCGCGGAAAGGAGAGGACGCCGAAGTTTTTCGGNNAGGAGGACGCCGAAGTTTTTCGGAAGGTGCCCTTCCCCAAAGCTGGTAAGTCTGCGAAGAGCAGCCGTACTGTCGCCCGGTTTAGGGCGGAGAGCTATTGCGTGTTTTTGAAATTCCGCCGGCTCCCGCCGGTTTTTTTTCGTGAAAAGACCGCCTTAATTCCGCAGTTTTCGACTGAAATAGAGGAGAGAAATGAAAAAATACAACGTAGCAGTCGTAGGCGCAACCGGTATGGTTGGCCAGAAAATGCTCCAGGTTCTGGAGGAGCTCGATTTCCCGGTGGACCATCTCTACCCGATGGCCTCTGCCCGCTCCAAGGGAAAGACCGTCAAATTTAAAGGGCAGGATTACACTGTTGAAGAGCTGACCGAGCATTCCTTTGACAAACCGATTGACATCGCACTGTTTTCCGCAGGCGCGGACACTTCAAAGAAATTTGCCCCCATCGCCGCAGATCACGGAACCATTGTCATCGACAACAGCTCATGCTGGCGCATGGATGATGAAGTTCCGCTGGTAGTTCCTGAAGTCAATCCGGAGGACCTGAAAGAGCATAAGAACATCATCGCAAATCCGAACTGCTCCACCATTCAGGCGGTGGCAGCGCTCAAGCCGATCTATGACAAGTACGGCCTTAAGCGCGTGATTTACTCCACTTATCAAGCCGTCTCGGGTTCGGGCGTGAAAGGTTACAAAGACCTTGAAGAAGGGGTCAAGGGCGAGGAAAATCAGTTCTATCCGCACCAGATCGCCTACAATTGCCTGCCCCATATCGATGATTTTCTCGATTCCGGCTACACCAAAGAAGAGATGAAGATGGTGAATGAAACCCATAAGATTCTTCACGATGACGCAATCGGCGTGACGGCAACTACAGTGCGCGTGCCTGTCTTCTACGGCCACTCCGAATCGATCAACGTGGAGACGGAAAAGCCTTTTGAAGTGGAAGATGTCAAAGCGCTTTATGAAACAGCACCCGGATGTGTCTTAAAGGACGATCCGAAAAACAACGTCTACCCGCTTGCAAGAGACGCGGAAGGGACCAACGAAGTTTATGTCGGACGTATCCGCCGGGATAATTCCGCCGAAAACGCGCTCAATCTCTGGTGCGTGGCGGACAATATCCGAAAAGGCGCGGNNAGCAGCCAATGCCGTCCAAATTGCATTCTCCCTGATGGAACAGGGACTGATTTGAGGAGACTATGAGCAAACCAATTTTTGAAGGCAGCTGCGTTGCGATGGTGACGCCTTTTAAAGACAACCAGATTGACTGGGACAATTTCAGAAGACTGATTGATTTCCATATTGAAAACGGCACCGATGCGATTTTAATCGCAGGCACAACCGGCGAAACCTCCACTCTGACCGATGACGAGCATCTTTCGCTGCTCAGAGAAGCCGGAAAATACATCAACGGCCGCGTTCCCTATATCGCGGGCACCGGATCAAACGACACCGCCTATTCGATCGGCCTTTCAAAGTACGCGCAGGAGCAGGGCGCAGACGCAATTCTAGTCATTAACCCTTACTACAACAAGTCCACGCAGAAAGGGATCATCGCCCATATCAAAGCCATTGCGGATGAAGTGGACATTCCGGTGATCGTCTATAACGTGCCGAGCAGAACGGGCACCAACATCACCGTCGACACGCTGGTTGAACTTTCAAAAATTCCAAACGTGAAGGCGGTCAAGGAAGCAAGCGGCGACATCTCCCAGGTCGCAGAAATCGCGCGCAGAACCGACCTTGACATCTATTCGGGCAATGACGACCAGACCATCCCGGTCATGGCGCTCGGCGGAAAAGGCGTGATTTCCGTTTCTGCCAACATCATTCCAAAGGATGTTTCGGAAATGGCCCACAAGGCGCTTGAAGGCGATTTTGAAGCGGCAAGAGACATGCAGCTCAGGCAAAACGGCCTGAACGGTCCCCTGTTTATTGAGACCAATCCGATTCCGGTCAACAAGGCACTTGAGCTGATGGGACTTGACACCGGAGAGATGCGTCTTCCGTTAATCGAAATGAGTGAGGAAGGCACCAAGATCTTAAAAGATGCCATGCTTGAATACGGCATAGAGCTTGAAGACTGAGGTCGGAATGAGAGTTATTTTATCAGGCGCAAAAGGCGCGATGGGAAAAGTGCTCGCAGACGTCATCGAAGACTCTGAAAATCTTGAAACTGTCGCAGGAATTGATCTTGAAGACGATTTTTCCGGGGATTTTCCGATCTACCGGAATCCGGACGATATTCGGGAAGAAGCCGATGTAATCATCGACTTCTCACACTTCTCCGCTTTCCCCAAAGTTTTCCCTTATGCTAAAAAGTCGGGAATCCCGATTGTGGTTGCAACGACCGGCCTTGGCGAAGACGCTGAGCAGATGATTGAAGAAGGGAAAGAAGTCATTCCCGTTTTTAAGAGCGCAAACATGTCTCTTGGTGTGAATGTGCTCATCCAGGCGCTTCAAGCCGTGGCGGGCGCTCTCGAGAACGGATACGATATTGAAATTTATGAGCGCCACCACAACAAAAAGAAAGACGCGCCAAGCGGAACCGCTTTTCTCATCGCCGACGGCATCAATGAAGCACTTTCTAAGAAAAAAGTCTACAACACGACAAGAAGCGGCAATAACTGTCAAAGAAAGCCGGATGAGATCGGCATCACCGCTTCTAGAGGCGGCACGATTCCAGGAGAACATACCGTTCTCTTTGCAGGCGACGACGAGCTGATCGAATTCAAGCATACTGCTCTTTCCAAAAAAATCTTTGCAAACGGTGCGGTTAAAGCGGCTCAGTGGCTCGGCGGCCAGAAACCGGGGCTTTACGACATGACCGATCTGCTGAACAGTTGATCGGCCGATCCAAAGCATCTGCCGGATCTTTCCTGATTTCTCGGGGAAAAGCAGATTGAAGTCTTCATTCCTTACCGTTTCAGGTAACGCTGTCCCTGTGAAAAAATCAGAATCGGATCCTTCACGAAAAAATCTCGTAACAGAACCTTTCCAGACGGAGCAGGTTCCTGTTGCGAGATTTTTCATTCTAAACTTAGTGACATCCTGGGGCTGTC
>DLOL01000052.1:13419-14209 GCA_002478485.1 Eubacteriaceae bacterium UBA7485 | reverse complement strand
CCCACTTTCATCATAGAACCCTCTTTTTCGTATAGATATTTCTATATTTCTAACTCAACATTCATCTTAATAGCAAAATACGGATTCAATCCTTATTTACGGAAGGCGCAGGGCTGTATCATAAGCTTTGCGCCTCATTTTATCCCGATTAGAACCAAGACATCATTCAATTTGGCCTGAATACCGAGTTCAAAGGAGTGTAACAATCAATCCGGAGCAAATGAAAATCTGCTTTCAGCAAATTGGAATTTAGAACAAATTTATCCATAGTGTGCAAAAATGTGCATTCTTTATTAGAGAAAAAATCATGACAAGAAATAAGTTGCCTTTAAAACTATGAAAATTAACAGAAATTTTGTATAAGATTACAAACAAAGCAATAAAACATGTAAAGATCAGATAAGGTGTAAAGACTTGTGCGTGCTATTCGTGCGTGCTAATATTAGGTTATCCAGTAAAAGCACATAAACGAACACAAAAAGACATGAGGTTTGAAGATTAAATGAAGGACGCAGAAATAATCCCCAGAGATAAGGAACGAAATCTTGATCTGATCCTTTTAGGAAGGGTTGCGATAGACTTGAACCCCTCCGAAGAAGAAGACTTTGGTCCGATTCGAAATGTAAAAAGCTTTAAAAAGTATGTTGGCGGCTCTNNAATATTAGCACGCACGAATAGCGGCACGGATTAAAAGCAGGGTTCATTGGAAAGGTTTCGGATGATCAGTTCGGTGACTATGTCACAGAGTTCTTTGAAAATGAAGGTATTGATACAAGCCGCATAACCCGTT
>DLOL01000052.1:13008-13319 GCA_002478485.1 Eubacteriaceae bacterium UBA7485 | reverse complement strand
TGAAGATTATATCAAAAGCGCTAGGGCGATATTGATTTCAGGAACTGCACTGGCACAAAGTCCATCCAGAGAGGCCGCGTTAAAAGCCGCTCTTCTCGCTCGTAAAAACGGGACAAAAATCATCTTTGACATCGACTATCGACCGTANNGATACAAGCCGCATAACCCGTTGTCAAAATGGTGAAAAGCTTGGTCTGACATTTACTGAAATGCTCTCAGAGAAAGAAAGCGATATTCTTATGTATCGGAATGAAGTGGCAGATTTAAAGCTTGATCCTGCGGATGTGGATGAAGATTATATCAAAAGCGCT
>DLOL01000052.1:12747-12878 GCA_002478485.1 Eubacteriaceae bacterium UBA7485 | reverse complement strand
ATGATGAAATCTCGATTTATTATCAAGCGATTGCTAAGGAAGCTGACATTATCATGGGATCGAGAGAAGAATTTGATCTGACTGAGGCTTTAATTGCTCCAGGAATGACAGATAAAGAATCCGCTGCGTTT
>DLOL01000052.1:12272-12566 GCA_002478485.1 Eubacteriaceae bacterium UBA7485 | reverse complement strand
ATCAGCTGAGGCTTCCATGATGGTGCGGTCAAACAACTGCTCTGAAGATCTTCCAGGAACGGATGAAGTGCGAGAGTTTATTCGAAAAACAAAAGAAGAATATGGAGAGATGATCGCTCGAGTATAATTCAAGTTCAGATATATAAGGAGAGAAGTATGGAGACAGTCAGGATGACAGTCGCGCAGGCGATTGTCAAATTTCTAGACCAGCAATATGTTGTGATGGACGGAGAAGAAACCAAGTTTGTCGATGGTTTCTTTACAATCTTCGGTCATGGAATCGCAGTCGGATTG
>DLOL01000052.1:2340-12258 GCA_002478485.1 Eubacteriaceae bacterium UBA7485 | reverse complement strand
AAAGTCTATCAAGGAAGAAACGAACAGGGGATGTGCCACGTAGCCTGTGCCTTTTCAAAACAGAACGATAGAAAAAAGATTATTGCCTGCACCTCGTCTGTAGGGCCAGGAGCAGCTAATATGATTACCGCTTGCGCGGATGCGACAGTCAACAACATTCCGCTCCTGGTTTTCCCGGCAGACACTTTTGCTTCACGCCAGCCTGATCCGGTCCTTCAGCAGCTTGAAATCTCATCAAGCCTGGCTATCACAACGAATGATGCGTTTAGGCCAGTATGCAAATACTGGGACAGAGTTACGAGACCGGAGCAAATAATGACTGCGCTAATCAACGCTATGCGTGTCTTGACGGATCCTGCTGAAACCGGAGCCGCCGCGATTGGACTTTGTCAGGATGTAGAAGGCGAGAGTTATGACTTTCCGGTATCTTTCTTTCAGAAGAGAGTCCATAGAATCACTCGTCCGTCAGCGGTTCCAGAAGAGCTTGATGATATCAAAGAAGTCATCTTGAACTCCAGGAAGCCGATTGTAATCGTTGGCGGAGGTGTGCGGTATTCTAAAGCGGGAGCTGTAGTAGAGGAATTCTGCGAAGCGTTCAATATTCCTTTTGGTGAGACACAAGCAGGTAAAAGCGCCTGCAAGTCTTCTCATCCATACTGTCTTGGAGGAATTGGAGTAACCGGTACATCTGCTGCAAATCGAATTGCAAAAGAGGCAGATTTGGTTATTGCAGTAGGAACCAGACTCTCTGACTTCACCACAGGATCAAAGAGTCAATTTAAAAACCCGAACGTTAAGATCGTTACAATCAATAACAACCGATATCATGCTTATAAAATGGATGCCGTCAAGGCGGTTGGAGATGCAAAAACTACGCTTAGAAAATTGATCGATCTTCTTAGTGAATCAAATTATAAGNNTTATAAGTCTTCTTACACCGATGAGATTCTTAAAGAAAAAGCGGAATGGGATCGTGAGATGGAACGGCTCTCCTCTATTTCATATACTGAAAATTTTGTGCCGAATATTGAAGCCAGGGATCCAAGAACTGTCCCTGAATTCGCTAAGCTTCATCAATCCTTGCTCACTCAGACAGCGGCGATTGCTGCAATCAGGAGAACGATTGATGAAGATGCTACGATCATCACAGCAGGAGGCTCTCTCCCAAGTTGCTTACAGCGTATGTGGACAACGGACAAGCGTGGAGGATACCATGCTGAATACGGTTATTCCTGCATGGGATATGAAGTTGCCGCTTGCCTTGGAGTTAAGATGGCAGAGCCTGACAATGAAGTTTATGCTGTAGTCGGCGATGGTTCGTTTCAAATGCTCCATTCAGAAATAATGACGGCCATGCAGCAGAGGGAGAAGATTAACANNGAATCATAGCCGTCCGTCATGGCATCCTTATTTTTGACAACTGCGGTTTTGGTTGCATTAACAATCTGGAAATGACCCATGGTGTAGGATCTTTGGCCACAGAGTTCCGATATACGGATGGTAAAAAACCAACAGGTGAGTTGATTCCAGTCGATTACGCCAAGATAGGTGAAGGATACGGGCTGAAAACTTATACTTGCAGAACGGTTGGTGAGCTTGAAGAAGCGCTTGAGGATGCAAAGAAGCAAGATAACGCTTGTCTGTTTGATCTGAAGGTTCTTCCAAAAACCATGACGGACGGCTATGATTCCTGGTGGAATGTTGGACAGGCTTCAACATCCATCAATCCGGATGTAAGGGAAGTATGGGAAGAAGTTAAAAAAGAGCGTAAAGACGCAAGAGCGTATTAATCGGAGTATGAGCTATGACGAAATTGTTTGGATATCCGAAATTTACCGACGGTGAGCAAGTCTTAACCCAGTATAAAGGGGACTATGCGCATATGAACATGGACATTCGTGTTTTTCGAATGAATCGGGATGACGAACTGGTGTTTTATAAAGAGAATGAGGAAATTGCCATTTTGCTCCTTTCAGGAAAAATCAGAATCCAGGCTGATTCTATTGATCGCATCGTTTCCAGAGAATCAGTTTTCACACAGGGGCCTTGGTGTATTCATGTACCGGCCGAGGTAAAAGTGGTTATTACGGCAATTGAAGACTCTGAAATTCTAGTCCAGAGGACCATTAATGAACAAAAGTTTACCGCCAAACTTTATTCTCCATCTGACGCTCCGTACAAATACTCCTGCCTGAACGAATTCGGAAACACAGCCAAAAGACGGGTGAATACTATTTTTGACCATGATATTTGTCCTGAATCCAACATGGTCCTCGGTGAAGTTCTCAATGATCCGGGGAATTGGTCGGGATATCTTCCGCACAGTCATCCCCAGCCGGAATGTTATTATTTTAAATTCGATCATCCTGAAGGTTTTGGTGCAAGTTTTGTCGGTGACAAGGTTTTTAAGTCAACGGACGGTTCGTTTTCAGCTATCCCGGGAGGAGAGCTCCATCCGCAGGCATGCGCTCCTGGATTTCAGATGTATACCTGTTGGATGATCCGTCACCTTGATGGAAACCCATGGTTGCAGACGGACCGGGTGGAAGACGAACGATATACTTGGTTGCATGGAGAGGAGAGATAAATGGCGGACAATTTTATCATGCCTGGAAGGATTGTGAGTGGAAAAGACGCTCTTTTTGAAGCAGGTCCGTATCTTAAATCCATGGGAGAAAAAGCGCTGATTGTCACCGATCCGATGATGACAGAACTTGGGAATGTAAGACTGGTTGAAGAAGCGCTGATGAAAAACGGTGTGGAATTCAGTGTATTTGATCAAATTACAGGAGAGCCGACAGACCGAATGATCGAAAAAGCACTTCATTCTTATATAGAAGGAAAGTGCGATTTCCTCCTCGGGCTAGGAGGCGGAAGTGCGATTGATTCTATGAAAGCTGTAGCAGCGCTAGCAGAAAGAAAAAAAAAGATTACGGACTTTATGGGTGCTTCTATAGAAGAAAAGGTGCCTTCAATGATAGCGGTCCCGACAACAGCCGGGACTGGATCTGAAGCTACACAGTTCACCATCATAACCGATACGGTAAATGACGTGAAAATGCTTCTTAAAGGATCTGTTCTCATGCCGGACGTCGCAGTTATTGATCCGGATTTTACAATGACAGCTCCTCCGGCTATTACCGCTTTCACAGGTCTTGACGCATTATGCCACAGTGTGGAAGCGTATACATCGAGAAAAGCCCAGCCGCTTTCCGATACATTTGCAGTTTCCGCTGTTAAGCGAATTCTCAAATGGCTTCCTGTGGCTTATCGGGAAGGAAAAAATCTAAAAGCCAGAGAAGAGATGGCTCTGGCAGCTCTTGAAGCCGGGATTGCGTTTAATAATGCCTCCGTTACGCTCATTCACGGAATGAGCCGTCCAATTGGTGCGCTTTACCATATTCCTCACGGGCTGTCGAATGCTATGCTCCTCGAAAACTGTCTGGAGTTTGCACTTCCCGGAGCAGTTAATCGTTTTTCCGAGCTGGCTAGACAAACAGGAAGTGCATCTGAAAAAGACTCGGAGAGAACCGCTGCGGAAAAGTTCTTAAAGAAGCTGCATGAACTGACTTGTGAGCTTGAAATTCCTACTCTTTCTGAATATGGCGTGGAAAGAGAAGACTTTATTGAGAAAATTCCGAAGATGGCAAAAGATGCCTTAATTTCTGGAAGTCCTCAGAATACGAGGCGGCTTCCGAACCAGCAGGACATCGAGAAAATATATCGTACGCTGATTTAGAAAAAGATAAGGAGAAAGAGATGTTTGACAAGAGCACAGTGAAACTTGGCATTGCACCGATTGCATGGACCAATGATGATCTTCCAGATCTTGGAGCGGAGAATTCCTTTGAGCAGTGCGTCTCAGAAATGGCACTCGCAGGCTTTAAAGGATCAGAAGTCGGAAACAAGTATCCTAAAGATCCAAGTGTTCTAAAGGCTTACCTGAATGAACGCGGAATCGAAATCTGCAATCAGTGGTTTTCCACATTCCTGATTTCGAAGCCCTTTGAAGAGACGGAAAGAGAATTTAGAAAGACCCTCGAATTCTTAAAGGAAATGGGAGCCAAAGTCATTGGAGTATCTGAGCAAAGCTATTCTGTTCAAGGCATGCAAGACACTCCGATTTTCGGCCGGAAACATGTAATGAACGAAGATGAATGGAAGGATCTAACGGAAGGCCTTAACCGTCTCGGAAAAATCGCAAAGGATGAGTACGGGATTCAACTGACTTTCCATCACCACATGGGTACTGTTGTCCAGGACGCAGACGAAACGCGCCGCCTGATGAGAGAGACAGACCCGGAATATGTTTCTCTCCTGTTCGATACGGGACACTTTGCTTACTGTGGAGAAGATCCACTATCAATGGCACAAGAATTTAAAAATCGGATCCGCCATGTCCATCTGAAAGATATTCGTCCGGAAGTCGTCCAACAGGTCAAAGATGAGAGACTCAGCTTTCTTGACGGGGTGCGTATGGGAACCTTCACGATTCCTGGGGACGGGGCGATCGACTATGATCCGATCTTTAAGGTTCTCGAAGATGCAGGTTATGAAGGTTATATGGTCGTGGAAGCTGAACAGGATCCTCAAAAGGCTAATCCGCTTAAATATGCTAAGCAGGCTAGGAGTTTTATAGAAGAAAAGACGGGACTCTAAGAAATTTAGATGATCAATAAAACAAGAAGATTCAAGGAGAAAGAGATGACAAACATTGGCATTATCGGAGCGGGAAGGATTGGAAAGGTACATGCGACCAGTGTTCAGACGAAAGTGCCGGGCGCCAAGGTCAAGGCGATTGCAGATCCGTTCATGAATGAAGAGACAAAAGAATGGGCGCAAGGGCTTGGAATCGAAAAAGCGATTAAAGATTATCATGAGATTCTGGAAGATCCGGATATTGAAGCGGTGCTGATTTGTTCCTCCACGGATACGCATTCACCGATATCAATTGAAGCGATCCAGGCTGGCAAGCATGTATTCTGTGAAAAACCGATCGATCATGATGTAGAGAAAATTAAAGAAGTAATCTCGACACTCGAAGGAAAAGAGTTGAAATATCAAGTGGGATTCAATCGCCGCTTCGATCACAATTTTGCAGCGCTTGAGAAGGCGGTCCGAGATGGAAAAGTCGGGACACCCGAAATTGTCAAGATCACCAGTCGCGACCCTGAGCCCCCGTCAATCGACTATGTGAAAGTGTCAGGTGGCATGTTTATGGACATGACCATTCATGATTTTGATATGGCAAGATTTCTCTCAGGCTCCGACGCTGAAGAAGTCTATGTGCAATCTGCAGTCAATGTGGATCCGAGTATTGGAGAAGCAGGAGATGTGGACACTGCAATTATCACAATCAAGATGAAAAACGGCGTTCTAGTGGTCATTGACAACTGTAGACGCGCAGCCTACGGATACGATCAAAGAGCAGAAGTCTTCGGATCTGACGGTGTGGCTTTGATTGAGAATGATACTGCAAACAATGTGCAGATTGCCGGTTCTGAAGATGTTCGTTCAAGTAAGCCGCTGTTTTTCTTCCTGGAACGTTATATGGATGCTTACGCAGAAGAAGTAAAACAATTCATTGACGCGATTCATTCAGGAGAAGATACGCCACTTGGTGTAAAGGACGGACTTGAACCTGTGCTGATGGCCATGGCGGCGCAAAAATCAAATAAGGAACATCGACCTGTTAAGATTGCTGAAATTCTCGCGGATATCGAAAAAGATTAAAATGGCACTGGTTAGGATGGATGAGCTGATGGAGAAGGCGGCCAGACACCGGCAGGGTGTCGGCTCTTTCTCCGTTGGAAACATGGAGATGGTCAAGGGAGTGATCGAGGCTGCCGAATTCTCCGAAACACCGGTTATTCTTCAGATAGCTGAAGTGCGTCTTAAAGATTCTCCGCTCGAGCTCATGGGCCCCATGATGGTTGAAGCAGCAAAATCGTCTGACATGCCTATAGCCGTTCATCTGGATCATGGCATGACGATGAAAACGATTCAGAAAGCGACGGACTATGGATTTACTTCTGTTATGCTGGATGCTTCTTCGTTCTCTTTTGAAGAGAACGTGAAAAAAACCCGGCAGATCGTCGAATTAGCTAAAGGCTATGATGCTTGTGTAGAGGCTGAGCTCGGGATAGTCGGAGGAAGTGAAGATGGATCAGAAGATCATGAGATTCAATGTACGGATCCTGTACAGGCCAGGCAATTTGTTGAGAGGACCGGAATTGATGCGCTAGCAGTTGCGATTGGAAATGCGCACGGTGAGTACAAGACGGTTCCCAGGTTGCAGTTTGAAGTCCTGGAGGAAATATCTGCAAAATGTGCGATCCCACTCGTTTTGCACGGCGGGTCAGGAATTTCGGATGATGATTTTAGACGTGCCATTTCTCTCGGAATACGCAAAGTCAACATTGCCACTGCAAGCTTCAATCAACTCACCCTGGCAGCTGAAAAGTATCTCCATGAAAAAAGCACGCCTAATTACTTTGATCTAAGTCATGCGATGACAGAAGGAGTGTATAAGAACGTCCTTCATCATATAGACGTTTTTAAGACGCCTTGGTCTGATCAGTAGAACAATACCATTAATCACCTAAATTGAAAAAAGCACGCACCCGTGGTAGATTAAAATTTAAGCCAAAACAGGTCAATGCTTGATATTTAAAGGTGATTATAATGGCAGCAACAATGCAACAAATAGCGGATCTTGCGGGGGTATCACGCGGAACAGTAGACCGCGCGATCAACGCCAGGGGAAGAGTAAACCCGGAAGTGGAAGAGAGAATTCTTAAGATAGCCCGTGAAATTGGTTATCAGCCCAAACATGCCAAGAGCACTGCAGTTCTTCGCGGAAAAAAACGAATTGGGATCATCACACAGATGGAAGGCTCTTCTTTCATGAAAAATGTGCACCGCGGAATTGAAGATGCCGGAAAAATTCTTGAAAAAATGAATATGGAACTGATTGTACGCGAGATTAATGGAATGGATCCCGAAGCTGAGCTAAAACTGATCGAGGAGATGAAGAACGAGTCGATCGATGCGCTTGCAATTATGCCTGCCGTTGATAATCGTGTACGTGAGGGACTGACAGATTTGAGAGACCTGAATATTCCCGTAATCACGTTCAATGCTGACCTTCCAGGATGTGGTCGGATGAGTTTTGTCGGACTGGACAACCGCGCAAGTGGAAGAACAGCTGCAGGATTGATGGATATGATGCTCAAAAACGGTGGGAAAGTGATCGCCATAACTGGCTATTTTTCCAATCCTGTGTCAAGCGAACGAATCGAAGGGTTCACGGATGAATTAAGAAAACTTGATTCAAAAATTGAGTTGATTGGTGTCCAATCGAGTTTTGACCAAAAAGAAGAAGTCGAAAAGATTGTGCTGAGTAGCCTGCAGATGTTTCCGAAACTCAAAGGCATATTTCTGAGTTCCGGTGGTCAAGCGGGAATTCGAAGTGCGATCGACAAAGTCAATCCTGAAGATAAGCCCTTGGTTATTGTTTATGATGTGACAAAAACGAATATCGAACTTCTTGATGAAGGTTATGTTGATTTCATCATTGACCAGGACGCATATTCTCAGGGATATCAGACGGTGCGTCTTCTATCTGAATATCTCTCAAGCGGAGAGGTACCGGAAGAACTGAATTATACGGATATTGGAATTAAAACACGTTATAACATATCGGAAAGAGAACGGGAGGCTGTGAATGAATAACCGAAGAGGCATTCCAGGCTCATCGTGAAATGAAAACGTAAACATAAGGGGAATTGGGAATGGATGAAGAAATTTTAATTGAGCCTGAGGAAGAGATTCTGGAGAAAAAGAATCTGGCTGCTGAAGAAAAGCTGCCCCTTTCAGAAAGACTGGCGTACGGAAGCGGGGATATGGCGTGCAACATTGTCTTTGGAATGGTCTCCTCGCTCTTAACTTTGTTCTATACGGATTATGCGGGAATTGCGCCGACAGTTGTTGGAACAATATTCCTGGTTTCACGTCTTTTCGACGGAGTGTCAGATGTCGTGATGGGCTTCATTGTTGAAAAGACCCATTCGAAATACGGTCAGTCAAGACCATGGATTATCTGGATGTCCGTGCCGTTTGCTGTTTCTGCAGTCCTTTTGTTCACGGTTCCTAGAACGACGGCGTTTTTGCAGGGACTTTACATGTTTGTGACTTACAACCTGTGCACGACGGTCTGCTACACGGCGATTAATCTACCGTACGGATCCCTTTCAACCATGATGACCAGGAGTCAGCATGAGAGAGGAATGCTCTCGATCTTCAGAATGGCCATGTCTCCGTTCGGAAAGATCCTCTCGGTTTCCTTTTCGCTTCCAGTTGTAAAACTCCTGGGGAACGATCAGATGGCCTGGGCTAAGACCATGGGTATCTGGGCTGCTATTGCCTTTATCCTTCTGGTCTTTTGCTTTTCAAAATGTGAAGAGAAGGTCGAAATTAAGGGAAGAGAAAAAGAAAAGAAGTATCCACTCGGTATTTCCATTAAAGCGCTCGTTACCAATCAGTATTTCTGGGCGGGACTGATTTTATGGATGATTCAAAGCTGTATGATGGGGCTGACCGGAACGATCCTTCCTTACTATACCAAATACATTTTCGGAAATGATGAGCTTTATTCAGTGCTCTTCTTAGCAGAGACGCTGACCATGATTGCAACCACGCTCATCAGTCCATGGCTTTTGAAGCGATTGGGAAAGAGAAACATGTCTCTTGCAGGCGTGATTATCGCTTTGTGCGGACATCTCGTTTACCTGATTAATCCTTACTCATATGAAATGGTGATGATGAGCTGTATCATCCGCGGTTTCGGGCTGGCTCCGTTCGCCTCCGTTGTCTTTGCGATGATTGGAGATGCGGTTGAATTCGGACAGTGGAAAACACATATGCGTCAGGAAAGCCTGATTTTTGCAGGCGGATCTGTTGGAACAAAAGTGGGATCCGGTATCATTACAGCTACCATTACAGGATTGATGGCCTTATCCGGATATGTCACGTCAACCAGCGGAGCGGCTGTCCAATCGGAAAGCGTGCTGCGCATGATTGTCAGGATGTATGAATTCGGACCAATGATTGCCTATATCATTCTGATCGTAGTTCTCTTCTTTTATAAACTGGATAAAATGTATCCGCAGATTATGGAAGAACTCAGAAGAAGAGAGGGACTAGGCGAATTGTAACGGACCGGCTGGAAAATAACCGATCAAAAACTGTCAAGAAGGCACTTGTTGACCTTCTTGATTTGCAGGCTAAAAGTTAGCGTGCTAATAATTTGAGACATGAACAGTAAAAGGAAGAAAAATGAAGAATCAGGAATTCAACAATCTCAAAACAGAAGTCGAAGCCGGAATTGCAAAAGTAATGATTAACCGTCCCAAATCACTCAATGCGCTAAATACCGAGACACTGATTGAACTTGAAGAGCTATTGAGTGAGATTGAAAGGTCAAAAGATATTCGATGCGTGATTATCACAGGATCGGGAGATAAAGCGTTTGCAGCCGGTGCCGACATATCCGAAATGGTCAATGCGACTCCGCAGGAAGGGAGAGAGATGGCCCTCCTCGCGTTAGAAGCGTTTAAGAAGCTTGAGAATATGCCTCAAGTCACCATTGCGGCTGTCAATGGCTACGCGCTGGGCGGAGGATGTGAACTGGCTATGGCATGTGATATTCGAATTGCGTCTGAGAAAGCAAGATTCGGGCAGCCGGAAGTGAATCTCNNCATTCTTCCGGGCTTCGGTGGAACGCAAAGACTTTCGCGTTTGATCGGAAAAGGAAGAGCGAAAGAGTTGATCTTTACCGCGGATCAAATAGACGCAGGTGAAGCCTATCGAATCGGATTGGTAAATGAAATCGCATCCCCGGAAGATCTAATGTCCTCC
>DLOL01000052.1:0-2328 GCA_002478485.1 Eubacteriaceae bacterium UBA7485 | reverse complement strand
TCTCAAAAGGGAGTTATGCCGTCAGCCTTGCAAAGAAGGCCATCAATTCAGGACTTGATACTGATCTTGAAAATGGACTGAGACAGGAAGCAGATCTCTTCGGACTGGCCTTCTCGACGCATGATAAAAAGGAAGGAATGCGGGCTTTCCTGGAAAAACGGAAAGCAGAGCTTACAGATTTCTAAAGAGGAAGCAAAAATGGGAATCAAACCTATTTTCTCAGCGGAAGAAGCGGCTTTTCTGGTTGAGGACGGAATGACCGTTACAGCAAGTGGCTTTGTCGCTAGCGTTCTTCCGGAGATGTTGACCGGGGCGCTTGAATCTCGTTTTCTAAAGACAGGTTCTCCAAAAAATCTTACACTGTTTTACGCTGCAGCCCAGGGGAACCGTGACGGAAGCGGAGCAGATCATTTTGCTCATCCGGGCATGTTGAAACGAGTCATTGGTGGTCACTACAACATGGTTCCGAAAATCGGGAAAATGATTCTTGATAATGAAATTGAAGCGTACAATTTTCCCCAAGGCACTCTCTCTCAACTTTACCGGGATATTGCAGCACACAAACCCGGCACGATTACCCATGTTGGGATTGGTACCTTCGCTGATCCCAGAGTCGAAGGAGGAAAACTGAATAAGAGAACCAAGGAAGATATGGTCGAGGTTATCGATATTCTCGGAGAAGAGAAACTGATTTATAAGGCAATTCCGCTGAACATTGCTTTTCTGCGTGGAAGCCTTGCAGATCCGTATGGAAATGTCACGCTTGAACATGAGGCAGGTCCGCTTGAATCAACTTCAGTGGCTCAGGCTGTTCATAACAGTGGCGGAAAAGTGATTGTTCAGGTCGAAAGGATTGTCTCTCCCGGCCAACTGGATCCAAGGATGGTTATTATCCCCGGAATCTACGTGGATGGCCTGGTTGTATCAGGAGGAAAAGATCATGAACAGTTTGTCGGGTGGGAGTATGACCCTTCCATCTCAGGCGAGACGAGAGTTCCCGTAGAGGGACTTGAGCGGGACCAGCTTTGTACAAAGAAAATAATCGCAAGAAGAGCGGCCATGGAGCTTGAAAAAAACTCTGTCGTCAATCTTGGAATTGGTATTCCTGAATACATTGCCCAAGTCGCAAACGAAGAGAAAATTGGAGATTATATGACCCTGACGGTTGAAAACGGCCCGATTGGAGGAATTCCTCTCGGCGGATCTCGCTTTGGAGGTTCGATCAATCCGCAGGCCATTCTCGATCAGCCTTATCAGTTTGACTTTTACGACGGAGGTGGAGCGGATTTCGCTTTTCTGGGTCTTGCTCAGACTGACCGTCGAGGAAACATCAACGTTAGCAAGTTTGGTCCACGGATTGCAGGGTGCGGAGGCTTTATCAACATTACTCAAAACGCGAAGAAGGTTTTCTTCTGCGGAACCTTTACCGCAGGAGGGCTTGATATCGGGTTCGATAATGGAAAAATTCGTATCCTTCAGGAGGGAAAGACAAAGAAATTTGTGAAAGAGGTCGAGCAGATCACTTTTAGTGCTGATTATGCGCGAAGAACCAACCAGCCGGTTCAGTATATTACAGAACGTGCCGTATTTGAACTTCGGTCAGACGGACTTTATCTGACAGAAATCGCGCCTGGAGTAGACCTCCAGACGCAGGTTCTAGATCAAATGGAATTCAAACCGAAAATTGACGAAAACCTGAAGTTGATGGATTTGCGCCTGTTCAGAGATGAACCGATGGGACTGGCCTAGAGTTTTAGAAAGGAAATTGCTTTTCAGGCANNTGGTTGGTTCTTCGCGCATAATATTATGAATTTTGAACTTTCAGAGGAAAAGAAAGCACTTCAGGAAGCAGTGCGGGAATTTGCGCAAACATATCTTGCCCCAATGTCGTAGAACGCGACAATGCCGGCGAGTATCCGGTTGATCTTTATAAGAAAATGGGTGAAATGGGGTTGATCGGTCTTCCGTATCCAAAGGAATATGGCGGAACGGGCGGCGACTATCTGGATTATGCGATTGCAGTTGAAGAGATATCAAAAGTCGACGCGTCAGTCGGGATCTCCTATTCGGTATCCACTTCCCTGTACGGTGGGAGCATTGCAAACGGAGCAAATGAAGAACAAAAAAAGGCTTTTCTTCCTGATGTTCTCTCCGAACAGAGTTTCGGATCCTTCGGGCTGACGGAACCCGGTGCAGGTTCGGATGCCGGAGGCTGCGTCACAACAGCGGAAAAGACACAAGGAGGGTAACTTCTGTAGAAATTAATTGGATAAAATAGATATAAACAGAAATTTATATCTTATAACCATATTTAATGTATGGACACGT
>DLOL01000034.1 GCA_002478485.1 Eubacteriaceae bacterium UBA7485 | reverse complement strand
ATTATCATGAGCTGACGGAACTTGACGAAAAGCTCAAAGGGGTGGTCAACTACTCGATTGCCGTGGAAGAGACCAAAGATGGGGTCGCTTTCTTAAGAAAAGTCAGACCCGGAGCAGCTGATCAGTCTTATGGGATTGAGGTGGCAAAGCTAGCGGGATTTCCCAAGCGGGTAACAGACCGCGCGCAGCAGATTCTGGATAAGCTGGAAGAGAACCAGATCTTAAGGGCGCCGGAGCGAAACATCTCTATGTTTGATCTCTTTGAGAAAAAAACCGACGAAAAAAAGCCTGAAGAGACCTCTGCGTTGTCACAGAAGGAAAGAGAGGCGCTTGATAAGCTTAAGGCTGCCGACCCTGACGACATGCGTCCCCGTGAGGCTCAGGATTTGCTCTACGAGCTGACCGCGCTGCTCGATTCATAGGAAAATGAAGAATGGATCCGAATAAATTAAAAGACCGTTCCATCAAGATGCTCTCGCCTGAGACCATTGACCAGATTGCGGCGGGAGAAGTGATTCTCTCGCCGGTTTCCGTGGTCAAAGAGCTTTGTGAAAACGCAATCGATGCGGGTGCGGATCAGGTTGAGATATCAGTCATTGACGGCGGGAAAAAGAAAATTATAATTACGGATAACGGATGCGGAATCCGGTACAATGAACTGCCGCTTGCTTTTCAGCGGCATGCCACATCGAAGATTTCGTTTGCGCAGGATCTGAATGAGCTTAAGAGCCTCGGGTTCAGGGGGGAGGCTCTCTCAAGCGTTGCAGCCGTTGCCGATGTCGAACTCGTCACAAGACATGCGGATGAAGAGGTCGGATCGAGAATCAACTTTGCTTCCGGGAAGATGCTCGGGCAGAGAGTCGCAGCTTGGGACGAAGGCACCCGGATTACCGTCTGTGATCTCTTTCGAGATGTTCCGGCGCGGGCAAAGTATATGAAGAAAGGGTCTGAAGAAGAGAAAGTCATTCGAGATCTGGTTGAATCTCTTGCCCTCTCTCACCCGGAAGTCTCTTTTACTTACCTTTCTGAAGAGAAGAAAGTCTTTAAGACTCCGGGGGACGGGAAGCTCCTATCCGCTGCGAGCGCGGTTTTCGGCCGCAACATTGCAAGACATCTGCTTCCTTTTCACGTGGAGAACGCGCCGATGGTGGTTGAAGGACTCATGGGGGATCTGGATTTAAGACGGTCTTCGAGAAATCTGCAGCGTTTTTTTATTAATGGGAGATATGTGAAGAATAAAAAATTATCGGTGGCGTTTGAAGAAGCCTGGGAAAAAATGCTCATGCATCATCAGCATCCGGCCGGTATTATTCAATTAACGCTTCNNGAACTGGAGAAGGTTTATAAAGAATTAACGCTTCCCCCGAAGATGCTGGATGTCAATATTCATCCTCAAAAGACAGAAATCCGCATTCTAAATGATTCACTGGCGATGCTTCTTTTTAGACAGGGATTGAGGGATGCGCTCCGGGACTTGAATTTGGTTTCAGATCCGGAGATCCTTCCAGAGAAAAAGACGCCTGAAGCGGGAAGAGAAGAGGAGCAGATCCTGTTCGAGTCGGTCGGTCCTTCGTATGATGACCGGGCCGGCGAGCCTGATACGATTCATGAAGAAGAAAGGCTTTATAAACCTTCTCCAGTTCCGGTCCTTTCAAACGAAGAACGAAATGCCGGTACGGCAGTTCCGCTCTTTGTCGATGAGCGTTCAGCCCAGCAGAATGTGGAAGCGCTTGAGAAGGAAGGTCGGAGAATTGCGTCTCTTGTCAGTCCGGAAAAGAACAATGAGCCGGGGGTAAAAGTGGAGACCGGATCAGGATTGAAAAAAGCGGAAAGACTGCGGGAAGAAACCGAAGATCAGGAAGAGGACGAATCAGTCATTCATCCGGTTCAACCCGATCCCTATGAAAGGCTGCAAGATCTTATCCCTGAAAGCCGACACCTTAACCGGCCTGATTTTCTAAAGATGAAATATATCGGCCAGATTTTCAACACTTACTTGCTTTTAGAAGATGCAAGGCAGATCTTTATGATTGATCAGCATGCGGCCCATGAAGCTGTGATGTACGAAACCTTCAGAGAACGGTTTCTGAAAAAAGACGGCTTTCCCAGCCAGGCTCTCATGCTTCCTGCAAGCGTGACGGTGACGCGCCAGGAGGGAGACCTCTTTGAAGAAGTGCAGGATGAGATCGCAAGTTTCGGATTTGAGGCCGAGCGCTTTGGAGAGGACCGGATCAATGTGCGGGCTGTTCCTGTTATTCTGGGAATCCCGCAAAAACCGGAGATGATTCTTCCAGTGACGCTGCTCTTCTCAGATGGAAAAGAACCAAAGATGGGACTTGAGAAAATCATTTCCATGAGCTGTAAAGCGGCCGTGAAAGGAGGAGAAGAGCTTTCGAATCAGGAGGTGAGAAAGCTTTTGAGAAATCTGATGGATTTAAATAATCCTTATACTTGTCCGCACGGGAGACCGGTGATTACGAGGTTAAGAGAAAATGAACTCAGAAAACTCTTCAAGCGGATCGTTTAAGCCGGTCATTCCAGTTATCTTAGGACCGACCGCTTCCGGAAAAAGTGAGGCGGCCGTAAAGCTTGCAAAGAGAATTGACGGAGAGATTATCTCGGCCGATTCCATGCAGATCTATCAGGAGATGCAGATCGGGACCGCAAGACCGACAAAAGAAGAGATGGAAGGAGTCCCGCATCATTTGGTCGGGTTCGTCAGGCCCGATGAGCCGTTCACAGTTGCTGATTTTAGAAAAGAGGCATACCGGCTAATCGATGCGATTCTAAGCTGCGGGAAAGTGCCGGTGATCTGCGGAGGAACGGGGCTTTACATTAACAGTTTGATTTATCCTTACGATCTGGAGAAAGACAATACGGACCCTAAAATCAGGAAACGCCTGGAGAAGGAAGCGCAAACCAATCCGGATGGTCTCTACCGCCGTCTTCAAAAAGTGGATCCTGTATCAGCCGAAAAGATCCATAAAAACAACACAAAGCGCGTCATCCGGGCACTGGAGATCTTTGAAGCCACGGGGAAAACAAAGTCCGAACAGGATGAGGAGGGTAGAGAAAAAGTCAGTATCCCTTATGTGTTCAAACTCTTTATGCCATTTATGGACAGAGAAGAGCTTTACCGGCGTATCGACAAAAGGGTGGATCGAATGATCGAAAAGGGACTCCTTGTCGAAGCCGAAAAACTTGATCAAAAATATGACAGAAGCCTTGTCAGCATGCAGGCCATTGGATACAAGGAACTCTATCCTTATTTTGACGGAAATGAATCACTGGAAGAAGCCATTCGTATCCTGAAACGCGACACCAGGCATTTTGCAAAGAGGCAGATGACGTGGTTCCGGCGCATGCAGGGGATCGAGCCGGTGGAAGATCTGAATCAATACGATTTTAGAAAGCTGAATCAGCAAAAGGAAGATTAGAAGATGCATTTCTTGCGTCTTCTTTTTTGTTTCATTTGAAAAAAGAATTGACATTAAAAAGACAGTTGATATAATTAAAGAGCTTGCTCGGAGGGCAAATCATTCATTTGAAATGATGGGCTGGATAAGGCACAAGCTGAGATGCTTGTTTCTTATCCAGCCCTTTTTTATTTGTGAAATTTCAGTTCGATACATGGATCCGGTACTTTTACCGGAAGAATTCTGCAAAGGAGGGATAGATGAATTTTTTAACCAGTAAAATCAGGCCGATGTATTTTAAGTATCTGGCAGCTGCGTTCGGAAGCGCGCTGATCGCGTCCATCTATGGCGTGGTGGACATGGCAATGGTCGGACAGTACCAGGGTCCGGACGGAACAGCAGCACTTGCAGTCGTTGCACCAATTTGGAACATTATCTACAGTCTCGGCCTTCTCATGGGAATCGGGGGATCCGTCTTGTTCTCCACTATGAAAGGGAGAGCAGACTCAAATAAGGAAAAACCCAATGAGTACTTTACGGCCGCAATGATTGGAGGTGCCGTCTTTGCTGTGCTCTCCTGGGTGGGTGTTGCTTTCTTTGACCGGGAGCTTCTTTTGCTTTTCGGAGCGGATGAAGGACTTCTCCCGCTTGCTCAGCGTTACCTCCTTCCGGTCAAATTTGCAGTTCCGAGTTTTTTGTTCGTACAGTTGATTGCAGCCTTTCTCAGAAATGACGGGAATCCGGCACTTGCGACCAAGGCGGTTCTCTTCGGGGGTGTCCTGAATGTTTTTGGGGATTATTTCTTTGTGTTCTCGCTTAATATGGGCATTTTCGGGGCGGGATTGGCAACTGTGCTTGGATCAGTCCTCTCGCTTCTGGTCATGCTGACGCATTTTATGAGCGCAAGAAACACGTTGCGGTTTGTCAAGCCTCAAAAGCTTCTCTTTATTCTCAGGCAGATCTGCATTACAGGCTTTTCAACCTTCTTTATCGATGTTGCAATGGGTATTCTGACTGTTTTCTTCAACCGCCAGATTCTGAAATATCTCGGGACGGACGCGCTTGCAGTTTACGGTGTCATTATCAACATCAGCACCTTTGTGCAGTGCTGTGCTTACAGTATCGGACAGGCTTCGCAACCGATCGTCTCAACAAACTTCGGTGCAAGACAGGGTGACCGGATAAGGAGCACGCTGAAATACGCGCTTGCTACCGCAGCTGTGTTCGGAATCGTTTGGACTGTTCTGATCGAATTTGCACCGATGTCCTTTGTACGCATTTTTATGACGCCGACAGAAAATATTACAGCAATAGCGCCGCATATTTTGAAATGCTACGGACTTTCTTTTCTTTTGCTTCCGCTGAATATTTTCTCAACTTATTATTTCCAGGCGCTGATGCAGCCCGTAACCTCGTTTGTTGTGTCGGTTTCAAGAGGCGCAGTCATTAGCGGCATTCTGATCTATTTACTTCCGGCGGTTGCAGGCGGTGAGATGATCTGGTTTACGATGCCGATTACCGAATTAATAGTGGCTGTATTCGTGATTTATAAAATGATTCAGTTCACCAAGAATCTTCCAAAAACATGAGAGGTTATTCGATGAAAGAAGTTTGCAGACCGTTACAGACGCAAACTTCTTTTTTATTAAAAATAACAACAGGATTTTAATCATGTGCGGAATTTAACTTTAGAATTAAGGATGCAGTAATCTTTCGTATCTCATCTTCAGAATACTTTCTGTTTTCAAGCAGGCTTTGCATTGCATCCATCATTCCCCCCCCCACAATGAAAGTGAGTTGAATATCTGCTTTGGGTGTTATTTCTGGTTTTCGATAGTAACGGGGAAGGATGTTTTGAAGCTCATCAAAAATCTGATCCCAGCTGTTGGGAAAAAGGAGGCTTTGCCTGCAGAAGAAAAGAGAAATGTATTCTTCCGGATGATATGTCAGTTCTTTATGATGAGATTGTATCCAGTGATTTCTTGATCTTCTCAAGTCCGGTTTACTGCTCTAAAACTTGTGGTACGTTTAAACTCATACTTGAATGCCTGTACCCGATGCTTGGCGGTGGACCTGCCCTGGGTGAAGGACTCAAACCTCACAGGCAGTACCAGAAGAGAATTCCGGGCATGCTTATTCAAGACAAAGGCATGCCTCTTGTACTTTGTAGAAACGTAAAAAAGCAGATTGAATCGAACCTAAAGAGGAATGGTTTTAAGAATATGGGCACGATTGTAATTGACGGGACCTATATAAAAATAAGATTGGTTTGACAGAAAAGCAGGTTAAACGGATCGAGAAAATCTGCTGGAAAGTTTTATCCCGGTCATAGATAACGCGAATGGAATATTTATGTTCTGAGCTGTACAATCGCAAAGTTTTTGTTTCATGGATAAGCTGAAGCTCGCTTTAACAGACAAAACCTTGACTCCCCATATCATCATCAATGATGCAATTCGATCAGCATATGACATATAGAAGCCAAGCCCGCTGAGATATTACCCTCGCCTAAAGGTATAATGGCAAAAGAATCCTTAAGTGAGGTAAAGATGAATAATATCTATCAACGATACGGCATTTCCAAAGAAGTGATCGACCTTTTTGAGAAGGCTGAGGATAAACTGGGGGAGCGGTTTCGTGCAATAGACCGGACTGCAGAAGAAAACTCCTTTAAGGTGATCCGTTCCATGCAGGAGTTCGGACTTGCGGAACGTCATTTCCTGCCGGCGACTGGATACGGATACGACGATGCGGGAAGAGAGGCGGCAGAGAAGATTTTCGCGAAAACATTTGGATCTGAAGCGGCGCTGGTCAGACCCCATATCTCATCCGGGACGCATGCGATATCCCTCGCGCTCTACGGCGTGCTGAGACCGGGGGACGAGCTTTATTGCCCGGCCGGTCCTCCTTATGAGACGGTTCGCACGTTTATTGGTGCAGACGGCGAAGAGGCGGGCAATGGTACGCTTTTTGAGTTCGGGGTAACCTATAAAGAGGATGAACTCAATCCGGACGGGACGATTAATATCCCGCGGATGATTGAAAACATTACCGATAAGACCAAGATGGTGTATTTTCAGAGAAGCACCGGATATGGCTGGAGACCTGCCCTCACGCTTGATGAAATTGAAAAAGCGGCGACGGCAGCCCATGCGAAAAAACCGGACGTCATTGTTTTTGTGGATAATTGTTACGGTGAGTTTCTTGAAAACCGGGAGCCGGTCTCCATCGGGGCGGACCTGATGGCGGGAAGCCTGATTAAGAATCCAGGAGGCGGAATCACACCGACCGGAGGATATGTGGCGGGAAGAAAAGATTTGATTCATCAGGCGGCCTGCAGGCTCGCAGCGCCTGGCGTGTCAGGGGAGACGGGCGCAACTCTTGATTTTAACCGAACGCTTCTTGAAGGATTCTTCCTTGCGCCGACTGTGACGGCTGCAGCGCTCAAAAACGCGGTGCTTGCGGGAAAGGTGTATGAGATGCTTGGTTATGAAGTATGTCCTGCGCCTGATGCTTACAGAAGCGATATTATCGAGAGTGTGAAGCTTGAAGATCCGGAATCCTTAAAAGTCTTTTGCAGGGCCATTCAGGAAGCGGCGCCGGTTGATTCATTCGTCACGCCGGAGCCGTGGGAGATGCCGGGTTATCAGGATGAGGTCATTATGGCTGCCGGCGCTTTTATACAAGGTTCATCCATTGAGCTCTCATCAGACGCTCCGATGAGGGAGCCTTACATTGTTTACTTCCAGGGAGGATTGACCCATGCCCACGGAAAGCTTGGACTCATGCTCTCTGTGCAGCGCCTGATTGATGCGGGGTTACTTGATCCGCAAAAGATCACCCATGCGCTTGAATCTTGATAAGGAGACACAATCATGATTGATGATGACAAAGTAAAAAGAATTAATGAACTTGCAAAAAAGAAAAAGGAAGGCACCATCACGGATGAAGAAATGGAAGAACGAAAAGGCCTTCACCGTGAATATGTCGATGCGGTTAAGCACTCTTTGAGGGGACATCTTGAAAACATCACAATTGTCGATGCGATGAAGCCTGAAGAAGAATGGACAGAAGAAGAAAAAGCTCACGCCGCTCAACTCTCCACCAAACTTCAAAGAGAATTTGAACAGCAAAACTCAGCTGATGAACAGATGAGGGAAAATATTGAAGGAAACCCGAGGAAACCGGAGGGGGAGTCGGGGAGGAAGATGATTGAGCGCATGAACCGCTCGCATCAAGAAGTGACAGACTGGGTTCTTGACATGGCCGGTCATCTTCCTGAAAAATCCAACGTGCTTGATGTCGGATTCGGCGGAGGCGCTGCCCTTCAGAATCTTTCAAAACGCTATCCGGATGCAACGGTGTACGGAATTGACTATTCCCAGACAGCCGTTGAAACCGCTCTTGAACTCAACCGCGAAGAAGTCATCGAAGGAAGAATCAGACTGCATGAAGGATCGGTATCGGATCTTCCATACGGAGACAACATGTTTAGTCTGGTCATCTCCATCGAATCGTATTTCTTCTGGCCGAACTTTGAAGAAGATGTCAAAGGCATTGTCCGCGTCATGGCGCCTGAAGGAGAATTGATCATCGGGGCTGAAATGTACCAGCATGAGGGACTTTCAGACTTTGACCAGCGCGTGGTTGAAA
Organism: Eubacteriaceae bacterium UBA7485; assembly: GCA_002478485.1. Classification (GTDB taxonomy): domain Bacteria; phylum Bacillota; class Clostridia; order Eubacteriales; family Eubacteriaceae; genus UBA7485. The sequence goes on along the minus strand of DLOL01000034.1, from coordinate 10,971 downwards.
AATTCAATTTAAGCCTGAGGACGCCTGAACAGTTCAAGAAAGCTTACGAAGAAGCGGGACTGACCGATATCAACATCGTAACGGATGAAGAAAAGGGATGGATCGCCGCTTACGGGAAGAAAAAATGATCTTTTACTTTTCGCCACAAGGAAACTGCAGAGCCATTGCGACGAGAATCGCAGAGAAAACAGGGGACAACCTGGTTGATATTACGAAAGTGATGAGAAAACCGGGAAGTCCCGTTTTCTCGTTAAAGGGGGAATCCCTCGGGTTTGTGCTTCCGGTTATCTACGACAGTGTTCCTTCCATCATGGAGGAATTCATCAATAAAATCGGGTTTGATCTGTTCTTTGATGATTACAGCTACGTGGTCCTCTCGTATAAAAACCGTACAGGAGGTGCGCAGGATGCGCTGAACCAGATTTTATCAAGAGATGAAATTCAGCTCACAGCTGCCTATGCCATAAAAAGCCCTGGGATGGAAAGAGCCGGAGGACCGGTTGAAGGGGATCTAGAAGCGCAGGTTCAGGAAATGATGAAACAGGTGGACCGGATCATACCAATGATAAAAAACAAAATTCCGGGAAACCACAACCGGGACGAGCACCTGATATCTGATCTTGAAACAGATCTTGACAAGGCGCCTTTTGAGCGAGCGTCTGAAACCCGGCTTTTTGGGGTGCTTGATTCGTGTATCCACTGCGGAAAATGCGCGCAAATCTGCCCAACCTACACCATTGAGCTGGAGGGCGAGAAACCGATTCCAAAATGGGTGAAGAAGCGCTGCTCACTTTGCATGGGATGTTTTGAAATCTGCCCGGTCTGCGCCATTACCTATGCGGGGCACACTCCGCATCCCCGCTACTTATACAGTCTTTACTCGAATAAGGAAGAGAAAGAGGAAGAGAAAGAATTTAAAAACAGCAAAGATATCGAAGAGTTCTTTTGACCGGAGGCGACTCCGGTCTTTTAATGTTAAAATGGGATGTTGAGCAGGAAGGAAGAGAAAAATGGAAGAAAACCCAGAAAATCATCAGCCGTCCCAGGAGACGGGGCCTGAGGAAAGGAAGAAAGAAAACCGGCTGAAAATTTTTTACAAAAAACATCGAAAAGGACTCACGCGCACATTTTGGGTGCTCCTTGTCATTGCAGCCTACCTTGTCGGAGCAACGGGACTGCTGCCGCTTCCCAACACCGTAACCATTATAAACGCAGATCGGGAGTTTACAAGTTCTCTGAGAAAAATCGGTATGCTTGAGAGCTATATATCAAACAGCTATCTTCGGGACTTCGACCGGGAAGAGATGTCGGACAACATGATTAAAGCCATGTTTGATTCACTGTCCGACAAATACTCCGTTTATTATGACCCCAATGAATTCTCCGCCATGCAAAGCCAGCTTGAAGGCACGTTTACCGGAATAGCGGTCTATCTCAACATGACCGACCCAGGCCATACGGTTATTGAATCTGTGATCGAAGGCGGACCTGCCGATCAGGCCGGACTTCAAAAAGGAGACGAAATCGTCAAGATTGACGGAGAGGATGTCACAGGCGAAGAATATGAGCAGCTCCTCTCCAAAATTACCGGTGAAGACGGGAGCAAAGTCAAGATAACGGTACTCAGAGACGGAGAAGAGCAGGAATTTACCGTTACGAGAGGAGAAGTTAATCAGCAAACGGTCGCAGAGAGAAATATTGACGGAATCGGATATATTTTTTTACAGCAGTTTGGAAAAGGAACAACTGATGAATTTGAAAAGGCCGTTCAAAACCTGGAAGGCGAGGGCGTGAAAGCCTTGATTATAGATCTTCGTTATAACGGCGGAGGACTATTGAACACTGCGGTCGATATCGCAGACTATCTGCTCCCTGAAGGTGAAATCGGATCTTTAAAAGATAACGGAGGCGTGGTCCAGTCGTTTGATTCCGACTCAAAAGCGATCGATCTTCCGTTTGTCGTGTTGGTTAACGGAAACTCCGCTTCCGCTTCAGAGTTCCTTGCGGGAAACATCCAGCAGTTCGGCGGAACGGTCATCGGTGAGACCACGTATGGAAAAGGCGTGGCGCAATCCTATTCAGGACTGTCCGACGGATCCGGATTTAAGCTGACGACAGAAGAATACTTTGTCGGAGAAGATGTTCCGGTCAATCAAAAAGGCGTAACGCCCGATATTGCCGTATCAACCGATAAAGATATCCTTTATACCGGAGCGGAAGACCTGAGTGAAGACTTGCAGCTGCAAAAGGCGCTTGAAGTTTTAAACAGCGGTCAGGAAGGAAAAGTGACAGGACAAAGCCAATGATCTTTTTAGTCAGACATGGGCAGACCAATTGGAACAGAACCCACCGGGTTCAGGGGGTTGAGGATATTCCATTAAACCCGAGCGGAATTCTTCAGGCAGAGATGCTTAAGGAAGCATTCAACGGGACGAAACTAGCGGCTCTGATCACCTCGCCGCTTACAAGAGCGCAGCAGACCGGAAGGCTGATCGCCAATGAATGTGAAATCGGAGAGATCAAGACGGATGAAAGGCTTCAGGAGCGCGACTTTGGAGAACTCTCCGGAAGACAAATGCCGGTAGAACCAAAAAAGCCTCTCCATTATTTTTATAAAGATTACCGCGGGGAAGGGGCTGAAGACCCCGACGAGCTGTATAAGCGGGTTAACGAGGCAGTAGAGGATATTGCAAAAGAATACGGAGACAAGCCGGTTTTGATTGTCTCGCACGGCGCAGCGCTCGGGAGCTTTCTTTCCAGAAAGATCGGGAATGATGATTTTTACCTGGCCAATACCGGTGTGCTTGCGGTTGACCCCAAAACCCTAGAGGTCGTTGGCTATAACCTGACGACAGATGAGATTAAAAGTCTTTTAAAGAAGTCCTGAACGATCAGGGCTTTTTTGTTTATAAGCCCCTAATTATATCTTTATTTGATCCTTATATATACTTTATTTGACTGATTTTGTATAATAGAACTACTCGTTAGAACCAGGCATGGCTTGGATACGTTCTAAATCATGTGAAAGGAGATGAAAGACTGTGGATAAAACGCAAATGGTGCATCCGTTTGAGGTTGTGTCGGATTACGAGCCGAGGGGAGATCAGCAAAAGGCGATTGACGGACTGGCAGAAGGAATTGAAGAAGGGAAGAAATTCCAGACTCTTTTAGGCGTTACCGGTTCAGGAAAAACTTACACAATGGCCAAATTGATCGAAAAAGTCCAAAAACCCACTCTGGTACTTGCTCACAACAAAACCCTGGCCGCTCAGCTTGCTAATGAATTCAGAAGCTTCTTTCCAAATAACGCGGTGGAATATTTTGTCTCGTATTATGATTACTACCAGCCGGAAGCTTATGTGCCGAGATCTGATCTTTATATTGAAAAAGACTCTGCGATCAATGACGAAATTGACAAGCTACGCCACTCCGCGACGGCCGCTCTCTTTGAAAGACGCGATGTGATTGTCGTGGCTTCCGTCTCCTGCATTTACGGACTTGGTTCTCCAATTGACTACGAAAATCTGGTATTAAGTCTGCGTCCGGGAATGGAAAAAGACCGGGACGAAATCATCAGAAGACTGGTTGATATCCAGTATGTCAGAAATGATATCGCATTTGAACGAAACACGTTTCGGGTAAGAGGAGATGTGTTGGAAATCTATCCGGCTGCATCAACCGATAAGGCTGTCCGGATCGAGTTTTTTGGAGATGAAATCGACCGGATTGTTGAAATTAACACGGTAACCGGTGAAATACTCGGAGAACTGAGCCATATCTCCATTTTTCCGGCAAGCCACTACACAACTTCCCGCGATAAAATTGAAAAAGCCATTGTGGATATCCGAAAGGAACTCGGGGAACGTTATCAGTATTTTCTGGAACGCAATCAGCTGGTTGAAGCGCAGAGAATTGTTCAGAGAACCAATTATGATATTGAGATGCTCACGGAAATGGGCTACTGCAACGGTATTGAAAACTACACCCGCCATATAAACCAGACAAAGCCGGGTGATCCACCAGCTACGCTGATCGATTATTTTCCAGACGACTTTATGATTATTGCCGATGAATCCCATGTTTCCATTCCGCAAATCGGCGGGATGGGCGGTGGAGACCGTTCAAGGAAGAAAAATCTTATTGACTATGGTTTCAGACTTCCTTCCGCATACGACAACCGTCCGCTTTCCTTTGAAGAGTTTGAATCAAAAATTAAACAAATTATTTTTACTTCCGCTACACCGGGCCCTTATGAAAAGGAACATTCCGAGAATACTGTCGAACAGATCATCAGGCCAACCGGACTGCTAGATCCGGAAATTTCAGTGCGTCCGATCAAGGGGCAGATTGATGACCTGGAAGGCGAAATCCGGATGCAGCTGGAGAAAGGAAACCGGGTGCTTGTGACTACGCTGACCAAAAAGATGGCGGAAGATTTAACCCGGTATTTAAAAGAGAAAAAAATCCGGGTGAATTACCTCCATTCCGATGTTGACACCATTGAACGTATGAAAATCCTGAGGGATTTAAGACTTGGAAATTTTGATGTGCTCGTCGGTATCAACCTGCTCAGAGAAGGTCTGGATCTTCCAGAAGTCGGTTTGGTTGCTATCTTAGATGCGGATAAAGAAGGGTATTTAAGAAGTGAAACTTCCCTGATCCAGACCATTGGCAGAGCTGCGAGAAACGCGGACGGGAAAGTGATTATGTACGCGGACAATATCACAAAGTCCATGGACGCCGCTATTTCCGAAACCAATCGTAGACGCGAAATCCAAAAAGCCTACAATGAAGAGCATGGCATTATTCCAATGACAGTTAAAAAGGATATTCGAGGTATTATTCAGGCCACTACAGCGGCAGAAGACGAAGCTCTTTTGGATGATTCAGAGGAAATTTTAAGTTACGCAGACCAAATTGAAGATCTCACACAGCAGATGCAGGTAGCCGCGCAGGAAATGCGATTTGAAGACGCGGCGCGTTATAGAGATCAGATTAAAATCCTGAAAGAGATGGAGAAAGAAGACGAAAAGAAAGACGTCAATGCCATCAAGAAAGGAAAAGAGATCACAGGCGCAACGCTAAAAACCGTGATCGATGAGGAAGCCCCGAAGAAGACAAAAAGGGGACGAAGAAAGAAGAAAACGACCAAGTAAGATTCAACCCGGATAAATGCCGGGTTTTTTGAGGATTATGATTAAAGATATCGAAATTAAAGGCGCGAGAGAGCATAACCTGAAAAACGTCGATTTGACCATCCCGAGAAACCAGATGGTCGTTTTCTCAGGTGTGTCAGGTTCAGGAAAAACCACGCTCGCGTTTGACACAATTTACGCGGAAGGGCAGCGCCGCTATATGGAGTCGCTCTCTTCCTACGCCAGACAATTTTTAGGAAACGCACAAAAACCAAAAGTGGAGAGTATCGAAGGACTCTCGCCTGCAATTTCCATCGAGCAGAAAACGACCAATCGAAACCCTCGTTCGACCGTGGGGACCGTAACTGAAATTTACGATTATCTGAGGCTGCTTTACGCGCGGGTTGGAACGCCGCATTGTCCGAAATGCGGAAAAGAGATCACAAGTCAGTCGATTGACCAGATTGTAGATGAAATTGAAAAACTACCGGAAAGCACGAAATTTCAGATTTTGGCACCAGTTGTCAGAGGTGAAAAAGGGGAATTTAAGAGACTGTTTGAACGTTTGAGACGGGAAGGTTATGCGCGAGTGATTGTTGATGGCGAGCTTTACGACTTGAGTGAAGAGATCAATTTAAAGAAAACCTATAAACATTCCATCTCTGTTGTGATTGACCGCCTTAAGGCGAAGGAAGGCATTCGAAAGCGTTTGACAGACTCGGTGGAAACCGCCTTGAAACTGGCAGACGGACTGGTTGAATGTGATGTGATCGGAGGAGAGACCATGCTCTTCAGTGAGAATCTCTCATGTCCGGACTGTCATATTTCCATGCCGAAACTTGAACCGAGATCTTTCTCATTCAATAATCCTTTCGGGATGTGTCCTGACTGCAACGGACTTGGCTATCATAAAACCGTCGATCCGGATTTAATCATTCCAGATATGAACCTTTCGATTGATGAAGGAGCTATTAAATTTGCTTCTCACCGGTATGATTACGGTTTTTTTCAGGATGCCGTTGAAGATATCTGCCATCATTATGATTTTTCCGTTTACGAGCCGCTCACAAGCGCGCCGGAAGGACTTATTCATGACATTCTTTATGGAACGGATTATGATGCTGGGAGGAATGGTCACTGGGAAGGTTCAATCAACCGGATGAACCGTCTTTATCACAATTCAGAATATGCCTCAGTCCGGGACAGGATCGAAAAGTACATGAAAGATTCTGTCTGCAAGACGTGTAAGGGAAAGAAACTGAATAAAAACGCGCTGGCGGTGACAGTCGGAAACATCAACATTATTGATTTAACGGATATGTCTGTAAAGAATCTTGAGACCTTTTTTGATCATCTTGAACTGACTCCAACACAGATGAAAATTGCGGAAATGCTTTTGCAGGAAATCAAGGTAAGGTTAAAATTCCTCAAGGATGTCGGACTTGATTATCTGACGCTTTCCAGAAGCGCGGCTTCTTTGTCTGGAGGAGAATCCCAAAGGATCAAGCTCAGCTCGCAGCTCTCCTCGAAATTGATGGGGGTTTTATACGTGCTTGACGAACCTTCCATTGGACTCCATCAAAGAGACAACCAGAAACTTCTGAAAACCCTGAGGGACTTAACGGATTTGGGAAATACGTTAATCATTGTTGAACATGATGAAGAGACACTCGAAGAAGCCGATTATCTGGTGGATGTCGGACCGGGTGCCGGAGAGCACGGTGGAAATGTGGTGGCTGCCGGATCGCTTCAAACCATTATCGATACGCCGGATTCGCTCACGGGCCAGTATCTTTCCGGGAAAAAGTATATTCCTGTTCCAACTGAAAGAAGAGAAGGAAACGGCAAGACGATCACGGTAAAAGGAGCTACCGCGAATAACCTGAAGAATGTAACGGTCGACTTTCCGCTTGGAAAATTCATCTCGGTAGTCGGTGTTTCAGGATCCGGCAAGTCTACCTTGGTTAATGAGATTCTCTACAAAGCGCTGTCAAAGAAACTCTATAAGAGCCACGCAGAACCTCTGGCCCATAAATCCATTGAAGGCATTGAGAATATTGATAAAGTCATCAGTATTGACCAAAGCCCGATCGGACGCACGCCGAGATCCAATCCCGCAACCTACACGAAAGTGTTTGATATGATTCGCGATCTGTTCGCCTCCACACCGGAAGCCAAGGCGAGAGGTTATAAAAAAGGCCGCTTTTCATTTAATACAAAAGGGGGCCGGTGCGAAGCATGCAAAGGCGATGGCATAAAGACTATTGAGATGAACTTCCTGCCGGACGTGGAAGTGCCTTGTGAAGTATGTGAAGGAAAGCGCTATAACAGAGAGACGCTTGAAGTTAAGTACAAAGGAAAGAGTATTGCGGATGTGCTTGATATGACGGCAGAAGAAGCCTATGAATTCTTCAAGAACATGCCGAGAATTTCGCGTATCCTCAAGACACTGGTGGATGTCGGACTTGGATATATTAAACTCGGACAGCCTTCTACCCAGCTGTCAGGCGGTGAAGCACAGCGTGTTAAGCTTGCCTCAGAATTATGCAAGATCAACACAGGCGGAACCATGTATATTTTGGATGAACCGACGACGGGACTTCATATGGATGATGTCTCAAAGCTGATCAAAGTGCTGCAGCGTCTTGTGGATCAAGGAAGTACGGTCGTGGTGATCGAACACAATATTGATCTTATCAAGTCAGCGGACTGGCTGATCGAAATGGGACCTGAAGGGGGGGATGCAGGCGGGCGCGTCATTGCCCAGGGAACCCCTGAACAGGTGGCCCAGATTGAAGAGTCACCAACCGGTCCTTATCTCAAGAAAGCACTGGAAAGCGGTGTACATGAAGCGATAGAACGCTGGGACAGAGATGAAGAGATAAGAAAGACGTTAAACACCGAAAAAACTCCGGCATGATAGAAAAGACTTTCTCCTAATGGGGAGGAGGTCTTTTTGCTTTTCTGATCAATGGTAGAATATAAGTAAAAAATGAGTATGGAGGGAAGAATGAAGTTTTTAGTGGTTGTAGACATGCAGAATGACTTTATCGATGGCTCACTTGGAACTCCGGAAGCAGAAGCGATTGTTCCGGATGTATTAGATAAAATTAAAAATTTTGATGGAACTGTGCTAGCTACACAAGACACACACGGGGAAGATTATCTAAATACACAGGAGGGTCGGAGACTGCCGGTTCCACACTGTGTCAGGGGGACGAAAGGCTGGGAACTTCAAGAAGATCTAGCTCCCCTTTTAAAGGAGAGGCTTGAAAAGCCCACATTTGGAAGTCTCGAGCTTCCGAGGAGAATTCAGTCGATGGCAAAAACGAGCCCTGTAGACGAAATTGAGCTGATTGGAATATGCACAGATATTTGTGTCATCAGCAATGCCATGATTTTAAAAGCAGCGTTTCCGGAAGCCACGGTTAAAGTAGACAGCAGCTGCTGTGCAGGCGTTACTCCTGAGAGTCATGCCAACGCGCTTGACGCGATGAAAGCCTGCCAGATAGAAGTGAAATGAGGTTTCATTGAAAAAGACAGCACAGTGGGTTTTATTAGGCGCAATCGTGGTCGTAGCCGTCATTTTTGCCTTTCACTTTATTCCTGCCGGAAACCATGAGAGTGTGGAAGAAAGAGTGGAAGAGGCCGTCAAAGACGAAATCAGTGAAGTCAGGCAGGAAGAGCAGGATCCGGTCACGAAATTAATGGAGAATATGTCGATCGAAGAGAAGATCGGGCAGCTCTTTTTAATCCGAACGCCGCAGGAGAATGTGGATTCGGTGATTGAAAAGGAAATGCCGGGCGGGCTTGTTCTTTTTGGCGTTGATTTTGAAAATGAAACGGCGGATTCCTTCAGAGAGAAGATTCAAAACTGGCAGTCCGTTTCAAAAATTCCGCTTCTAATTGCTTCAGATGAAGAAGGGGGAGATGTTACGCGCATCAGCTACAATCAAAATCTGGTTTCAGAGTTTTATCAGTCTCCACAAGAGCTTTACAACCAGGGAGGGATTGATGCGGTTCGAGAAGATGCGCAGAAAAAATCAAAGGAGCTCCTCTCTTACGGAATCAACTTTAACCTTGCACCGGTTGCGGATGTCAGCACAGACCCAAACAGCTTCATTTATTCAAGGACAATCGGACAGGATGCCCAGACTACAGCCGATGTGATTGGCGCAATTGTGGACGAGATGAAAAAGGCGGGAATCGGGTCTTCATTGAAGCATTTTCCGGGTTACGGGAATAACCTGGATTCACACGGAGAGATCGTTCACGATACAAAAGATTTAGAAACGTTTGAAACTGTGGACTTTCTGCCGTTTAAAGCCGGAATAGAAAACGGCGCGAATTCCGTGATGGTTACTCATAACATCATTGAAGCCGTTGACCCGGATCATCCGGGAAGTCTTTCGCCTGCCGTATATGGCCTTCTTCGGAACAATCTAGGATTTAACGGAGTCGCCATCACAGATGATTTTGATATGGCAGGGCTCTCTGATTATACGGATCAGGATACCGCAGCTTTAATGGCACTTCAGGCAGGGGCTGATATGATCATTTCATCGTCCTATGAACAGCAGATTCCTGCCGTTCTTGAAGCGGTCAACAACGGTACACTTTCACAGGACAGGGTGAATGAGGCGGTGGAACGCGTCCTGCGGATGAAACAAAGTCTCGGCTTAATCACTCAGTAAGAGCTATTAACAGTCGAGCTTTTGAGGATGATCTGATAAGTCAAAAATTCACACAGAACAAGACCCGCTGCAGAATTAGTGAGCAGCGGGTCTTGTTCCGTAAAGGAAAGACAGGTAAACATGAATAAAGATGAATTGAAAACAATAGCGGTTATTGAAACAGGAGGGACCATAGCAGGAACCGGTCCTAAAGGAGAAGATGCAAACTATAAAGCAGGAGAGCTTCCGGTGGAGCGTATTCTAGATTCAATTCCCGAGCTTAGCGGAAAAGTAAGTATAAAAGTTTATTCAGTTAATCATTTAGATTCGAATGATATCTCATTTCACGATTATAAAGTGCTAAAGAAACTTTGTGAAAGACTGGAGAAAGATCCTGAAATCGACGGTATGGTTATTACACACGGGACAGACACGATGGAAGAGTCGTCCTTTTTATTGAATCTGGTGTTAAATGTAAAGAAACCGGTTGTTATGACAGGAGCTATGCGCCCAGCAACCGCTATCAGCCCTGACGGTCCGGGTAATCTATACCAGGCGATCCAAACAGCGTCCAGTCCGGCGTCAAGCGGAAAAGGCGTGCTGGTCGTGTTCGGAGGCGATATCTATTCCGGACGGGATATTCAAAAGCAAAACGGGGCGAGAATTGACGCATTTTCGACAAACAGCTTCGGCATGCTGGGTTATACGAGAGATGCAGATGTATGTATAATTCAAAGCCCTTACCGGGATCATACAGCACAGTCAGATCTTACAGATATTGAGCTGGAAGAAATGCCGAAGGTGGAAGTGTTCTATATCCATGAAGAATCGGATCCTGAACTTCTTTCTTTTATGCTTGAAAAATATGACGGCGTTGTCATGGCGGGAACCGGCGCTGGAAATTACCCGAGAGCCATTCAGGACTTGATCGAAAACTATGAAGGGGAGTGTATGCTGGTCAGAAGCTCAAGACTTCCTGAAGTCCTGGTGTATCCTTCTCCGGTTTTTGACCCTTCGGGTAAAACAGTTCCTTCCTACAGGCTTTCTCCGCAAAAGGCTAGACTTCTTCTTATGCTGGCACTCAAGAAGTATGGAAAAGACAAAGATAAGATCAAAAAATGCTTTGAACGGTATTAAAAAAGGGGCTGTCGCATTAAAGGAAA
>DLOL01000037.1:9229-15214 GCA_002478485.1 Eubacteriaceae bacterium UBA7485 | reverse complement strand
GCAATTTCAACTCTTTCCTCCAGCGGGGTCCTTTTCGTTTTTTTTTATTTACGCGCGCTTTGTTTTGAGTCCGCGCAGATGATATTTCTTTGGAATCACCTTTAACAGAACCGATAAAATCAGCGTGTACAAAGGGATCAGGAAAATATTGGTAATCACCCTGCCAGGAAGCAGAATCATCCAGGCCTGGCCGTAAAGCATAGTGAGAAACCAGGTATTGAGGATAATTGAATTGATCACCTGCTCAAACGTTACGATAATCAAGAGATCCTCTGAAAACTCAGCATCGGCCTTCTTCATGAACCTTTCCGCGATAAACGGATAAACGGCAAACAAAACCAGAAGGAACAGAAAGAGCGTGAGTAGCAGCGGATGGAGCGCTTCGCCCATATAATAAACGGTGGCGTCTTTAATACTGAACAGGCCGGTGGCAAAAAGAATGCCTAGAGCAGCCACGATAAAACCTGCGTTGATCCACTTGATTCCCTTCACATTGCGGGATCTGAAGAGCATCCACAAATATCCAGGCACCAGTCCTGAAAGTCCTGCAGAAATTGTAAAGCCGATAAACCAGGGACCTCCCGGCTTAATCACAAAGCAGAGGAGATCTGAGATCACCCCCACAAGAAACCCTGTCCAGGGTCCAAGCAGGATGCCGGACAAGATAATGGGAATGGCGGTCAGGTTGACTCTGAGACTGGGAAAACCGCCCAGGGGAATGTAGACCTCAAAAACAATTTTGAGAACTACGGACACGGCGATCATCAATCCCGCGTACACCACAAGCCTCGTCTTTTGACGGGAATGGACAGCAGCATTACTTTTCATTTAATCCTCCTTCAAGTAATGCTTCCGCGCCTTCAACGTACGTTTCGCATGGCGTAATGCCACCCTCAAGGGTATTTTGAAAAAGCGGAAGCGGCCCGGCATCGCGCTTTCGCATTCGTTCTACGGCAACTTCCCATCCGCAGACACTACGCACCTGAGCCTACTCTTTATTCATACTTCTAGTATACAGGATGAAGACGATATACAAAAAGAGCCCGGAGAAAATCCAGACTCTTACGCGTTAAGCACCGCCCGAAAGCGAATCTTATGATCATTGAGTTTTTTTGCTGTGATGCTGCCTCTGTGGTCTTCACAGGTGGCTCTGGCGATCGAAAGCCCGATTCCGTATCCTCCGGTCTCTCTGCTTCTTGCATTATCCGCGCGGTAGAAGCGGTCGAAAAGCTTGTTCAGGTCTCCGTCCGGAAGGTTGTCCGCCGTGTTGTCGAGCTCCAGAATCACCGAGGAGCGTTTTCTGTAGAGATGAAACCAGATCGTTCCATTCCTGTTGGTGTACTTGAAAGCATTGTTCAGAAGCACTGAGAAAAGCTGCCTGATTTCCGCCTTCGATCCGTTCATCTCAATGCCGGGCATAATATCGATGAGAAATTCCACGTCATCCGTCACGGAGAGAGGCCTGAATTCCTCAACCACTGAAACCGCAAGTTCCGAGATATTGAACTTCTCAAATACGTCCGATTTCTGGGAATCTTCCATTTTGGCAAGCGTGAGCATGTTCTGAGTGAGTTCGCTCAGGCGCGCCGCCTGGTTTCTGATACTCTCTGTCCACTCGCTCTTTCCGCTCTCGATCTCGATCACATCGGTATCAGCCGAGATGATGGCGAGGGGCGTCTTGATCTCATGCCCCGCATCCGTGATAAACTGCTTCTGCTTTTCCATATTCTCGATGTAGGGTTCAATCGCTTTCTTCGAAAGAATCGCGATGAGCAGGAAGACAATCACCAGGCAGAAGGCCGCGATAACAAATGAGAGCACCATGAGCTGCGTGGCGGAGGCAAGTTCCGATCGCCTGTCCAGAAAGACGATGTAATCCCCCTTGTCCGAGCGGTTGATCATGTAAAAGTACGGATTGATCACGCCGATCTCTTTGTGCTTGGAGAGCGCGGTCTTCGCGTAATCATAAGCCTGGGTGGCGGAAACTGCCGCGATATGGCTCATGTTAATCTGCGTAATCGTCCCCTTGCTGTCCGTTGAGACAGAAAAGTACCTGGTCTCGTAAGGCGTCTCTTCGGTAATCAGCATTCCCTGGACATAATCCTTATCCCGGTCGATTTTGCTGTAATCCGGGAAATAACCGTTGTTTTCAGAAATGATGGTCAGGATACTGACCGCGTCATCCCAGCGGTCTTTAAAATTCATCAGATTTAATGTTCCAAGCACCAAAAATAGGACGATAACGACTGAAAAGATAGCAATCTGAATAAATTTGTTCCTGAGCCTGTTGATCATTCTTTAATCTTTTCCAGGGTGTATCCCGAACCTCGCGAGGCTTTGATTTCCACATCCGCCCCGACGCTGTGAAGCTTCTTTCTCAGCGTGGAGATATAGGTCCAGACCACGTTGATTTCCGAGTCCGTATCCAGTCCCCAGATTCGTTCAAGGAAGCGTTCGGTTGAGATGAGCATGTTCGGGTTTTCCATAAGCATTTCAAGCATCTGGAACTCTTTATTGGTCAGCCGGATCGTGTCCGTCGCTCCGGTGAGTTCTGAATTTTCACGATTCAGCTTCACATTTCCGATTTTGAGCACATTCGGAACAAATTCATCTTTCCGTCTGGTCATCGCGCGGATTCTTGCAAGGAGCTCTCCGGTGTCAAACGGCTTGATCAGATAATCATCCGCGCCGAGATTGAGTCCTTCAATCCTGTCTTCCACAGTGGACTTTGCCGTCAGCATTAAAATCGGTGTGTCAATTTCCTGTTCTCTGAGCTCTTTCAAGACTTCAAGGCCGTCCTTTCCGGGCATCATAATATCTAAGATAATCCCGTCATAGTTCTCGGTAAGGCCGTAGTCAAGAGCGTCGATGCCGTTATAGACGGTATCGACCGAGTAATTGTTGTGTTTTAGGATGACGGAAAGCGCTTTTGCCATTTCCCGTTCATCTTCAGCGAGAAGAAGTCGCATATAATCTCCTTATTCTTTATCAAAATACAGTTGTCTATATATGATATTTATCACTTTATTTTCTCTAAACAACTTAAGACCTGCCCAAAACTGAAAAAATTCGAAAAATCGTGCGCTTTTCTGTCAACTTGCAATAATAAGTCCAAAAGCGGTGAAGGGATGGCTCGGATTTCCGGTCTGATCAATAAAAAGTCCGATATCGGCAGTCTCCTTGGAGAAGATCTCAAAAATCCGGACCCCTTCAAGAAGCTCCCACCCGGGCTCTCCCGGATAGGCCGGAATGATCGTGGTGACCGGATAGTTGCTTGTGACTTCATCGATGAGTCTTGTAAATCCCGCAGAATTGGCCTGCCTGCAAAGCTCCGCGGCAATTTCCCGTCTGACCGGATCAGCTCCTCCGAACTCTCCGATAAGGCCCGATCCGGCCGTGATGATGTGCGGAAACACATGTGAGGCTTTATTTACGGCGGCAGAGATGTCTCCTCCGGCAAAAACGGTGTTGTTGAGTTTGAACACGCGGTCCGTCACCCGCTGGTGCTCGGCTTGGGTAAANNATCAGAACCGGGTTTGTTAGCGTTTTCATCTCCTCAACAAGCGGGAGCACCCCGTCTCCGTAGAGACGGGTTAAATAAGCTCTCGCCTTTTCAACATATTCTTCTGTGAAGAAATCCTTGATAATAAAAACTTCTTTTNNGCATTAATAGGCTCTTGCGAACCAAGCCATCTTGTCAGCGGGTTTTCCGCAGCATACGCAGGTGCCATCTCCGATTACTTCCTGTTCGTCTTCAAATGGGATCGCCCGGAGCGTCGCGCCGGTTTCTTCTTTGATCTTATCTTCACATGCCCGGTCTCCGCACCACATGGCTTTGATAAATCCGGGTTTTTCCTGGAGGTTTTTCTTGAATTCCTCCATGTTCTTCGCTTCACTGGTTCGCTCGTCACGGTGTTTGAGGGCTTTCTGGTAGAGGTTTTTCTGAATCTCTTCCAGAAGCGCTCCGATTTCCTGCTCGAGATTTTCAAGATCCACCGTGATTTTCTCTCCGGTATCACGGCGCGCAAGAACCGCTTGGCCCGCTTCAAGATCCCTCGGCCCGATTTCCACGCGCACCGGTACGCCCTTCATTTCCCACTGGTTGAACTTCCATCCCGGCGACTGGTCTGAATCATCCAGCTCCACTCTGAACGAGCCCTTCAGCGCGTCCTTGAGTTCATAGGCTTTGTCCAAAACGCCTTCTTTATGCGCCGCGACCGGAATGATCACCACCTGGACAGGTGCGATTCTCGGCGGAAGCACCAGTCCGTTCTCATCCCCGTGCACCATGATCAGACCCCCGATCAGCCGGGTGGAAGCGCCCCAGGAGGTGTGGAACGGATAGGACTGCTCGTTGTTGCGGTCAAGGTAAGTGACATCATAGGCTTTTGTGAAATTCTGTCCAAGGTAATGAGAGGTGCCGCTCTGAAGCGCCTGTCCGTCATGCATCATCGCCTCAATAGTGTATGTCGCTTCCGCGCCGGAGAACTTCTCCTTCTCGCTCTTGCGGCCGACCACGAGCGGAATGGCCAGCTCGTTCTCCACCACTTCCCGGTAGATATTCAGCATGCGCATGGTTTCTTCTTCCGCCTCTTCTTTGGTTTCATGAAGCGTATGGCCTTCCTGCCACAAAAACTCTGAAGTCCTCAGGAAAGGCCTTGTGGTCTTCTCCCAGCGGACAACCGAGCACCACTGGTTGTAGAGGAAAGGAAGCTGCCTGTAGGAATGAAGCCACTTAGAGTACATATCGCAGATGATCGTCTCGGAAGTCGGACGGATCGCAAGGGGCTCCTGGAGTTCTTTCCCGCCTCCTTTGGTCACCCAGGCTACTTCCGGGGCAAATCCTTCCACATGTTCCGCTTCCTTCTCAAGAAGGCTTTGCGGAATCAGGAGCGGGAAATACATGTTCTGGTGTCCGGTCTCCTTGAAGCGCTTGTCCATGGCGGACTGGATATTTTCCCAGATCGCGTAGCCGTACGGGCGGATGACCATAAAGCCCTTAACCGGAGAGTAATCTACCATTTCAGTCTTTGAAATGACGTCTGTATACCACTGAGGAAAATTTTCCTCCATATCTGCAAGTTCTTTTTTAAATTGTTTTTTCTTAGCCATGTCTTGATCCTGTTATTTCTAGCTTTGTTTTTGCAATAGTCTTAGTATATCATAAGAGAATTTTGCCTCCCTTACCCGAGTGACTGATTCGCAAAATTCCCACATCTCGTTAAATTTATAGCCGAACTCCAAGAAGGCCTCCTATCGCCTTCCTGTAAAATAAAAGAAAAGAGATACGAGGAGGAAGGTTACATGGCAAAAATTTTAATCAGCCCGAACAAATACGTTCAGGGAGCGGGCGAACTGAACAACATCGGCGACTACGCGTCCGATCTCGGGAAAAAACCGCTGGTCCTGATCAGCAAAGGCGGCTACAAACGCGTGGGAGAGACGCTAGAAAAAAGCTTTTCTTCAGCCGATATCACGCCGGTATATGACTATTTCAACGGCGAATGCTCAAAGACGGAAATTAACCGCCTCTCGGAAGTCGTCAAGGAAAAGGGACTGAACCTCGTCATCGGCATCGGTGGCGGAAAGATCCTCGATACCGCAAAAGCGGTCGCCTACTACAACAAGATCCCGGTCATGATCGTCCCGACAATCGCATCGACCGACGCGCCGTGCAGCGCGCTATCTGTCATCTACACGGATGATGGTGTATTCGAAGAATATCTCTTCCTTCCGGCGAACCCCAACATCGTCCTCATGGACACCGACGTCATTGCAAAGTCTCCCGTCCGCCTCACCGTCTCCGGCATGGGCGATGCGCTTGCGACCTATTTCGAAGTCAAGGCCTGCGAAGAATCGGGAGCAATCACCTGCGCGGGCGCAAAGCCGACATCGGCGGCCATCGCGCTTGCAGAGCTCTGCCTCAACACCCTTCTTGATGAAGGCCATAAGGCGAAAGTCGCACTTGAAGCAGGCGCGGTCACA
>DLOL01000037.1:9015-9181 GCA_002478485.1 Eubacteriaceae bacterium UBA7485 | reverse complement strand
TGCAGGCGCGCATGCGATCCACAACGGCTTTACCGTTCTTCCTGAGTGCCATGAAAAGTACCATGGAGAAAAGGTCGCGTTCGGCACACTGGTGCAGCTGGTTCTCCAAAACATGCCCGAAGGCGAATTCGATGAAATCCTCGGGTGGTGCGCCCATATGGGACTG
>DLOL01000037.1:4778-8964 GCA_002478485.1 Eubacteriaceae bacterium UBA7485 | reverse complement strand
GCTGCGGAAACGGATACGCTTCACAATCTTCCGGAAGAAGTCACCGCGGTTGATGTCTTCAATGCGATCAAAGCAGCCGACGCCTACGGCCGACATTATCTGGGCATTTAAAAAAACGGTCTCCCTCTCCGGGAGGCCGTCTGCTTTTCCTGTCCGTCTTCTCTCTTTTCATAAAATCAAGTAAAGGCCGGATGCAAAAGAGCCGGAAGGATTGATCCTCCGCCCAGGAAACACTCCATTTTCTTCTATATTTCATTCAAATCCATCCGGAAGGATTTCGGGTATCTCCATATCTTGAAACCTTCCGAAGACTGAAAGCAAACTGCCCTCGGCACAGACAGCTTTTTCTTCTATTATCGCAGGGATACACGCGGATTGACAGACAAGAAACCGGGAGGCCTTGATCCTGTCCGCTTCTTGTAACTCTTACCTTTTGCGCTCGACTGCTTCAAACAACTGTTAATATCTCTCCTTACTCTTCTATGAAAAGACTGCATGGTTATTTTGATTCCGTTCACTTCATTCATCCTTAGAGCGGATTGCTGAATTCTTTTAAGGCTTGGCTATTTCCGGATGAAGGCGGAAACGTAAAAAAAGCAGATGATCAGGAATTCCTGATGCATCTGCTTTCGTGTTCCGGTTAAAGTTATTTGACAGCAACCGTTGCGCCGACTTCTTCAAGTTTGGTCTTGATTTCATCCGCTTCTTCTTTGGTTGCGCCTTCCTTGACGGTTTTCGGAGCGCCGTCAACAAGAGCTTTCGCTTCTTTCAGACCAAGGCCGGTCACTTCACGGACAACCTTGATGACTTTGATCTTCTGGTCGCCGACGTTTTCGAGGACAACGTCAAATTCAGATTTTTCTTCAGCAGCCGGTGCAGCTTCTCCGCCAGCAGTCGGTGCAGCAGCGACAGCAACCGGAGCTGCAGCGCTAACGCCAAATTCATCTTCTAATGCTTTAACGAGTTCTGAGAGTTCGAGAACGGTTAAGCCTTTAACTTCTTCGATTAATGCAGTAATTTTTTCGCTCATTGTAATAATTCTCCTGTTTTCTGAAATAAATGATTAAGCTTCCTGAGCCGCTTTCTGTTCGGCAATTGCATTGAGTGCAACCGCAAGACCTCGGATGTTGCCGTTGAGGACATTGACAAGTCCGGTAATCGGTGCGTTGAGGGTTCCAAGAACCTGAGCAACGAGGACTTCTCTTGCAGGAAGTTTGGCAAGTGCTGTAACGCCGTCGACGTCAACAACTTTTCCGTCTACGAGACCAGCTTTGATCTCAAGGTTTTTAAATTCTTTCGCGTACTTGTCAAGAACTTTGGCAGGTGCAACCGCGTCTTCTGTTGCAATCGCAATAGCGGTTGGTCCTTCGAAGTATTCCGAGAAGCCTTCGATGCCCGCCTTGTCGAGTGCGCGCTTGACCATGGTGTTCTTGTAGACTTTGTATTCGACGCCCGCTTCTCTGGCAGCTTTTCTCAAAGCTGTCACCTCATCGACGTTTACGCCACGGTAATCGACGACGATGGTGGAAGGCGCGTTCTTTAACTTGTCCGCTAATTCGTCAACAAGTTTTGCTTTCGATTCGATGATCGCGCTGTTCGCCATGCTTTCCTCCTTATGGGATTTTGTTGGCAAAACAAAAAAGCTCTCTCCACAAGGTGAAGAGAGCAGAATTATCTCATGATACGCTCGAGCTTCAACCTCGGTAGGATGTTTATAACCGCTAGCGGTCCCTACTGTCTGTGGATGACGTTTCGATTGGCTTTTTTATTTTCAACTACTCCAGTATATAGGCCTGAAGCTCGATTGTCAAGCCTGTCCGGTTAGATTCTTGCAGGGTTGATCTTGACGCCAGGTCCCATGGTGCTGGAGACGGTGACGGATCTGAAATACTGACCCTTCGCAGCAGCCGGTTTTGCTTTTTTAATCGTGTCAAGAATAGATGAGAGGTTTTCGAGTAAAGCTTCATCCGTGAAGGAAGCCTTACCGATGATGAGGTGGATGATGTTGGTCTTGTCCAGACGGTATTCCACCTTACCGGCTTTCGTGTCTTTGACGGCCTGCGCAATGTTCGGGGTAACGGTTCCGGATTTCGGGTTCGGCATGAGACCCTTCGGTCCTAGCAGTCGGCCGAGACGGCCGACTTTACCCATCATGTCAGGGGAAGCGATGATGACATCGAAGTCAAACCAGTTTTCTTTCTGGATCTTGTCGAGCATTTCATCTGCGCCGACATAATCTGCGCCTGCTTCTTCGGCTTCTTTTACCTTGTCTCCCTGGGTGATAACGAGGACTTTGACTTCGTTACCGGTTCCGTTCGGGAGAACGGTCGCGCCTCTGACCTGCTGGTCCGCGTGTCTTGAGTCGACGCCGAGCTTTACATGCAGTTCGACAGATTCGTCAAATTTCGCGTTTGCGTTCTTCTTTACGAGATCAACCGCTTCCGGAAGATCGTAAAGCTGGGTTTTATCGTAGTTTTCAGTTAATTGGTTGTATCTTTTACCGTGTTTCATGTTTTCTCCTGTGGTAAGTCGGGTTTCCCCTCCCACTGAATCGGGCAGAAGTTATTTAACTTCGATACCCATGGAACGGGCAGTGCCTTTGATCATGCTCATCGCGGATTCGATGCTTGACGCGTTTAAGTCCGGCATCTTGGTTTCAGCGATCTGGCGAACCTGATCTTCTGTTACTGTAGCGACTTTTGTCTTGTTCGGTGTGCCTGAAGCGGTTTCAATGCCCGCTGCCTTCTTTAAGAGAACAGCTGCCGGCGGAGTCTTTGTCACAAATGTGAAGGAATGGTCCTGATACACTGTGATGACGACCGGGATGATCATGCCGGCTTCGTTTGCCGTTCTTGCGTTGAACTCCTTGCAGAAGCCCATAATATTAACACCGTGCTGCCCAAGCGCAGGTCCAACCGGTGGAGCGGGCGTTGCCTTGCCTGCCGGGATCTGGAGCTTGATCAGTCCGATAACTTTCTTTGCCATGTTCTAACCTCCCCTGAGAGATTTAATCTTCTTTTCTGATTTGTTTGAATTCGAGCTCGGTCGGCGTGTCCTGCGCCCCGAACATCGAGATGATGACATTTGCTCTGAATTTTTCCGGGTAGACTTCACGGATCACCCCGGAGAGACCCTTGAAAGGTCCGTTGATGATGCTGACACGGTCACCCACTTCATAAGCGGACTCGTAAACCGGTTCCGGTTCTTCCATGATGCCCATCTTAATCAGTTCCTGGTCTGACATCGGGACAGGGTCGGATCCTGGTCCGACAAAACCTGTGACGCCTCTTGTGTTTCTGACGATGTACCATGTTTCTTCATTCAAGAGCATGTGAATTAAGACGTAGCCTGGAAAGAGTTTTTTCTCCCGCACCACGGTCTTGTCGTTCTTGGTTTCAACCACTTCCTGAACAGGAACCTTGACTTCAAGAATTTGATCTTCCATGCCCCGATGTTCCGCCATCGCCTCAATACCTTCTTTTACTTTGTTTTCGTAACCGCTGTAGGTATGGGCAATATACCACTTGGGCTCGTCAGAGGGTGTAATGTTCATAAGTTGGCCTCCAAATTAAATGCCGAGTAAAAGGGATGAGATAAAGCCGAGCACTGAGTCTGCCACCCAGGTGGCTCCTGTGAAGACGGCCACGATCGCCGCGACCGCGCCTGAAGCTTTCATGAGCTGCTCATTGTCAAGCCACTGCACTTTCTTGAGCTCTTTAAAAGTGCTGTCCACGTAGTTTGAGCAGCGTTTGAAGAAGCCCGGATGTTCTTCTTTCTCCTTGGCTTTCATCTTCTGCTGATATTCTTTGTCAGCAAGCTTCTTTTTCTTCTCTTCCTCTTTTTCCTGAGCCTTGAGCTCTTTGTCGGAAAGCTCGACGACCGGCGTTTCTTCTACGACGGCCTTGACTTTATTCTGCTTCTTCTTTTTCTTGGCAATGTTCTTTTTTGTTTTCTTTGCCATAATTCCGCCTGCTTACTTGGTTTCCTTATGGATCGTATGCTTTCTGCAATGCTTGCAGTATTTGCGTTCTTCGATACGATCAGGCGTGTTTTTCTTGTTCTTCATCGTATCGTAGTTACGCTGCTTGCATTCGGTGCAAGCGAGTGTGACTTTGACTCTCATACTATTCCTCCGAATTTCTAATCTTTACACAATAAAAAAAGGGCCGTCGTAGAAGAAACGCCG
>DLOL01000037.1:3780-4739 GCA_002478485.1 Eubacteriaceae bacterium UBA7485 | reverse complement strand
TTTATAAAGCGCGTCCGTACTGCAGACAGTCTTTGGTCTCTCCATCAATCTCGATGATGCCCGGAAAGAGTCCCCACTTCTCAAAGCCGAACTTCTCGGCAAGCGCAATGGACCCCCGGTTGTCCGCAAAGATCACCGCCATCAGGCTTTTGAAGCCGCGCAGGCGGCAGCGCTCGAGGACTTCTTCCATCAAGGCGCTGGCCACGCCCTGATTTTGATATTTCTCGTCAATGTAATAGGACACTTCCCCGGTTTTTGAGAATCCCTCTCTCCCGTCCCGGTAGGCGGTCACCGCCATCCAACCCGCCGNNCCCGCCACGCGGTTTCCATCCATCGCGACGAAAATCGGATGCTTCCCGTCCTGGTGGTCCTGAAACCATTTTTTTCTGGTCTGAAACGAGGCAGGGGTGAGGAGAGCGGTGCAGTTCCGCTTCCTGATGGCCTGGTTTAAGATATCAAGAATCTTTAAATAGTCTTTTCTCTCGGCTGTCCGGATCTCGTACTTCACCGGCCGATTCCTCCTTTAAACGCGAGGACGNNGATGGAAACCGCGTGGCGGGTTGGAATGCCACCGGCGGGATCACGCCTGAGATCAGAAACATGAGGCCCATGATGAGAAAAGGGCCGACCACGGCAACTAAGACCAGCAAAAGAATCCCGATCCAAAATTTTTTCTCGTCTTTCACGGCTTCCTCCTTCCCGTCTTCTTAACCTTATTATTTTATCAGATTTTATCCCCTGTTAAAACCGTCTCTATTCCGGAAAAACTTTCGTTTTTTCGGATTAATCTTTTCGAATTGTCATTTAACTGAGTAATTCTCTTTTAATTAAATCTCAAGAAAGGACGCTTATCAGTTCTAGGCTTTTCAGGTCACCGATTCCAGTTCTTCCTCGCAAATCGCGTCGTCCGGGACCGACCAGGTCGGCAGTGCGCAAAGTTAAAGAAAACGCGCCCCCGA
>DLOL01000037.1:3506-3653 GCA_002478485.1 Eubacteriaceae bacterium UBA7485 | reverse complement strand
GCCGTGGGTTCGACTCCCGCCGTGGACACCATTTGAATTTTGAAAGGCGTCCGAAAGGGCGCCCTTTTTCAGCTGATTTTTTCTTTTCTCTTCGTGGGAGCCTGCTTCAGGTAAAGCTCATCCCCCTCGATTTCCGCCTCGACCCGC
>DLOL01000037.1:0-3454 GCA_002478485.1 Eubacteriaceae bacterium UBA7485 | reverse complement strand
CATCTCTTCCGACCCGCCTCTCCAGGATAGACGGACCGCCTCCTTTTCCGGGTCTTTCAAAAACGTGATCCTGGCTTCGTAAAGACCGTCCTCCAGTCTTCGGTAGGCGATCAGCGCGTAGTTCATCGACTCGATCCCCTCAATTCTCGTGTAGATGCGTTTTGGAATCTTCACCGCGTTTTTCGTAACGACAAGCGAGAGTTTCTCCATGCCGAAGTCCCGGTCCAGCGTCTCCCAGGCTATGCCGTCTGCGNNAGCCGGTCGTCCGTGACGATCGTAATCTCGTTTCCCCTGACTTCGGCCGGATAGTTGAGCGTCTTTCCGTTTGTAATCATGCGCGAGAGTGTCCTTGAGTTCACACCGATCATGTCCCACGGACAGTTTCTTCCATTTCCGCGTCCCGAACGATTGAGCGGAAACGAGGTTGTCAGGTCGCGGTCCGTCAGGACCAGGCGGATGCGCATGACTTGATCGCCCTTCTTTTTGATCTCCACCCGCGCGTAGGGAAGCTCTGCCGCCTTTCCGAGTTTTCGGATAATCCCCCGTCCCATCCGGATACCGTCCGGCGTGATGCGCACGCGCACCCGCATCTTCGCTGACAGGTTCTCAACCGCCTGCCACCGGACAGGGCCGCCTTCCGCTTCCCCGAGAGAGAGAATCAGTTTTCCGTCTTCTTCTCTCGCGGGCAGGCGAAGCGTCCCCGAGAGCTGATTCCCGGAGAGGAGCCTTCCAAGCTGGCTTGCGTTGACCGTGACCGACTTCAGGCTTCCGTTTTCTTTATAGGCATGGGATGCTGGAAAGGCATAGGCGCTACTTTGATCCGTAAAGCGGATCTCAGCCCTGCGGGGCTCCCCTTCAAAGGTGGCCAGATCCACAGTGATGTAAGGGGCTCTTGCAGCCTCTCCCAGCTTTTCGATCAGCCCCGTCCCGATTCGAAATCCGCTTCTGGTAACGGAGACCTGCAGTTTTTCACGGTTCTGGTCCGGCTCAACCAGCGTTTTCCATTCCATAGGCTTATCCTCATCTCATTTCTCTTTTTCAGCGTCCGAATAAAGCGCTTCGATATAATAGTATGCATTTTTTTTTTTTTTTTTTTTCAAAACGCATATTTTTATGATTTTAAAATATAAAACTATATTTTGTTTTTTCAAATCTTGCATCTTGAAACGGTAAAAAGTGATTTCAAATTCGATCTTCAGATACTTTATGAATTTAAAATATTATTTTTAAACTTTATAGACTTATATTATATTTTAAAACGAGTTTTTTCTTCCTCACGCTTGAGAAACAGACAATGATAACCAGCAAATTATCCATTTTTTTTAGCGGTTTATGCAATTGTCTAATGATGAGGATAAATTTTAATTATAGATAAATCCTTTCCTGCTTTTGCAGATCAAAAATTTTCCCATTAAAAGACCGGGTAGAAGCCGCAGAATATTCTTTCGGATTCTGGCATGCGCTTTATGGCCGAAAGCTCCCCTGGGCAGGATTTTGATTTCTTGATCTTGTTTTTAATCATCATGAACAAGTTGGACGAGAAAAGGGAATAAATTTAAATAAGTCATTGTAAAAATTCAATAGTTTGGAGTTATCAATGGAAAGACAGCCAAAAGAAAAGAAAAGGAGAAAACTCAACCTGACCGGACAGATCTTCCTGGCCATGGTTCTTGCGGTTCTCGCCGGCACGGNNCATCCGGCCTTCTCGGTGGATTTCCTCGGCGCGTTCGGGACAGTGTTCCTAAACCTCATCAAGCTGATCGTCGTTCCTGTGGTCCTCTTCTCCATCATCTGCGGGGTGGTCTCCCTGCAGGATGTCAAGGAAGTCGGGGCCATCGGCGGGAAGACGTTTCTTTATTATATCGTCACGACCATCATCGCCATCAGCATCGGGCTTCTCATCGCGACGGTGCTCGGCGCAGGAAAAGGCGTGAATCTTCCGCTCTCGCAGGCGGTGCAGACCACCGCTTCTTCCGAGGGAAGGAGCATCGCGGAGACCCTGATCAACATCATTCCGTCCAATATCCTGGAGCCCATGGTCAACACCAACATGCTCCAGATCATCATTATCGCCCTGTTCTTCGGGTTCTGCGCGCTGATGGCGGGTGAGAAGGGACAGCCCTTCATCACGCTCTCGGAAAGCCTGAATGCGATCAGCATGAAGATCATGGACATGATTGTCTCCCTCTCGCCCATCGGTGTTTTCGGCATGCTCACGCCGGTCATCGCGCAGAACGGGCCGAGCGTGCTTCTTCCGCTGATGAAGTTTATCCTGATTGTCTATCTGGGATTTGTCCTTCAGATTTTAATCACTTACACAACGGCGGTCGGCGGGATTGCGAAGATGAAGCCGAAAGACTTCTTTAAGGCGATGACACCCGCCATGCTCTTCGCCTACTCCTCCGACTCTTCCATCGCGACGCTTCCGCTGACCATCGAGTCGTGCGAATCGATCGGGGTGAAGAAGAGTATCGCAAGCTTCGTCCTTCCGCTCGGCGCAACCATCAACATGGACGGAACGGCCATTTACGAAGGCATTACCTGCGTCTTCATCGCGCAGCTCTACGGCATCACCCTGACGCCTGCGCAGATCATCACCATCATCTTTATGGCCACGATCGCCTCGATCGGAACNNGCGGGTGTTCCCGGCGGCGGAATCGTGATGCTGACGATGATCCTTGAAGAAGTCGGTCTTCCGCTTGAAGGCCTCTCCCTGATTCTGGGGGTTGACCGGATTCTGGACATGGGACGGACACTTGTCAATGTCACAGGCGACGCGTCTTGCGCGGTCGTGGTCAATCATCTCGAATCGGGAAAAGTCCACGAACGCGAGCTTCTGTAAAACCAAATCAAAAAAAAACAACGCCATTCACAGGTTCTTCCCTCGTGAATGGCGTCATTTCATGTCCGGTTGAAGCATTGGATACCTCCATACTTTTCCATCCATATGGCCAATCAACAATCCTTTCCTCTGCGTTTCACCCGATTCTCAATTTGATTACTTCAGTTCTCTTTGTTTTCCGCCGTCACTGGGATCGGTGTGTAAGAGACAATGGGATGTACGAGTTCCACTCAGACGCTGTTTTCTATGATTGTCTTTGCCTTCCGGCTGCTGCCCTGCCGGTATTCTGCCGTCTCTCGGGAAAGAGTTCAGCGAATGACCGCGCCCCGTCCTGCGCGTTTTCAGAGTTCCCGCCTCTGACCGGCTCCATCTGTCAGCTGTTTATTTATTTCTCTCCTTCCGGGGCATCTTTTCCGTGCTCTCTTGAAGTAAACAGCTATCTGTTTGGAAAGTTTTGTTTTAACTTAATTTCATTATAAACTGTTTCCGCCAAAAAGCAAGAAGTTTACGTATATTTTTTATATTTCGTTAATTTTTAACGGATAAATGCCAGAAAAAAAACCGCCTCCGTCTCAGGAAGCGGGATTGATTTCTGGTTCTATGATGAAAGT
>DLOL01000078.1:12458-14555 GCA_002478485.1 Eubacteriaceae bacterium UBA7485 | reverse complement strand
AAATCTCTTTCCTCGCACCATTATGATTGTTCAGCTGGAGCTTTAGCTCCAGCTTTTTTTATTTGATTTATGTTTTTCAGCACAATTTGAAGAATTCGCAGGCGGAATCCTTCAGGCATGAAACAAAACCTAAATCACGCTGTGATAAAATACGTATAGAATTGTCTCGGGCTCTGCCCGGACTTTTACGAGGAGGAAATCATGGGAAGACAATGCGCCAGATGTGGAAAAGAGATCGGCTTTTTTGAGAAAAAGCTGTATTCGGAGTACCCTCGGCTTGGAATCGATTACGATTGTGTATGCGGCACCTGTCACCGTTTGATCTCCGCAGCCGTTGAAAAAGTTGATAAAATTGACGCCTTTATTAAAGACAATATAAAGAAAACATTTGGCCTTCCGCTTCAGGACGCAACTCTTGACGAGCTCCTCTTCCTTGGCGTGATGGGTCTTTTTAAGATTGATCCGGACTGGCAGAAGCCAGAGGACAATCTCAATGAGCTTTTTATCATCAAAGATGGTGTAACCGAGCAGTCGAGAACGTGCCTTGACATTATTCTCTTCAGGGTTTTGAGATCAGGCTTCATGGCAAGACTGGGATATTTCGGAGTGGACACCTACGAAGCATTTCTGATGAAGATGGAGAAAGATACGCGCTGCTACCTGGACATCGGGGCAAACTACGCAAAGGGCGGAAGAAAGAAGTCTGCCACGGTTTTTGCCTGCAGAGCCGGAATTGTGGTCCAGGGGTCGGACGGGCATGTGCTCTCACTGCCGCTTCTCAAAGACGAACAGTTCAAACCTGCCGTTCGGATTGAGGGGGCCTCATATGTGCTGACCGTCACAGGTCTGAAATGGCCGGACAAACTGAGAGAGCCTTCTTTCTACTTTACCAGAAAAGAAACGGCGGACGCGTTTAAGGAGTATCTGGACGGGCTTGACGGAGAAAAAGACGATCTGGTTAAAAGAAAAGAGCAAAAACTCTTAGATAACATCAACCACAATGTGGAGAAAGATCTGATCGACGGAATCGGCGGAGATACGCCGATCGAGAAGAAGAATATCGATCATATTCTCCTTGCAGTCTCCAGAGTCCTTTTGGAAGAAGATTACAAACCGGTCTTCGATGGAAGAGAGCCGGACAAGCTGATGCACCGGGTGCTTCAGAAATACTACCAAAAGAATTTAATCCGTTCAGGTTTAGAAGAAGAAAAAGAGCTTGACGCGTACTTTAAGGAAAACTTTCTCCTGGTTCCCGAATTGATCGGGAGCGAAGACAACAAAGAGGAGACAGAAGGATGGGGGCTCTTTGCACCCGCCGGATTTGTTCTCGGCTTCTCCGGAAAACGCGATCCAATCTATCTGACGGAGGAACGGGCGCCGAATAATCTTTATGCGGAAGTAAAAGAAATTTCAATCGGCGGACCTTCCCGAATCTTCTTTGACCGGGGCGGTCTCACCATTGCCAACGGAGCCTTTAAGGGGATCGGCGTGCGGGCGAAAGATATGAAGACGCTTGCACCTTTGAAGCAGTACATCCGAAAAGAAGAATTTGAATACCTCAAGAAGGAATACAAAAAGCTTCTGACCAAGATGCACAAGGATTATTCCATTGAGCGGGCTGCGGAAGCCAGTGCGGAACAGCTGACAAAAGACTTCGGGCTTTTGCCGTTCACGCTGATCTACGAATACGAGAAAATATACGAACGGATCCGCAAGGAGGATCCGCTTATGAAAAAGCTTCTCCCCCCGATCAAAAATGAAGACGGCAGAAGTGCGATCTACACCCAGCGGATTGTCCATGAATTTTCAAGAGCAGCCGACCAGCTCAAGAAGGAAATCGGCGTGCAGGAAATCTCACCGGTCAAGAAAGTGCTTTGGGACGCCCTGTCTGAGATGATGATGAGAGAGGCCGCTCAGGAATTCGACAGGCTGACAAAAGATCATCCGTACCGTCCGGGAAGAAGTCTGAAAGAGGCTATGGAATACTATCTGGCGCTTGAAGAGGTCAATACGGATACGGCTTACATGCTGGGGCTTTTCACTTATAAACTTCTAAGTCTCGGGCTTTTAGGCGACTTGAGTTATTCGAGAGCCTAT
>DLOL01000078.1:12210-12415 GCA_002478485.1 Eubacteriaceae bacterium UBA7485 | reverse complement strand
CGAAAGATGATCCGGATCAGAAAGTCCAGGAAGAAACCGAAGGCGCACAGCCGGAAGAAAAGGTGAAGAAGGAAGAGGAGAGCACCTCTTCAGACGATGAGAAGACCTCCGAATCTTCGCCGGAACCGCAAACCGGGCAGGCGGAAGAATCAGAGGAGAAGCCAGATGAAGATACTCCTTGTTGAAGATGAAAAACTGCTGGCTC
>DLOL01000078.1:5217-12158 GCA_002478485.1 Eubacteriaceae bacterium UBA7485 | reverse complement strand
AGGGGACTTGAACTTGCGCGGGCAAACCGCTATGACGTGATTGTGCTTGACGTCATGCTCCCGAAGATGGACGGGTTTGAAGTGCTCGAGCGCATTCGAGAAGACGGATCTCATGTGCCGGTCCTGTTTTTAACGGC
The DNA here is from genome assembly GCA_002478485.1 of Eubacteriaceae bacterium UBA7485. Lineage (GTDB taxonomy): Bacteria > Bacillota > Clostridia > Eubacteriales > Eubacteriaceae > UBA7485. Next base: position 12,021 of record DLOL01000078.1, on the reverse strand, counting down.
AAAAGATTCGCTTCAGGACAAAGTGAAGGGATTTAACGCGGGAGCGGACGATTATCTCGTCAAACCGTTTGAGACGGACGAGCTTCTCGCAAGGGTTCACGCGCTTGGGCGAAGACCATGGGAGATCTATATTGAAGACAAGCTGACGTTTAACGACCTTTCTTTGAATATGGATACTTTTGAGCTGACGGCAGGACACAAAGCCGTCTCGCTCACGCAAAAGGAAGCGCTCCTCTTAGAGGAGCTGATCAAAAACACGGCTCATCCGCTCTCCAAAGAAGAGATCAAGGAAAGAGTCTGGGGAGAGGGATCGGACATCACAGAAAACTCCGTTGAGCTTTATATTCATTACCTGAGGAAAAAGCTCGCAGGCTCGAAAACCAAGATCATGACCAAGCGCGGAAAAGGTTACATTCTCACTAAAGACGCTTAGGCATGAAAAACTTTAAAAGACTCAGAGTGGAGCTGACTTTCATTTTCACGCTTATCACAGCAAGCATTGGGATCGTAACAGCGCTTTTGCTGTACTTTTCTCTGAGCCTTTCACTTGAATCCAATGCAAGAGACACTCTCACACTGGCCGCACGGCAGCTTGCAGGCGCTTACGAAGTCTCGCAGGTCCGCACCGAAAGCGGCGTGGTGGAAGAGTTTCATAAAAATTTTAAGGATCTGACCGATTCGCTTGATGAGGAAGAAGTGGCTTACGATGTTTGGAACGATCAGTTTCACGTTGTGGCTTCTTCGCAGTACCAGCCGGTTGGCGCGGACGTGCTCAGAGCCTACATTGACTATCTTTTTACGGAACATCCTTCAAGCGGACTGGTTGTGACGGATTACCAAAACCAAAAGCTGGATTTGAAGATCTGCACTTATCTGAGCGTGGAAAGCTCGGGGAGGGTGCTGATTGTCCAGACCATCCGCGATATGGGGACAGAAAGAGCAGTTCTGAAGACACCGACACGCTGGATTATTCTTACACTCGGTGCAGGGATTATCCTTTCTGTTGTGGCGGGCTATTTTCTCTCGGGAAAGACCCTAGCCCCGATTAAGAAAAGCTATCAAATGCAGAGGGATTTTCTCGCCGACGCTTCTCATGAGCTGAGGACACCAGTATCCGTGATCCAGACAAACCTGGAAGTTTTAAAGGATCATGAAGATCAGACTGTGGAGAGCCAGCTGAACTGGGTGGACAACGCCTATTTTGAAACCAAACGCATGAAAGCAATTATCGAGAATCTTCTCACGCTTGCCAAAGCCGATGCCGGCGAGATGATTACAAATTTCGAGCCGGTCGACCTGACATATCTGGTTTTAATGATTACAGAGCGTATGCAGGGCCTTGCTGTAAAGAAACAAATCAGGCTTACGGCAGACTGTGAAGAGGCGGAGCTGTTTGTACGGGGATCGGAGAAATCTCTGGATGAGCTGCTCACCATCCTGATCGATAACGCTGTCAAATACACCCCGGAAGGCGGCAGTGTGACCGTTAAAGTGTTCCAGAAAGATGAAAAAATTAAAGTGATTGTCCAGGATACAGGAATCGGCATACCGAAAGATGCCGTAAGCCATATTTTTGAACGCTTTTACCGCGTGGATAAAGCGCGCTCAAGAGCGGCCGGCGGAACAGGTCTAGGCCTGTCCATCGCGAAGTGGATTCTGGATGAGCACAGAGCCTCCATAAAAGTCGAAAGTACCGAAGGGGTGGGAACAAAAATGATCCTGACCTTCCCGGTGTTTGACGTGGAGGAAAGCTAAAAAGGAAGACTATGGGTATTTTAGACGGATTAAATGAGAAACAAAGAGAAGCGGCCGAACAAACAGAAGGGCCGCTTCTGATTTTAGCGGGAGCGGGAAGTGGAAAAACAAGAACAATCATTCACCGCATTGCGCATATTTTAGAAGAAAGACTAGCCTGGCCAAGCCAGATTCTTGCCATCACCTTTACCAACAAAGCAGCGGGGGAGATGCGCGAAAGAATCGCTGCCATGAACATTCCAGACACCAATCGGATGTGGATTTTCACGTTTCATGCTATGTGTGCAAGAATTCAGCGCATGTACGCAGAGAGACTGGGATATTCCAGGCAGTTTACCATCTACGATACAGATGACCAGAAAAGACTGTACAAACAGATCGCAAAAGATTTAGATCTTTCAGAGAAAGTCTATTCCTTCTCCTATCTTTCCGGAGAAATTTCAAAAGCAAAGAACCTCGGGCTTGACGCGCAAGCCTATGAAGAGCTCAATCAAGCGGATTTCAGAAAAAGAACGGAAGTAAATTATTACAAAGAGTATGAAAAGCGACTCAAATCCAACGACGCAATGGACTTTGATGACCTGATTCTCAACACCATCCGGCTCTTTAAAGAAAACCCGGATGTTCTCGCGGTCTTCCAGGACCGCTTTAAATACGTTCTGGTCGATGAATACCAGGACACCAACCATACTCAGTATGAGCTGGTCAACATGCTCTCCGCAGGGTACAACAACCTGTGCGTCTGCGGGGATGACGACCAGAGTATTTACGGTTGGAGAGGGGCGGATATTTCAAATATTCTCGATTTTGAGAAAGACCATCCCGGATGCAAGACGGTGAAGCTTGAAGAGAACTACCGTTCCACACCGGTGATTCTCGAATGCGCAAACGCCGTCATCTGCAAGAATTCCGACAGAAAAGATAAACGGTTATGGACTTCCAATCCCGAAACGGAAGGAGTGGATAAAATCACCGTTTGCAACGTGGATCAGGGCCAGGCGGAAGCAAAATGGGTTGTGGACACCATAGAAGAGCTCCGGGCGCAGCAAGGGTATTCTTATGACGATTTCGCAGTTCTTTACAGAACCAATGCGCAGTCAAGACTCTTTGAAGAAGCAATGATGCGGGAAGGAATTCCCTACAAGCTGATTGGCGGAACCGGATTCTACGCTCGTGCTGAAATTCGGGATATTCTTGCTTATCTTCACGTTATCAATAACCCGAAAGACGACATATCCCTCGTGCGAATCATTAATACGCCCAGACGCGGAATCGGAGCGGCCAGTATCGAAAAACTCAGAGAATATGCGCAGTTCAAGGACTACGGACTGACGCAGGCGGTGTTGGATGCGGAGAATATTCCAACTCTGACAGGAGCGGCGAAAAAGAAAATCGAGACATTCGGAAAGTTCTTGAATGAGATGATTGCGCTGAATGATGAGGCTGATGTGGACGAACTTATTGAACGGGTGATCGATGATTCAGGATACCGGGTCATGCTTGAGACAGGAAAAGTCGACAACGCGGAGACCCGGCTTGAAAACCTTGATGAACTCATTGCGGCTGCCAGAGAGTTCAGCCTGAACTCTGATGACAAGAGCTTGACCGCGTTTCTTGAAACGGTAGCGCTCTCCTCCGATACGGACAAATATGATCCGAATGATGGACAGGTCCTCTTGATGACGCTTCATAACGCGAAGGGACTTGAGTTTCCGGTTGTCTTCATGGTCGGAATGGAGGAAGGCCTTTTCCCGAGCTCAAGATCTTTCGACAATCCTGCGCAAATGGAGGAAGAAAGAAGAATTTGCTATGTCGGTATTACGAGGGCCGAGGAGAGACTGTATCTTTCCTACGCCAATTCAAGAAGCCTTTACGGCCGGGTCTCTCCGCAAAGTCCTTCACAGTTCCTCGAAGAGCTGCCAAAAGACAAAGTGGAGCTGAAGGAACTGGCCGTCGTTAAACGCCAGATGCCGACGGGAAACAAAAAGAGTGTTCAGAATTTCCAGAAAAACGTTCTCTCCACCAGCAACTATACAACAGGAAAAGCTTCGGGAGAAGACACGTCGAAATTCTCGCTCGGAGATAAAGTCAGTCATAAGACATTTGGTATCGGGACAGTCATTGAAGTCAAGCCGCACCAGCTTTCAATCGCTTTCCCGGGAATCGGGATCAAGAAACTTGATCCTGCCTATATAAAAAAAGCCTGACAGGTAATTCTATGACATACGAACAAGCCAAAGCGAGAGTCAGCCAGCTGACGGAAAAACTTCGTAAAGCCAACACGGCCTACTATATTAACGACGCACCGGAAATATCAGATTTCGAATACGATGCGATGATGCGCGAGCTCATCTCCCTTGAAGAGGAGTACCCGGATCTTCTCCTTCCGGATTCACCTTCCCAGCGTGTCGGCGGAGCCGTTGCTGAAGGATTTGAAAAAGTCACTTACACCACGCCGAAACTTTCCTTATCCAACTGCTTTGACGCAAAAGAACTTCGAGAATTTGACGAGCGCGTCAAAAAAGGACTGGGGTCGGAAGAGGAGGTTGAGTATGTCCTCGAATACAAGTTTGATGGATTGACCGTTGTTCTTGATTATCAAAACGGCATCCTGACGAGAGGGTCCACGAGAGGTGACGGTGTCGTTGGAGAGAACGTGACGGCAAATCTGAAAACTGTCCGGACGATCCCCCTAAAGCTTAAGGAGAATGTCGATCTCGAAGTCCGTGGGGAAGTGCTCATCTACAAGGATCCCTTTGAAAAACTCAACAAGCTTCGTGAAGAGAATGGCGAGAGCCTCTTTGCCAATCCGAGAAACGCAGCAGCAGGATCCATCCGCCAGCTTGATCCGAAACTTGCCGCCAAGCGTCCGCTTGACATCTTTGTCTTCAATCTGGAAGAGGAACAGCTCGGACCGGATATTACAACCCACACGCAGGCTTTGGACTGGCTCTCCTCGATCGGTTTCAAAGTGTCTCCCTATAAAGCTTACAAGAGCATGGAGGATATTATTCTTGAAATCGACCGGATCGAACACGGGGGACGACAGGCTCTTCCTTTCGAAATTGACGGAATGGTGATCAAGGTCAACAGCTTCGAGCAGAGAGAAAGACTGGGAAACACAGCCAAGTCTCCAAGATGGGCGACAGCCTACAAATTTGCCGCTGAAGAAGCCAAGACCACGCTTCAGGACATTTTAATCCAGGTCGGAAGGACAGGCGTGCTGACACCGGTTGCTGTTCTCACGCCCACCCCTCTTGCCGGGAGCGTAGTTTCCAGGGCCTCTCTTCATAATGAAGACTACATCAAAGACAAGGACGTTCTGATCGGAGACCAGGTTCTGATTCGAAAAGCTGGAGACGTGATTCCCGAAGTAGTTCGGGCCCTTCCTGAGGAGCGCACCGGCAAAGAGGAAGAATTTCATATGCCCAAGAACTGCCCGGTGTGCGGATCAGAGGTTTTCAGGATTCCGGGCGAGGCTGCGACAAAATGTTTGAATCTGGACTGTCCTGCACAGGTGTTCGGAAGAATTGTTCACTTCGCATCAAGAGACGCCATGAATATCGACGGTCTGGGGCCTGCGATCATCAGGCAGCTTTTGGACAGGAACCTGATCTCGGTCGTTACCGATATTTACGCGCTTAAGGATCAAAGGGAGGCTTTGGTCCGCCTCGATAAGATGGGCGAAAAATCGGTTGACAACTTGTTAAAAGCCATTGAGCAGTCAAAATCCCAGCCGTTTCGAAAAGTCCTTTACGCTTTGGGCATTCCGTTGATTGGAGAGAAGGCAGCGGCCATTATTGCAGATCATTTTGGATCGATGGAAGCGCTGATGAAGGCCTCCAGCGAGGACATCAGCAATATTTATGAAATCGGTCAGAAAATGGCGGACAGTGTCGTGGATTTCTTTAAAACGCCGGCCAACCAGGCAATTGTGGAGGCTCTTTCCGGTTATGGCCTTCAGATGGAGCAGGAAGCGCTTGAGAAGACGCAGGAGAGTCCGCTTTCCGGAAAGACCGTGGTGCTGACCGGAACTCTTCCAAATTACGGACGCCGCGAGATGAAAGAGCTCATCGAAAAACACGGAGCTAAAGTCACAAACTCCGTATCAAAGAAAACTGACTATCTCATCGCCGGAGAGAAAGCGGGGAGCAAGGCTGACAAAGCACAAAGTCTCGGCATTCCTGTCTTAAGCGAAGCGGATGTACTGAAAATGCTTGGGCTTTGAGATATAATAAAACGTTGTGATCTTAAGAAAGAACAGGATTTAAAATAGATGAAGATTTCCAGAGAAGAAGTTGATTATGTGGCTTCTCTTGCCCGAATCGCTTTTACAGAAGAAGAATCGGAAAAGCTCCAGAAAGATATGTCGGCGGTCTTAGACTATATCGCCGCGCTGAACGAGCTGGATACAGAAGGTGTTGAACCGACAGAACATATCCTTCCGCTTCAGAACGTGTTTAGAGAAGATGTGGTGGAAGAATCCCTTCCGATCGAAAAAGTGCTTCAGAACGCGCCTGAATCCGAAAGTCATGCTTTCAAAGTGCCGCGTGTTATAGAATAGAGAGCTTTCATGAAAGAATTAGCGAATAAAACTGTTACAGAGCTTCACAGCCTCTTAAAAGAAGGCGAAATCACCCCTTCTGAGATCGTCAATGCTGTCGGAGATCGAATCAAAGAAGAAGAACCGGTTATTGAAGCCTATGTCACCACACTAGTGGATCAGGCTGAAGAAAAAGCGGAGAGAATGGATGAAGAAGTCAAGAAAAACGGCTTGACCAATCCTCTTGACGCAATTCCTTACGCGCTCAAAGACAATATGTGCACAGATGGTATTCTTACCACCTGCTCTTCCAAGATCCTCTCCAATTTTGTGCCTCCCTATAATTCCACGGTCTACAACACACTGGAGGAAAAAGGCGGGATCTTAATCGGAAAGACCAACATGGATGAATTCGCCATGGGGTCTTCAAGCGAAACCTCCGCACTGAGAAAAACAAAGAATCCCTGGAATACGGCCTATGTTCCGGGCGGCTCATCCGGCGGATC
>DLOL01000078.1:4369-5178 GCA_002478485.1 Eubacteriaceae bacterium UBA7485 | reverse complement strand
GATCCGGCAGCCGGCAGCGCTTTGCGGTGTAGTGGGGATGAAACCCACTTATGGCCTGGTCTCAAGATACGGACTTGTCGCGTTTGCGTCATCCCTGGACCAGATTGGCACGTTCACGAAAAATGTGGAAGATACGGCTCTTGTAATGGGCGCGATCATTGGACATGACAAGAAAGATTCAACTTCTGTGCCCGAACAGCACCTCGATCTTTTGACCGGTCTCAAAGACGGTGTAAAAGGAATGAAGATCGGTATTTCTCCCGCCTTTATGGGAGACGGTCTTGATCCGGAAATCCAAGAAAGACTGGATGAAGCGATTGAAGTGTATAAAGAGCTGGGCGCGGAAATTGTGGAAGTTGATTTCTCACTGCTCGATTACGCACTCCCGGTTTACTATATTATCGCTTCTGCAGAAGCCTCTTCGAACCTTGCACGATATGACGGTGTCCGCTACGGCGTAAGAGCCAAGGATTATGACGGACTGGTCGATATGTACGTGAAGACAAGAACAGAAGGGTTTGGGGATGAAGTCAAGAGAAGAATTATGCTCGGGACTTACGCCCTCTCAAGCGGATACTACGATGCTTACTACAAAAAAGCCATGCAGGTCAGAACTCTGATCATCAATGAATTTAAGAAGGTGTTCTCTTCCTGCGATCTGCTCTTAACCCCGACCAGTGCCACGACTGCCTTTAAATTCGGCGAACGAGTGCAAAACCCGCTTGAAATGTATTTATCGGACCTTTACACGGTTCCGGTGAACATTGCGGGAATTCCAGGCATTTCCATGCCGGGGGGGCTTTCAAAGG
>DLOL01000078.1:4000-4318 GCA_002478485.1 Eubacteriaceae bacterium UBA7485 | reverse complement strand
CTATGAAGATCAGACCAAATATACTGATCTGAGAGCACCGCTTGTGAAATAGAGAGTGAGAATAACAGATGGAATATGATATCGTCATCGGCATGGAAATTCATGCTGAGCTTCAGACGAAAACCAAGATCTTCTGCTCCTGCTCCACGGAGTTCGGTGCGGATGAAAACGCGCATGCCTGCCCTGTCTGCCTGGGGATGCCGGGGGTCCTTCCGGTTTTGAATGAAAAGGTTGTTGAATACGCGGCGAAAGCCGGACTGGCTTTAAACTGCCATATTGCGAACTTTTCCAAAATGGACCGAAAGAACTATTTCTATC
>DLOL01000078.1:3686-3882 GCA_002478485.1 Eubacteriaceae bacterium UBA7485 | reverse complement strand
CGGGAAACTGATTCACGAAGGCGCGGACGGAACGCTTGTGGACACCAACCGATGCGGAGTCCCGCTGATTGAAATTGTCACAGAACCTGACATTACGAATGCGGAAGAAGCGAAGATCTTTGCGGAAAAAATCAGGGACACACTTGAATTTACCGGGGTTTCTGACTGCAAGATGCAGGAAGGATCCCTGCGCTTT
>DLOL01000078.1:218-3638 GCA_002478485.1 Eubacteriaceae bacterium UBA7485 | reverse complement strand
CTCAATTCTTTCAGAGCGCTTGTTCGCGCGATTCAGTACGAAAGTAAGCGACAGATCATCGAACTGAAGAAAGGGCACCGCATCAAACAGGAAACCCGCAAATGGGATGATGTGAAGGGGATCTCCAGCTCCATGAGAAGCAAGGAAGAAGCGCAGGATTACCGCTACTTCCCGGAACCGGATCTTGTTCCAATTGTCCTTACGGATGAAAGAATCGAAGAGATCAAGGAAGCGCTTCCCGAACTTCCAGAAGCCAAGAGAAACCGCTATGTGGAGGAACTTGGCCTTCCCGAATACGATGCGCAGGTTCTAACTGCTAAAAAGGCACTTTCAGAATTCTTTGAAGCGGCGATTGCGGAAGTCAATGAACCAAAGCTGATCTCTAACTGGCTGATGGTGGAAGTGCCGGCGCAGCTGAAAGAAAGAGAACTGACAACAGAGGAAATCCCGATATCGCCGAAGAACCTGGCTGATCTTGTCGGCTTGATTCAGAAAGGGACCATTTCCGGCAAAATTGCGAAAAAAGTTCTTGCCAAGATGTTTGACGAGCCGGAAAAGACGCCAGATGTGATTGTGGAAGAAAACGGCTGGGCGCAGATGAATGACACGGCGGCGCTTGAAGGCATTATCGAGAAGATTATCGAAGAGAATCCAAAATCAGTCGAAGATATTAAGGGGGGAAATAAAAAGGCTTATGGATTCCTGACAGGACAAGTCATGAAAGCCACCAAAGGGCAGGCAAATCCTCAGGAAGCTAACCGTATCATCCGTGAAAAAGTGGAAGCTAAAATCAATGGATAAAGAAAAGAGCGCGAAAGCGCTCTTTTTTGATGTGGGGGCATATTGCCCTTATCGCAAGCATAATGGGTAAAAATAATGAGTGTCTGTAAAGGAAAATTTTCTTCGCAGATCTGAAATTGACCATTGGAGAGATTGAAACATGAGTGAAAATAAAACACTGGTTGAAGCCGAAATGCTCCGTCCCGACAGAAGAAAGTCCGATGAATTACGGGAAATCACCGTCATTGAAGGATTTACCAAACATGCTGACGGATCTATTTTGATGTGTTTTGGAGATACAAAAGTGCTGTGCACAGCAAGCGTGGAAGACCGTGTGCCGCCTTTCCTCAGAGGAAAGGAAGAGGGGTGGATAACGGCGGAATACGCGATGCTTCCGTCATCTACGGAAACCCGAAAGCCCCGGGACCGGAACGGAAGAGTGGATGGGAGAAGCGTGGAAATCCAAAGGCTGATCGGAAGAAGTCTGCGTTCTGTTGTGGATTTGAAAAAGCTTGGTGAGAGGACCATTACACTTGACTGTGATGTGCTGCAGGCGGATGGAGGCACAAGAACCGCATCCATTACAGGTGCCTATATTGCGCTGGTTCACGCGGTGAAGAAACTAATGGAAGAGGGAAAAATTGAAGAAAACCCGATTACCGGCAATGTGGCGGCAGTTTCTGTCGGGGTGCGTGACGGAGAACCGATTCTCGATTTAAATTATATTGAAGATTCCGGCGCTGAAGTTGATATGAACTTTGTCATGAATGAAAAAGAAGAGTTTATAGAAATTCAAGGAACCGGAGAAGAACGCCCGTTTACAAAAGCTGAATTCTCCAGACTGATGGAACTGGCGGAAAAAGGAATTAAGCAGTTGATTCGGATTCAGAACGAACATATGAAGTAAATTCGGAGGAGAAAAATGTCAAAAGATATTCCTCAGATTATTCTGGCTACGCACAATACGCATAAAGCAGAAGAGATCGAACAAATATTAAAAGGACAATTTAAGGTCAGAACCATGAAAGATATGGGGGTGACGGGTGAGCTTGAAGAGACAGGAAGCACGATCGAAGAAAATGCGGAGATGAAAGCTGAACAGCTCAAATGCAAGCTTGGAGATATGCCGGTCATCATTCTTTCAGACGACACCGGTCTCTTTGTTGATGCATTAAACGGAGCACCGGGAGTATATTCCGCACGATATGCAGGGGAAGATGTTTCCTATGAAGACAACAACAAGAAACTTCTATTGGAACTCGACGGTGTGGATGATAGAAAGGCCGAATTTAAGACCTGCTTCTGCGCAATCTTTCCGGACGGCGCGGTTACAACCGCAACAGGAGAAGTCAAAGGAAAGATCGCTCATGAAAATCAGGGCGATAACGGCTTTGGATACGATCCTCTTTTCATTCCTGAAGGATATGAAAAAACATATGCCCAGATGACGGATGAAGAAAAGAATAAGCTCTCTCACAGAAAAGCGGGTCTTGACCGGATGATTCCGATTTTAGAGACTTATCTTCAGGAAAGCAGGAGCCGCTCATGAAGATCGGTGTGGTCAGTGATTCTCACGGATATACGGATCGGCTTCTTCAAGCCGTGGACGGAATGGGTGATGTGGATCTGATTGTTCACTGCGGCGATCATTCGAGTGACGCGCAGGATATTCGCGCCCATTGTTCGATTCCAGTCATGGCAGTGAACGGAAATTGCGATCCGTCAGAAATTTATGATGATTCCTATCCCGATCTGATTGAAACGAATATCGGCGGTCATCATGTGCTGATTGTTCATGGACATAAACAGTTCGTCAAACGGAATCTTGATGACCTTCTTATCGAAGCAAAGACACGCGGAGCGGATTTGGTATTATTTGGCCATACGCATGTGCAGACAGTTCAGGAAAAGGACGGTGTGCTTATGGTTAATCCTGGATCTTGCGCGCTTCCGAATGCGTCCGATCTTCCGCAATATGCTATTGTGGATCTTGACGGGGATCCGAAAGTGGATCTTCGATCATTTGAACCGAATGACCCAAAAGACAGTAAGTTCTGGCAAGACTGGTTTATTTAATCAAAACGGGAAAGCATTCACTTTCCCGTTTTTTTGTTAGAGTAATGTTTAATACTCGGGTTATTGGGAATTGAGACAGAAATTTTCAAAAAAAAGAGTATTGACAGAGATGAGGAATCCCCTTATAATAAATATTGTTGTTGAAATCAACAGCGGATGCGGGTGTAGCTCAATGGTAGAGCCCTAGCCTTCCAAGCTAGTCGCGAGGGTCCGATTCCCTTCACCCGCTCCATTTTAATCTTATATACATTTGCGCCAATAGCTCAGTTGGATAGAGCAACGGCCTTCTAAGCCGTGTGTCCGGGGTTCGAATCCCTGTTGGCGCGCCATTTTTAAATGCGGTGGATGTAGTTCAGCTGGTAGAGCACCAGATTGTGGCTCTGGGTGTCATGGGTTCGAGTCCCATCATTCACCCCATTTTTTTTACCTGCCAAGGGGTATCGCCAAGTCGGTAAGGCACCAGATTTTGATTCTGGCATTCGTAGGTTCGAGTCCTGCTACCCCTGCCATTTAAAGACAAAGGCTTTAGAGCCTACATATACGCGGGTGTAGCTCAATGGTAGA
>DLOL01000078.1:0-206 GCA_002478485.1 Eubacteriaceae bacterium UBA7485 | reverse complement strand
CGATTCCCTTCACCCGCTCCATATGAATGATTAACGAACCGAAAGGTTCGTTTTTTTATTTTCAGATGTGAATGTGAGAATTAAAAGGAGGAAATCATCAGAGAGACAAAAGAACGGAAAATGCAGTGTTATAAAATGTTGATGAGGATGGAACCGGTTTTGCTTTCTTTCAGTCTCTAATCGGTTTAACAAACCTGTCCGGAGAA
>DLOL01000094.1:33954-34206 GCA_002478485.1 Eubacteriaceae bacterium UBA7485 | reverse complement strand
TCTCCCCCGGATCTCGCGCGCCAAAACGGAAAAGCTTCCGGAAGAGGCCGCTTCCCAGATCAAGAACATCCGCGACACCAACAAAAAGCTGTTCACGGAATATGCGGCCCTCAAGGAGATGATGGGAAAAGAGGGGACGAGAAGCCGTGAAATGAGCGAACTCCTCCAAAAGCTCATGCAGGTGGTCTCAGGCGCCTCCTCGCGGTTTGAAGAGAAAAAAAGAGAGGCCGGAATTGCGGATTTCGCCCAGGA
>DLOL01000094.1:25811-33933 GCA_002478485.1 Eubacteriaceae bacterium UBA7485 | reverse complement strand
GGCGCGCGAGATCCGGGGGAGATTTGACTACATCTTCTTTGACGAGTACCAGGACACCAACGGCGTGCAGGAGCATATTATCGAGAGGATCGCCTCCCCCGGCGGGCGTTTCATGGTGGGGGATCTCAAGCAGTCCATCTACCGCTTCAGAAAAGCCGACCCCGACATTTTCATCGAAAAATACGAAGACTACGGACAGGAGGAAGGCGGGAAGCTGATCCACCTCAACCGCAATTTCCGCTCCACTACCCAGGTCATTGACGGGATCAACGCACTGTTTGGAAAAATCATGTCAAAAGAGGTGGGTGATCTTGACTACGACAAGAACGCTGCCTTCCTCGCGGGGAGAGAGGACTATCATGGCGTGAAGCCTGAGATGGTTTTAATCGACCAGGACGACTTCGCCGAGCAGGACACGGTTGAGCTTGAGGCCGAACAGGCGGCGGGGATCATTAGCGAGGTCCTTGAAAGAAGGCCCGACCTGAATCTTTCCGATATTGCCATTCTCCACCGGAGCGCAAACGCTGTCTCCAAGCAGATGGTGGAATCACTCAACAAACGCGGCATTCCTGTGATTTCAGAGACCACCGGAAAGTTTTTTGACTCCATCGAAGTGCAGACACTCATCAGCCTCCTCTCGCTGATCGACAACATGAAGCAGGATATTCCGCTCTACACGGTCATGCATTCGGTCATCGGCGGCTTCACGCTCCAGGAGGAGGCAGAGATCCGCATCGCTTCCGACCGCAAGGACCGGAGCCTCAAGTTTTACGAGTCTCTCCTCGCCTATGAAGAGGAAGGAGAGAACCGCGCGCTCCGAGAAAAGGTGCATGCATTTCTTGAGAAGATCAGGGGATGGCGGGAAGAAGCACGCCTGATGCCCATGGACGCGTTTATCTGGAAAGTGGTCCGGGAATCCGGCTACTACTACTACGCGGGAGCCCTTGAAGACGGAAAGATCCGCCAGGGGAACATCCGCACCCTGCTGAAAAAAGCGGAGACGTATGAGAAAACCGCGTACAAAGGCATCTCCCATTTTCTCGCCTACCTTTCAAGGCTCCGGAGGAAAAACCAGCCGATCACGGGCGGGGAGAGCGCGGAGGAAGAAAACGCGGTTCATCTGATCTCCATCCACAAGAGCAAGGGGCTTGAGTTCAAGGTCGTGATCCTGACAGGCGCCGGAAAGCGGTTCAATCTGCAGGACACTGCGAAGAAACTGCTCCTTCACAAAGACTACGGGTTCGGAACGGACTACCACTATCTGACCCGGGAGCTTCCGGGAAAGAGCCGGATGGTGCTCAAGAAGCAGTTCGCCAAGATCATGGCTTCGGAAGCGCGCTCTGAAGAGATGCGCCTTCTCTATGTCGCCCTCACCCGCGCGGAAGAAGAGCTTTACGTGATCGGAAAGGTGAAGGACATCGAGAAGACCGCCCGGAAAAACGAACGGTCAAGACCGGACCAGGCGGCCACCTATCTGGATTGGATGATTCCCGCTCTGTGCGGTGTGGAGGGCGATTTGGAAGACTTCTCCAAGGTGGATGCATGGCGTGTGGTCCGCGCAGGCCGGCACGAAGAGAGAGCCGAGAGCCTTGAAGAAGCGCAGGTGGTGGAAGAAGCGCCCGAGGCGGTTCGGGATGCGGTGGCGCGCGCATTCGAGAAGCGGCTTGAAGAGAAGGAGAGGATCCTTCCGGTTCCGACCAAAATCTCGGTCTCCGAACTCAAAAACAAAAAGGACGAGCAGACGGGTGAACAGGAGAAAATGGAACCTGCAAAACCGCTCAGGCCCGCTCCCGCCGAGGAGAGAGGCCCGGTCGGANNGTCGCAGGCGCGCAGCAGGGAACCCTGGTCCACGTGATGATGGAAAAACTCGATTTCGGACCGTTCGGCGCGCTCGAGCGGACCGACGAGCAGGGCTACCTTCATGAAATTGAGCGGCAGGTGAAGGAGACCGCTCACAGAGAGCGCCTGACGCAGGAAGAGGTGGATGCGGTGGACCCCCGCATGATCCTCTCCTTCCTCCATTCAAAAACCGGACAGGCGGTCATCCGGGCCTACCGGGAGAATCCGGACTTTGTCCTGCGGGAGTATTCCATGCTCCTGAGCGTTCCCGCGCGTGAAATCGATCCTGAAGCGTATGCGCGCCGGGAGGAGCGCGTCAAGATCCAGGGGATCATCGACCTTTGCTATTATGACGGAGAGGCCTGGACGGTGGTCGACTACAAGACCGACCNNCGGGAAATTCCGCCTTACATGCGGCAGGACCGGCTCAGACGCTACCAAAAACAAGTAAGCGCCTACACGAAAGCCGTGCAGGCGCTTACGGGTGAAGCGGTTCGGGAACCGCATATTTTCTTTTTAAGAGACGGAGAAGATGTCGTGGTTGAGCCCTCCGCACTCTCTGGGGAAATGCCGCTTCTCTCGGCCCCTCTCCTTGAAGAGGCAGCACAGGAAGCATAGGCGTAAAAAAGTTGTCGTCTTCTGAGAGAATGTCAGCCGGCGGCAACTTTTTTAAAAAATTTTCTCTAATCTCGCATTTCCTGTGCGGACATTTCTCCTGATCCGTCCCCCTGCGGCTGCCCGCCTAGACAAGATCTTCTTCTTCGATCTCCACAACGAGACCGTCATCGCCGGCCTCCTGGCTGGCCTGGTTTTCCTGGAGCGCTTCTTCGAAGGCTTTCAGGATGGTTTTCTCAAGCTGCTCCCGCACGGAAGCCTTAATGGGATGGCAAATGTCCTTAAATTCGCCGTCGTTCGTTTTCCGACTCGGCATGGCGATAAAATAGCCGTTTTGTCCCTGGATGACCTTGATATCATGGACGACAAACTCGTCGTCAAGCGTGATTGAGACGATTGCGCGCATTTTACCGCTTTCACATAATTTTCTGATTCTGACGTCTGAAATGACCACAATTAGTCCTCTTTCTAATTCAAAAGCTAATATAAGTTTAACATGACTTAATATCAAATGAAAGAATTGCTAAATAAATCATTAAAAGTGATTTTAAAGTCTTAGTATAAGAGGGGGGCTTATATTAGTCATAGGAGCTTGAAAACGGGCACCATTGATTGTGAAACTCTCACTTCGGTAATAAATGATATAATAACTAATGTATTAGTAAATTTTCACGCGAGGAAAAAAAGTGAAAAACATTCTTCAACAAGAACTTAACCGTCCGGTCAAGAAAATTTTCTTTATCGGAATTGGCGGAAGCAGCATGTCGGGGCTGGCCGGAATTTCAAAAGACCAGGGATTTGTCGTTGAAGGCAGCGACATGACCACTTCCCCTTATACAGAAAAACTGGCGGGAAAAGGCATTCCCGTGCACATTGGACATTCAAAAGACAACATTCCGGAAGACACGGACATGGTTGTCTATTCAGCGGCGATTCATGCGGATAATCCGGACATGGTCAGAGCCGACGAGCTCGGCATCCCGAAAGTGGAAAGAAGCGAGTTCCTCGGACTCCTCTCCCGGGCTTTTCCACAGACAATCGGCATCTCCGGCACGCACGGAAAGACCACGACCTCGTCGATGGTCGCCTCCATCCTGCACCACGCGGGACTCAATCCTTCCGTTTCCATCGGCGGACAGCTGGATGAAATCGGCGGAAACGCATGCCTCGGGGAAGGACCGTACTTTGTCATCGAATCCTGCGAATTCGTGGATTCGTTCCTTCACACGCAGCATGAAATCGGCGTGATCACCAACATCGAAGAAGACCACCTGGACTACTTCACGGAAGGACTTCCGCAGATCATGGAATCTTTCCATAAGTTTGGCATGATCATCCCGGAGGACGGGCTCATGGTCGCTTACGGAGACCAGAAAGAAGTCCGGGAAGTCTGCAAGGGACTGCGATGCAAGGTGGAATACTACGGCCTCAAAGACGAAGGCAATGACTGGGTGGCGAAGAACATCACCTACAACAAGGCGGGGAACGCGACCTATGACGCTTACTACCACGGAGAACTTTTCGGCACCTTCACGCTTCAGATTCCGGGGGAACACAACGTGCTTGACTCCCTCGCGGCCATTGCCGTCGCCGCGTACCTGAAGATTGAAGAGAAGGACATCCAGAAGGCGCTTGACCACTTCAAGGGAGCGCACCGCCGTTTTGAATTCAGAGGAGAAGTCAACGGAATCGAAGTCTACGAAGACTACGCGCATCATCCGACGGAACTGAAAGTCACGATTGACGCCTGTATGAACCATGACCACAACAAGCTGTGGGTGGTGTTCCAGCCCCATACCTATTCGCGCACCAAACTGCTCTTTGACGAGTTTGTGGACGCGTTTGAAAATGCGGACCGCATCATTCTCAACGACATCTATTCCGACCGCGAGGGCAATGAAGAGTGGAATATCTATTCAGAAGACCTTGCGAAGATGATCAAGGTCAAGCACCAGATTCCGACCGTCGTCATGAGTGAATTTGAGGATATTGTTAAATATCTGACAGATAACGCGGAACCGGGAGACCTTGTGCTCGTTGCAGGATCCCAGACCATCAACAAGGTGGCCTTTATGCTCGTCGACGCGCTCGAAGAAAAATATCAGAAATAGCGGGGGATTTCCCCGCTTTTTTTGACGGGGAAAGACGTGAAAAAGTCCTAAAGAACAGGCCTTTCGGCCAAAATGTGGACATCATTTTTACAAAGTTATATGATATTTGTGCTATCGGCTCCTTAAAAAAGCCCTTAAGAAAAATGGATTTACCGCGGTGAAGACCGCATCCTATCATAAAAATCAGGAAGAAAATGAACGATTTACACGCATTAATTTTAGCGGCGGGCGAAGGCACCCGGATGAAGAGCGGCAAAGCCAAGGTTCTTCACGAAGTGGGAGGCCGCACGCTGCTTGACCATGTGATCAAAAACGCCAGGGAAGGCGGCGCGGACCAGATCGGCGTCATCATCGGACACCAGAAAGAAGCGGTGAAAGAGAGCCTTCCGGAAGACGTGTCCACCTACGTCCAGGAAGAGCAGCTCGGGACCGGGCATGCGGTCATGCAGGCCGCGCCTTTCTTTGAAGATGCGGATGAAGATGATATTTTGATTCTTTGCGGAGACGCGCCTCTGGTGCGTCCCGAAGCCATCGAAGCGATGGAAAAGGCGCACAAGAGCTCCGGAAACGACGTGACCGTCATGAGCGCGATCTTTGAAAATCCGTTCGGATACGGAAGGATCGTCCGGGACGGGGACAACCTTTTAAGGATCACCGAGCAGAAGGACTGCACGGAAGAAGAGAAGAAAATTCAGGAAATCAACTCCGGCATCTATCTGTTTAAAGGAAGCGCGCTGAAAGACGCGCTCGGGAAGATCACGACCGACAACGCGCAGAACGAGTACTACCTCACCGACGCAATCGAAATCATCCGAAAGGACGGCGGGAGAGCGGGCGTGTTCACGACCGACGACAAAGAGGACATCGCGGCGGTCAACTGAAAAGCGCAGCTGGCTGAAGTCGGAAAAATCATGAGAAAGAGAATCAACAAAAGACTCATGGATGAAGGGGTCATCCTGATCGATCCGAAAAACACATACATCGACGACACCGTCCGGATCGGCGCGGACTCCGTGGTCTATCCGGGCTGCATCCTTCAGGGCGAGACGGTCATCGGCGAGCGGTGCGTCATCGGCATGAATTCAAGAATTAAGGACGCCGTGATCCATGACGAGGCGGATGTGGAATCCTCTACGATTCTGAAGAGCGAAGTCGGAAGCCGCACGCATGTCGGCCCGTATGCGTACATCCGTCCGGGAAGCCTGATCGGAGAAGACTGCAAAGTCGGGGACTTCGTTGAGGTGAAGAATTCCGTCATGAAAGACGGCGCGAAAGCTTCTCATCTCACCTATATCGGGGATGCGGAAGTCGGAGCGCGCGTCAATCTTGGATGCGGCACCGTGTTCGTCAATTATGACGGCCTGAACAAGTCAAAGACCGTGGTGGGGGATGACTGCTTTATCGGATGCAACACCAATCTCGTGGCTCCCGTTACCGTGGGGGACGGCGCGTTTATCGCAGCCGGCTCCACCATCACAGAAGATGTCCCGGGTGAGGCTCTCGGCATTGCCCGCGCCCGCCAGGTCAATAAAGAAGGATACGCGGAAAAACTTCCGCCGGCTGAAAAACGAAAGAAGAACAAACAGTAACACCGAAGCTATCGGCTAAGAAGGAGAGCAAATTGGACGGAAACTACAGCGGCATTAAAGTAATTGCGGGGAATTCAAACAAGAAGCTTGCGCAGGATATTGCGAATTACCTGGATGTTCCACTCGCGAATGCAGAAGTCGTTAAATTCTCAGACGGTGAAATTGGATTAAATCTCTACGAATCCGTGAGAGGAGCGGATGTGTTCGTGGTTCAGTCGACAAACGATCCCTGCAATGACAACCTGATGGAGCTGTTAATCATCATTGACGCGCTCAAGAGAGCATCGGCAGGAAGAATCAACGTCATCATTCCGTATTACGGGTACGCAAGACAGGACAGAAAAGCCAAGTCAAGAGATCCGATCACAGCCAAACTGGTCGCAAACCTCCTCACAACGGCAGGCGCGGACCGCGTGGTGACCATGGACCTTCACGCAAGCCAGATTCAGGGATTCTTTGATATCCCGGTCGACCACCTGGTGGGCGGCTCCACAATCGGAACCTACTTCCAGAACCTCGGACTTGAAGATGTGGTGATCGTCGCGCCGGACGCGGGATCGGTCAAGCGCACGCGAAAAATCGCAAGACAGCTCGGCGTGCCGTTTGCCATCATCGACAAGAACCGCCCAAAGCCGAACCAGACGGAAGTCATGAACGTCATCGGGGATATTAAGGGAAAGAACTGTATCATGATCGATGACATGATCGACACAGCCGGCACCCTCACCACAGGGGCTGACGCGCTGATGGAACTCGGCGCCAAGTCCGTTCGCGCAGGCGCAACCCATGCAGTTCTCTCGGGTCCGGCCATCGAGCGAATTAAGAATTCCGCGCTTGAAGAAGTGGTGGTTCTTGACACGATCAACATTCCGGAAGAGAAGATGATCGACAAGATCAAAGTCTTAAGCACCGGGGATATTTTCGGGCAGGCCATCGAATATATTCACAGCGGCCGCTCCCTGTCTAGACTCTTTACACCGGAGCGCTATATTTAATGTATATTATCGCAGGTCTTGGAAATCCGGGAAAGCAGTACGAGAACACCCGCCACAATGTGGGGTTTCGCGCGATTTCGGAACTCGCCAGAAAATACGGAGTCACCAGCCTGAAAGAACAGAAAAAAGGCCTGACCGGCACGTTTATGAAAGACGGAGAGAAATTCATGCTCGTCGAACCCCTCACGTTCATGAATCTGTCCGGCGACTGCATCGGCGCCCTCTCCCGCTACTATGATGTGCCGCCCGATCATGTCATTGTGATCTATGATGATGTGGACCTGCCGCTCGGATCGATCCGGGGNNACCGGGCACGCACAACGGCATGAAGTCCATCACCTCTCATCTCGGAACCCAGGATTTCCCCAGAGTCCGCATCGGAGTGGGAGGACGAAAGCCTGATGAAGATCTTGCAGACTACGTGCTCTCCAAGTTTCCGAAGTCGGAAGACAAGGAAATCGAAGAGGCGGTCTCCCTTGCGGGGGACGCGGCAGTCTCCATCGCGCTCAACGGCGTGAAGGAGACCATGAATCAGTACAATGGTCTTGTAAAGGAAAAAAAGAAAAACGCCTGATCCAGAGCCCTTCTTATTAGAAGGGCTTTTGGGCGTTGAGGATACAGGAAACACCCAATTGAAAGAGTTTTACGAACTGGAAAAAATCGGTCTGATCCGGACGATGTTTGAAGGCCTTGACGAAGGAAAACAGATCATTTTGACCAATGCCAAAGGCGGGCTGAAAGGATTTATCCCGATGCTGGCCTTTGAGAAGACGGGAAAGAGCGTGCTTTACGTGACGGGGACGGACAAGGAAGCCCGGGACCAGCAGCAGGTCTTCTCCCGCTTTGAGAATTTAAAAAGCTGCTATTTTCCGCGCGAGGATTTCACTACATACCTTTCGGAGGCGCACTCCAGGGACAAGCAGGTGCTCAGAAACCGCACGATCGAGACGATACTCTCTGGAGAGCCGGCCAA
>DLOL01000094.1:16127-25790 GCA_002478485.1 Eubacteriaceae bacterium UBA7485 | reverse complement strand
AAGCCGCTTGAATCGGTTGAAGAAGACCAGCTGACGGTGAAAACCGGTGAAGAAAGCGGACTTGAGAATCTGACCGGAAGGCTTGTTGAGCTTGGATACGTCAAAGAATACCAGACCGAATCCAACGGCCAGTTTTCGGTTCGGGGGGATATCGTGGATATTTTCCCCATGGCCAGCCCCACAGCTTACCGCGTGGAATTTTTCGATGACGAAATCGATTCGATCCGGAAGCTTGACGTGGCCACCCAGCGANNGGATCATCTTGACGCGCTGACCATCGGGCCTGTCAGCGAGATGAAGCTGAGCGGGAAGGAGAGGGAGAAAGCCAGGGAGAAGATGCTCTCCAAGATGAAGGAGACGCCGGGGAAAGAGACCCTTCTCGAGAAGATGATGGTGGACGAGTCCGCCTATGACGAGCTTCTCGCGGGCTTTGATCCATGTCGNNTGAGAGCCTGGTCGGCTACATGCGCGCCATGGAGCCGGATCTTACGGTGGTGTGGGACGATCCGACCACCGGGAAAATCAACGCGGAGACCTATCTTGAACTTTCAAGAAAGGAATTTGAGAACTACGCCCGCTCCAACGAGATTTCAAGTTTTGACCTTGAGAAGTTCTTCAACGTTGGAAGAATCGAGAAGGAGCTGAAAAAGGGCCGTGTGGTGCTTGAGTACCTCTTCGGCACCCGGATGAAGACCGGGGAGATCATCGACATGGATTCGCGCGCGATTGAATCGTTCGCAGGACAGCCGAAGATTTTTGAAGAATTCATAAAAAACCGCGTGCGGGATGATTATTATGTTCACTTTTTCTGCGTCGACAAGGACGGGGAAGCTCGTATCCGGAATTACCTGGACGGAATCGGCGTAACGGGCATTGTCACGGAGGCGGACGAGCACGACCAGCCCGGCATCCGCATCTCAATCGGCGAGATCACCGAAGGGTTCGAGCTTGCCAAAGAGAAGATCGTCTTTATCAACGAGTCGGAAGTCTTCAGACCCGAGAAGAAGCGGAGAAGAAAGAAAAACCCGAACGCGAAAAAGATCGACCGCTTCACCGACCTTCATGTCGGCGACTTTGTGGTCCATGACGTGCACGGAATCGGTGTCTACAAAGGCATCGAGCAGCTTGAGATCGACGGGGTGACCAAGGACTTGATGCGCATCGAGTACAAGGATGACGCGTCTTTGTATATTCCGGTTGAGCAGATGGACGCCATTCAGGTTTACATCGGAACCGGAGAAGCCTCGCCGAAGATTTCAAAGCTAGGCGGAACGGAATGGAAGAAAGCGAAGAACAAAGCCTATAAAGCCGTTGAAGAAATGGCGGATGAGCTCATCGCTCTGTACGCCAAGCGAAGAGAACTCAAGGGCTACGCTTTCGGTCCTGATACCCCGTGGCAGAAAGATTTTGAAGATGCTTTCCCCTACACGGAGACGGAAGACCAGCTGCGAAGCGCGGAGGAGATCAAAAAGGATATGGAATCTCCCCTTCCGATGGACCGCCTGTTATGCGGAGATGTCGGATATGGAAAGACGGAAGTGGCTTTCCGCGCGGCTTTCAAGGCCGCCATGGATGGAAAGCAGACCGCCATGCTCGTGCCGNNAGCACATCGATGTTCTCCTTGATGCTCGTGCCGACAACGGTCCTCGCCCAGCAGCATTATCATTCGGCACTTGAACGGTTCAAGGACTTTCCAGTCACGATTGCGGAGCTCTCCCGTTTCAAGACGCCCCAGGAGCAGAAACAGATCCTCAAGGACATAGAAAACGGGAAAGTGGATATCGTCATCGGCACCCACAGGCTTTTGTCGAAGGATGTCAAGTTCAAGGACATCGGCCTTCTGATCATTGATGAAGAGCAGCGCTTCGGGGTCAAGTCAAAAGAGAAGATTAAAAAACTCAAGGAGAACATCGATGTGCTTACGCTCTCGGCCACTCCAATTCCGAGAACCCTGCATATGAGCCTCTCCGGCGTGCGCGACATGTCCGTTCTTGAAGAACCTCCGGCGGAGAGACTGCCGGTTGAAACCTTTGTCATGCCGTATTCTCCTTATATCGCGGTGGAAGCCATTGAGCGGGAGATTGACAGAGGCGGGCAGGTTTACTTTATCCACAATCAGATCTATGACATTGAAAAGCTCAGGGATGATCTGAGCCGCCTGCTTCCGGGCGTGCGGATCGCGCTTGCCCACGGGCAGATGAGCGCGAAAGAGCTTGAGCATATCATGGACGCCTTCCTCGCCAAAGAATACGATGTTCTCCTCGCGACGACGATTGTCGAATCAGGCCTCGACGTAAGAAACGCAAACACCCTCATCGTCCATAACGCCGACCGGTTCGGGCTGGCCCAGCTCTACCAGCTCAGAGGGCGCGTGGGCCGGTCGGAAAAACAGGCGTACGCCTACATCACCACGCCTCAAAACAAGATCATCTCGTCCGATGCGGAAAAACGCCTGAAGGCCATCCGCGATTTCACGGCTTTCGGCTCCGGATTCAAGATTGCGATGCGCGATCTCGAAATCAGAGGAGCGGGCAATCTTCTCGGCGCGCAGCAGTCCGGGCATCTGGCCAAGATCGGATACGAGCTTTACACCAGAATCCTCGATCAGGCCGTCAAGGAAAGGATGACGGGCGAGAGGCCCAGAGAAATTCAGCCGGTGCGCATTCAGATTCCGATCAGCGCATACATTCCCGACTATTATGTGGGAGATGAGGAAACCAAGTTTGATCTTTATTCGAGACTGACTTACATCACAGACCAGAAAGACTACGATGCGTTTGAAGACGAGCTGATCGACCGCTTTGGAGAAATTCCGCAGTCGGTGTATAATCTTATGGTGACAGCGATGATCAAAAATGCCGCCAATCGCCTGGGAATCACGGAAATTCTCCAAAAGCCGGACGGCCGGATGATCCTAGAATTCTCCACCCCTGATCTGATCAAGGCAAGCCCTATGGACATAGCCCGGGCCCTTCCAGAAAAATGGGACCTTCAGCTGGGAGGCGGAACGCCGGAAAAACCGGTCTTCAGCTTCAAAGCCGATATGAGAGGCTACAACCTTTTGAAAAAGCTGTACGATTTTCTTGTATTGCTAGAAACGACACCGAAGGCAGCCTGACAGGAAAACTAGATGAGGAGTGAAAAATGAACAAGGCAAAAAGAGTGCTGAGCGCAGCGCTTGCAGGCCTGGCATTGTTCTTGTTCTCAGGATGTACCTTAATCACCGTCAATCCTGATAAGGACAATGCGCAGGTCATTGCAACGATTGACGGTCAGGACATCCGGAAAGAAGAATTCAACAACTACATGGCCTACCTTGAGATGCAGTATCATCAAAGCGGCCAAGATATGCCGACAGGGAAAAATCTGAAAACGCTCAAGGAGAGTGTGTACGATTCCATTGTCATGCAGGATGCACTGTCCATCAAGGCGGAGAAAGACGGGATGAAAGTCGACAAAGCCGCGCTTGAAAAAGAAGGACAGCAGACCTATGACAGCCTGAAAAAGTCGCTCGGTGAAGCGTTTGACCGGATTCTCGAGAAAAACTACGTGACAGAGGAGCAGTTCGAATCCTTTGTCAAGAACTTCCGTGTCAAAGCAGAATATGTCACCAAGCTTGAGGACGAGTACACCAAGAAGGTGGACAAAGATCCGAAGATCGTACTTGATGAAGTGGTCGGAAAGATCGGGGATACGGACGTGACACGGGGAGAGTACTATTATTACCTTCTCAATAATTCCATGACAAGCGCTCTCTCGGGAAACAGCTCTTCTTCGGACGACAAGGAGAAGATTTTCTCAACGATTGAACTGAACCTTGCAAACATTCAGTACTGTGAAGATAACAACATCAAAATCACGGATGAGAACATCAAGAAGCAGCAGGATATCTTAAATCAGATGCTAAGCTACATGGGACTGACGGGAGACCAGCTCACCAGCGCGCTCAAGCAGTACTACATGACCAATGACATCTACAAGGGATACCAGAAAGAAGCGGCCAAAGCCGAAGCCGCAAAGAACGCGATTCTTGAAGCGGAAAAGAAAAAAGTGGAAGTCAGTGACTCGGAAATCAAAAAGTACTATGATGAGCACAAAGATGAATTTGACGAGTCCACAGCTTCTGCCATGCACATCCTGACGGATGACAAGAATCTGGCAGAGGATATCTATGAGAGAGCCAAAAATCTGGACAAAGCCGGGTTTGAGAAGCTGATGAATGAATATAAAAAAGATTCAAACGTCAAAGAAGCCACCGACCTTGGATCATTTGACCGGAACACGATGGTTTCAGAATTTTCCGACGCCGTCTTCTCTGCGGAGAAAAACAGCGTGATTGGACCAATCCTCACAGACTATGGGTATCATGTTATCTATGTGTATGATCTGGACAAGAAGGGCGTAAAAGATCTTGACAGCGTGAAAGACGAAATCAAATCGGAGCTGACAACGCAAAAAGCTCAGGAGTCCTATAACAAGATTGAAACCAAGCTTGGGAAGGAAATGAAGATTGATATCTATGATTTCGCAGATTCGCCGCTTGACGCTTACGCTCAGCAAATCGAAAAAGAGCTCAACACGCAGGAATATAAACAGCGCGTTGGACTTTAGTAAAACTAGAGAGACAACATGGAAAAGAAAGCGGGCGCATACTTAAAGGGCGCGACCATACTAGCAGCGGCCGGGATTTTATCCCGGCTTCTTGGTTTATTTTTCAAAGTTCCCCTTTATTACCTGATCGGCAGCTACGGGAACGGAATTTTCTACAACGTTACAAACATCTATAATCTGCTTCTGATGGTTTCCACCGTCGGCCTTCCTGTGGCGATTTCAAAAATGATTTCTGAAAATGTGGCCATAGACGACTTTGAAGCCGTTGAGCGCGTCCACCAGGTTTCCTTTTACGCACTGTTTGCGGTTGGGTTTATCTCATCCGCCATATTGATGTTCGGCGCTCAGGCTATCATCAACATGACCGGGTGGCCTCAGGATTCTTACTGGTCGATCATTGCGATTGCACCCGCTCCTCTGATTATCTCCATGTGCTCTCTTTATCGAGGGTACTTCCAGGGCTTTCAAAATATGAATCCGACCGCGGTCTCTCAGATTCTTGAGCAGATCGTCCGTGTCGCACTCGGCGTCTTCCTCGCCTGGCTCGGCGCGAAGGCCATGAACAACATCGGACTCGGCGTGGCCGGATCCGTCTTTGGCGCGACAGCCGGCGGACTGGTGGCGCTTTTGATTCTCTTTTACGACTATCGGGTTTTCCATAAGAAACTGGTCGCGCAGAGAAGAGAAAGACCGAGAAAGAAGCTCAAGTCCAAGAAATTTTTCCTGAAAAGACTGGTTTATATTGCGGTTCCGGTCACGCTCACCAGTGCGATCGTCTCGCTGTTCTCTGTCTTTGACTCTTCCATCTATATTCAAAGACTTGCCGCTGCCGGCATTGAAAAGGTGACCGCCACGATCATGATGGGGGATCTGGGGAATGCGGAAATTCTCATCAACATCCCTCTGGTCATCTCAGGCAATCTCGCCGTCGCGATCATGCCGTCGATCTCAAGCGCGTTTGCGCTCGGGGACAAGCGAGGGCTGCGCGAAATGATCAACCTTGCCGTGGATCTGATCATTATTGTCGGGCTTCCCTGCTGTGTCGGGCTCTCTGTTCTCTCCAAGCCGATCTTCAATCTGCTGTTTTCAGGAAGCCAGTACGGTGGAGACATCCTGACCTGGTATGCGTACGTCACGATTTTTATGATGGTCTCGAACACCTTCCAGTCAGCCCTTCAGGGGATCGACCGGTTCCGCTTCCCGCTTTACTCGCTGGGTGTGGGCGCGGTGATCCGCATGGTCTCAAGCTGGATCTTCATGGGGATTCCATCGATCAATATCTACGGAATCGTTTGGTCCAATCTTCTGACCTTCGTTTTCCTGACTTTATCCAATTACTATTATCTGCACCGCTTCACCCGAGTCTCGATTGACGTGATTCAGATTCTCAAGCTGATCCTCTCCGCCGCCGTCATGGGCGCGCTGACCAAGTTCAGCTATGACGCGCTTGGGATGATCATGCCGGGAGTGATCGCGATGGTGCTTGCCATCGTGGTCGCCGTGCTTGTCTATGCGGTTATGGTCATTCTCACAGGAGCCCTGACGCCTGAAATCTTCCGGTCCATTCCCGGAAGTGGAAGAGTCCTTCCCTTCTACAATCATGTGCGCATGCTGATGGGAAAAGCAAAGATTACCCTCGAAGCGCCGCCGGAAACAGAGATCTATGAAAGAGAAGAAGAAAAGGCGAAAGCAGGAACGCCGAGGAAGAGAAGATACGACATCAACAAGACCCACGCGGCGGAAAAGATCAGCAGGACTGCAGGAACAAACGCTAGAAGAAGCGGTACGGGATCTTCTTCTCAGAGAAGACAAAGCCGTCAGCCGGACAGACCGAAGAGAAGGAGTGATCGAAGTGGCAAAGATTAAGGTGGTGGGCCTTGGACCGGGAGACATGGGTTCCCTTACGCTCGAGACGCTTGAGCTTTTGAAAAAGGGGCCGACCGTTCTGAGGACCGAAATCCATCCCTGTGTGCAGGCGCTCAAGGAACAGGGTGTTGAGTATGAAAGTTTTGATTCGCTGTATCAGGAAGAAGAAAATTTTGACCGTCTCTATGAGAAAATCGCAGATCTTTTAATTGAGAGAGTGCGGAAAACGGATGAGGATCTGATCTACGCGGTTCCGGGAAATCCCATGTTTGCAGAAAAGACCGTGGAGATTCTTTGCGCGCGAGCCAAAAAGGGGGAGATCGGCCTCCGGATTTACCCGGCCGTGAGCTTTGTGGACACGGTACTCACCGCACTTGAATATGATCCGAATGAAGGTCTTCACATCACGGACGCGTTCAAAGTGATCCGGGATGGTATTTCCGGGGAAATGATTGATCCCGGCTGCGCTATCCTTATTACGCAGGTGTACAGTCCGCTGATTGCGGGGGACTTGAAGATTGCTCTTTCGAAGTTCTATTCCGACGAGGAATCCGTCACGCTGGTTTATCATGCGGGATTGAGAGATGAAGAGATCAAAGAAATTGCGCTTTATGAGCTCGACAGACAACCGGTTGATCATCTGACCAGCCTTTTCATTCCGGCCAAGAAGGAGAACTACCGGGCGCTGAGCGCGTTTGACCGGATCATGAGAAGACTTCTCGCGCCTGACGGATGTCCATGGGACAGAGAGCAGACGCATGAGAGCCTGCGTCCCTGCATGATTGAAGAAGCCTATGAGGCGGTGGACGCAATTGAAAAAGAAGACTATGAGAATCTTCAAGAAGAGCTTGGGGATCTTCTTCTTCAAATCGTGTTTCACGCGCTGCTTGCTGAAAAAGAAGGTTATTTCAATCTGGAAGATGTGATTGAAGGGGTTTCTGAGAAGATGATCAGAAGACATCCGCACGTCTTTGGGGATGCCCGGGCGGAAAACGCGGATGAAGTTCTCGTCTCCTGGGAAGAGATCAAGAAGCAGGAAAAGAAATCAAGCGCATCGGTTTCAGAAGAAATGCGAAAAGTTCCGGGATCCTATACAGGGCTGATGCAGGCGGAAAAGATACAGAAAAAAGCCAGGTCTGAAGGATTTGACTGGGACGATCCGAAACCTGCGCTTGAGAAAGTGATTGAAGAAGTCCACGAAGTGGAAGAAGCGCTGGACGATCCCTCAAGGCCGGATCAAATCGAAGAAGAGCTTGGAGACCTGCTTTTCGCCGCTGCCAATGCCGTCCGCCTGAGCGGAGCTTATTCAGAAGACGTGCTGAAGAAGGCGAATGAGAAATTTATCCGGCGCTATGAAAAAATGGAAGAACTTTCCAGAAAAGACGGTGTGGATTTCAAATCACTGTCTCTTGAAGAGCAGGATGAATACTGGAAGCGGGCAAAAAAAGAAGGGTCCCGGTGAGAAAAAGTCCTAACATTTGCGCTCAGCTTGTTTATAATGTTATATGACCATATTTTTATGAGGACCGGATGCTAATGCGCCGGCTCTCGAAACAGGCGCCATGCGCGCCCGAGAAGATTTTCTGTATGGAAAGGAGAATAGCGGAGTTTTCCGTATGACTTCGGAAGATCGACGCTCTTATGACATGAACAAAGCTGAAATGGTTGATGCGATCGCAAAGAAAGCGGACCTCAACAAAAAACAGGCAGATGCAGCGCTTAAAGCTTTCTGCACGACCGTAACGGAAGCCCTTCAGGAAGGGGACAAGGTTGCTCTGACAGGATTCGGAACTTTTGAAACACGCGAAAGAGCTGAACGCCAGGGAATCAATCCTTCCACAAAAGAGACAATTACCATCAAAGCCTCAAAGAGCCCGGCTTTTAAAGCCAGCAAAGTGTTAAAGGACGCTTTGAATCAGGACTAAACCCTTGTTGTTCTCTGATATAGTCAATGACGGACCGGCGCTGATCTTGCGATTGCGCCGGTTTTTTTCAGGAAAGGATCTAACCATGCGGGTGGATAAATTTTTAAAGCTCTCTCGCCTCATCAAAAGAAGGACAGTGGGAAAATCAGCATGTGAAGCCGGCAGGATTGTCGTAAACGGAAAGGAAGTCAAACCCGGTTACCAGGTGAAAATC
This sequence comes from Eubacteriaceae bacterium UBA7485, assembly GCA_002478485.1. Taxonomy (GTDB): domain Bacteria; phylum Bacillota; class Clostridia; order Eubacteriales; family Eubacteriaceae; genus UBA7485. Next base: position 17,174 of record DLOL01000094.1, on the reverse strand, counting down.
GGGGATGTCATTACACTGCGCTTTGGCGGAAGAGAAGAACAGGTTGAAGTGCTCTCTCTTCCGGAACATGTGCTCAAAAACGAGGCGGATCAGATGTACCGGATTATCGGGGAGAACCCGCAGTGAGCGGAAGAAGGCGCAATGTGCGCTCAAGGTTTAATTCTGTTCTGGTGGTCGCACTCCTGCTCATCATTCCGTTCATGGTTATCGTGACCAACTTTGTACGCATTTTTGATTTGCAAAGGCAGGTCAGTGACTTGAACTATAAGATCGAGCAGGAAAAGGAGACTTCAAGCCAGCTCGACGAGAGTTTGAAGCAGATCGGAACGAAAACCTACACGGAGATGCTGGCTCGAAAATATCTCGGTCTTTATTATCCGGATGAGAAGATCGTCATTCCGACCGGAAAGAACACGGATCCGGTTGAAAAACCGGATACACCTCAGGAGCAGGTTGAGTCGGTCGAGAAAGTCCCGGATAAGGAGCCCGAGGCCATTTTGGAGGATAAGCCTGGAGAAGCCGAGACCAGTACAGACAGCGGGCAGGAAGACGCCTGATCCAGTGAAGCAGATGTGCGCGCATCTGCTTTTTAAATTTCATGAAAATCCTTTGACAGATAAAATAGAAGATGGCATAATAAGAAAAGTGCTGTAAGGGACCGTTTGTGAACTTAAAAAAGATTTTAAATGTTCTTGACGGCTTTAAGAATCTTCGGTATAATAAATATTGTGCTTGAGAAAAGCAAATGCCGGAGTGGCGGAATTGGCAGACGCACAGGACTTAAAATCCTGCGATCCTAACAGATCGTATCGGTTCGACCCCGATCTTCGGCACCATCTTAATTCTTAATCATCGCGGAGTGGAGCAGCTTGGTAGCTCGTCGGGCTCATAACCCGGAGGCCGTAGGTTCAAATCCTGCCTCCGCAACCATTTTTATTTTGGCGGCGTAGCTCAGATGGCTAGAGCATGCGGTTCATACCCGCAGTGTCAGCAGTTCGATTCTGTTCGCCGCTACCATTTTTCATGGCCCTGTGGTCAAGCGGTTAA
>DLOL01000094.1:10325-16026 GCA_002478485.1 Eubacteriaceae bacterium UBA7485 | reverse complement strand
GTCATAGGTTCGAGCCCTATAGCGACCACCATTTTTTTATTTTTTGGATGTTAGGTATCCCATGTCTTTTTCAGAATCATTTAACAAACATCTTTGGCAAAACAACCTGATTCAACCGGGAGAAACGGTCCTTGCGGCAGTCTCGGGAGGACCGGATTCGCTTGCGCTTCTTGATCTTTTGGATCAGTTTCGGAGGATCGTTCCCTTCACACTTCTTTGCGCGCATTATAACCACGGCCTTCGGAAGGAAGCTGACCGCGAGGAGAACGAGGTGAGAGAGTTTTGTCTCGCGCGCGGGATTCCGTTTTTTACGGAGAAAGGACGCGTGAATGAGAAAGCGGCAGGAAGAGGGCTTGAAGAGACGGCGCGCGAGATGCGGTACGCGTTTTTAGTGCGAACAGCAAAGGAGGAGCGGGCCGGAAAGATTGCGCTTGGCCATCATGCTGATGATCAGGCTGAAACCGTCCTCTTTCACATGATTCGCGGAGCCGGACTTGAGGGACTTATGGGAATGAAAACGATAACGACCCGGGATGGTGTGGATCTGATCCGTCCGCTCCTGCCGTTTTCAAAAAAAGAGATCTTGGACTACGTTTCTCACAGAGGACTGAAATACGCGGTGGACGCTTCGAATGAAGAGACGGTTTTTTCCAGAAACAAAATCCGTCATCAGGTGATGCCGGCTCTTGAAGAAGTGGTTTCCGATCCGTCAGGCGCAATTAACCGGTGCGCGCAAAATGTCCGAGAGGAAAAAAGGCTCTTAGACAGTCTTCTCGCTCCATATATTGAAAAACTTATTCAGAAAAGAGAAGGAGATGTCTGTCTTGATCCTGAGTTGTTTGATTCGGATAATCCGGTCTATGCAGAGGACGCCTTTCGAATCCGGATTATCCGGGAGAGTGCAAAAGCGGCAGGGATGAAAAAGGACTTTTCCAGAAAACACGCCTATGATCTTCTAGCGCTCTTCGCCGGAACCTCATCGGGCAAAATTGATCTCCCGAACGGCTTTGAGGCGGTAAAGATGCAGAAGACAAGATTAATCAGACGCAAGGAGGATAAACAGAAAGTACAGGATGGTTTGTTTAATCCTATAAGCATTTTTGATAAAAGAGCGAACGATTTACTCAAGAAAAATCACGTTTTCATGGCGGTGTTTGAAAATAAGAAAGACGCCGACGCCTTTTCAGCAACTCTGAAAAATCCCTGCAGATACACTTATTTGTATGATACTATGAAAAAGAATATCAGTATCCGAAAACGCCTACCGGGAGACTACGTTGTCCTCAAAGACGGGAAGAGAAAAAAGCTCAAACGCTTTTTTATCGATCAGAAAATCCCGTCGGAGCAGAGAGACAAGCTGCCTCTCCTCGCATTGGATTCGGAAATCCTGTGGATTCCCGGACTGTTTTCGAGAAAGTTTGATATTCCTAGAAACATGCACGCAGAAATACATATTGCAGCAGAGGGGACAATTAAGTGAAAAACGTTAAAGAAGTTCTGATTTCAGAAGAAGAGATTCAAAATCGCGTCCAGGAAATGGCGGACGAGATTAAGGATAAGTACGCTGACAAGGATCCGCTGGTGGTGTCCGTTCTGAACGGAAGTTTCATGTTTTGCTCAGATTTGATGAAGCGACTCAATTTTCCGCTGGAACTGAACTTTATCAAGGTTTCTTCTTACGGGAATAAGACGGAAAGCTCCGGTAATATCCAGATCAGCGGCGGGAGAATTGACATGAAGGACCGAGCGGTCTTAATTGTAGAAGACATCATCGACTCCGGCAACACGCTGAAAAGATTGACCGAGTATTTTAACCAGCTGGGGGCGGCTTCCGTGGAGACAGCTGTTTTTCTAGACAAACCCTCCAGACGCGAAGTGGATATTCAAGCGGATTACACAGGATTCGAAATTCCAGACGAATTTGTCGTGGGCTACGGCCTCGATTTTGCTCAGTATTATAGAAACCTTCCATATGTTGGGATTCTGGATGAAGCAGTCCTGAGCTAGCTCAAACGGTAATCTAGAAAGGATGAAGATTGAAAAAGTATTTTGGAATGATGGGGTTTTACATTCTGCTCCTTCTCATCGTGATTGTAGCGATTACTTTTTTAAATCCCATGCAGTCAGATACGAAAACCTTAAGTTATTCGCAGCTGATTGAAAATTTTGACAAAAAAAATGTAAAAGAAGTTGAAGTCAACCAGTCAACCGTAACCGGAAAGCTAAATGATGGAACCGAGTTCAAGGCGATCGTCCCTGAATATGTGATCGACACACAGGTTGCCGACTATATCCATCAGAATCCCGATATGAACGTTACGGTTGCAAAGCCGAACGATTCCTGGTGGATCAACCTGCTTCCGACAGCAGTGCTGCTCATCGTGATGATCGTCTTCTTTGTCATGTTTACCCAGCAGGCCGGGGGCGGCGGAAAAGTCATGAACTATGGCAAAAGCAAAGCCCGGATGGTCAATACCTCGGATAAAAAAGTCACGTTTGACAAGGTGGCCGGAGCAGACGAAGAGAAACAGGAGCTCGAGGAAATCGTTGATTTCCTGAAAGCGCCTGAACGCTACAACAGACTCGGCGCAAGAATTCCGAAAGGAGTCCTGCTTGTCGGCCCTCCAGGTACCGGTAAAACGCTTCTCGCACGCGCGGTCGCAGGAGAAGCGGGTGTTCCGTTCTTCTTCATCTCGGGTTCTGACTTCGTCGAAATGTTTGTCGGTGTCGGTGCCAGCCGTGTGAGAGACCTTTTTGCTGAAGCGAAGAAAAACTCGCCGTGCATCATCTTTATTGATGAAATTGACGCGGTCGGCCGTCAGAGAGGCGCGGGCCTTGGAGGCGGACACGATGAAAGAGAACAGACCTTAAACCAGCTTCTGGTTGAAATGGATGGTTTCGGAGCTAACGAAGGGGTTATCGTCATTGCGGCAACCAACCGTCCGGATATCCTTGACTCCGCACTTTTGAGACCCGGCCGCTTTGACAGACAGATTACGGTCAATCCGCCGGATGTCAAAGGAAGAGAAGAGATTCTCCAGATCTATAAGAAAGACAAACCGGTTGATTCTTCCGTGGACCTTGCGACGATCGCAAAAGGAACGCCCGGATTTACGGGTGCTGACCTTGAAAACCTGATGAACGAAGCAGCGCTCTTAACGGCGCGTTCCAAGAAAAAGGTCATCACCATGCATGAGCTGGATGAAGCCATCAAACGCGTCATTGCCGGACCCGAAAAGAAGAGCCGTGTTGTGGTTCCCGAAGACCAGGTCATTACCGCTTATCACGAAGCGGGCCACGCCATTGTGATGGAATATCTCCAGGGCGGAGACGAGGTTCATGAAATCTCAATCATTCCGAGAGGAATGGCCGCAGGCTACACAATCTCTCTCCCGACCGACGACAGCCAGCACATGTCCAGAACAAAGCTTTTAAACAAGATCGCAGGACTTCTCGGAGGCCGAGCCGCTGAAAAAGTGGCGCTTGACGACATCTGCACAGGCGCGTCCAACGATATTGAAAGAGCTACAAGCATTGCCAAGCGAATGGTAACCGAATGGGGCATGTCCGACCACCTCGGACCGCTCTCCTACGGTCAGTCAAACGGTGAAGTCTTCCTCGGAAGAGACTTTGGAAAGAGCAGAGACTACTCAGAAGAAGTGGCCGCTGTCATTGATAAAGAAACCAGAGGAATTGTTGAAGAATCGTTTGAAAAAGCATGCAGTATCCTGGTTGAAAAACGAGATGTGCTTGAAACCGTCGCCCAGACTCTCTTAAAGAACAACACCATCAGTGGTGAAGAATTTAAAGATATCTATAATGGTGTAACGGTGGTTGAGGCTGAAGAGGTGGATGATACAGAAGATGTCATCAAGCCGGATCACAGCGAAAAAAGCGCCGCCAAAATCACCGGAAAGGTTATTGAAGCATGACGACTGAAGGATTAAAGGCCGGTCTTGAACTGACCAAATTATATGTGGTTGAAAAAGATGATACAGCTCAGGAAGTAAAATCCGGAGGACTTCCGGTTCTTGCCACTCCTGTTCTGGTGGCCTGGATGGAACAATCCGCTTACCTCCTTCCGGAACTGTATTTGTCAGAAGACGAAACAACGGTAGGCGTGCAGCTGGATGTGCGGCATACCGCACCGTCACCGGTGGGCATGAAAGTGACCATTCGCGTCGTTCTTGCAGAAGTCAATGACAGAACCCTTGTCTACAAGACGGAAGCGAGAGATGAAGTTCAAAAAATTGCGGAAGGACTTCACACCCGAGTCATTGTAAATAAAAACCAGTTTATGGACAAAGTCGATAAAAAGAAAAATGTCTCAGAGTAACTACCTTCTGGTTATTGATGTGGGAAACACCAACTCTGAAGTTGGTATTTTCGACGGGGATCGTCTTGTACATTCCTGGCGCTTCATGACAAAAACCCCGAGAACATCCGATGAATACAAAGTGATGTTCCGGGGATTTTTGGAGGCCGAAGGAATGACGAGAGAAGACATCAAGGATGTAATCATCGCTTCTGTCGTCCCGAACATCATGCACACGCTCACGTCGGGTATTGTAAAAACTTTTGGCGTCACACCAATGGTTGTAGGGCCCGGCATCAAGACAGGCATGCCGATTAAATTCGCCGATCCCGCTGAAGTCGGGGCGGACCGGATTATCGACTCTGTAGCGGCTTATAAACTTTATGGCGGACCGCTGATCGTGGTGGATTTCGGTACTGCAACCACTTACGATTATATTGACCAAAACGGTGCGATGTGCGGAAAAGTCACAACGCCGGGAATCGGAATATCCGGAGACGCGCTGACAAGATGCGCAGCTCAGCTTCCAAACATCCAGATTATCAAGCCTCCTTCCATCATGGCTAAGGACACGATCTCCAGTATGCAGGCGGGACTGACCTATGGCTACCAAGGACAGGTTGAGTACATCATTGACAAGATGAAAGAGGAAATTGGAAGAGACGATGTCAAGGTGGTTGCGACAGGCGGCTACGGACGCATGTTCTATAATGAAAGTGAAAAGATCGATTTTTACGATCCAAAGCTCCCTCTAAAGGGCCTTCGCTTGATTTATGAGAAAAACAAACGTCAGGATAAGAAACATGAGAAATGAAGACTTTGAAAAGAAGCTCATTCTCGCACCAATGGCAGGTTATACAGACCTGCCATTTCGTTTATTAGCGAGAGAATACGGCGCGGACATCACGGTCAGCGAGATGATCAGCGCGAAAGGGCTATATTATAAAGATAAGAAGACCGAACGGCTTTTGAGGACAGTTCCTGAAGAAAATCATTACGGCATTCAGATTTTCGGATCGGACCCGGAAATCCTTGGATGGGCGGCCCGGCATCTGTCGGGAAGAAACGATGATCCCGATGACGCTTTGAAATTTCAGTTCATTGATCTAAACGCGGGATGCCCCGCGCCGAAAATTTTCAAAAACGGAGACGGGTCGGCTCTGATCGGGAATCCTCAAAAGCTTTATCAGTGCGTGAGCGCAATCGTTGAAAACGCGACGGTTCCCGTCACCCTGAAAACAAGAAAAGGGCTTGTGAAGGGTGATAATTTCGCCCCGCGATTGGCGGAAATTGCGGAAAGCGCAGGCGCGTCTGCCGTCACCATTCACGGAAGAACGCGCTCTGAATATTATTCAGGTCAAGCCGATTATGATGCGGTTGCGGATG
>DLOL01000094.1:9872-10240 GCA_002478485.1 Eubacteriaceae bacterium UBA7485 | reverse complement strand
GAGCGGTTGGAAGCCCCTGGATTTTTGACCGAATCAAGCATTCCCTAAAGACAGGAGAGACGGAAAAGCCTGTCACTCCTCAGGAACAGATAAAGGCTGCGCTTCGTCACATTGAACTGACAGAAAAATATTCGCCGGAGCCCTATGCCATGATTGAAATGAGAAAGCACCTGGCTTCTTACACGAAAGGCCTTCCGAATTCTTCGAAGATTCGGACAGAACTCTTTAAAGTCAAGACCGCGGACGAGGCCAGAAAGCTCTTTGGCGAACTCAATTAATTATTTTCAAGTTGATATGCTAAACTGAAACTAGAAAAAAAGCAGAGGCTCATTATGGATTTATCGATCATAATCGTGAATTACAACACG
>DLOL01000094.1:9659-9822 GCA_002478485.1 Eubacteriaceae bacterium UBA7485 | reverse complement strand
GCTCCAGTATGAAGTCATTCTGGTCGACAACGCCTCTCATGATGGAAGCATCGAAAAGCTTGAAGCGGAATATGCGGATGAACCGAGAGTGAAAATTATAAAGAATGCGGAAAATCTCGGATTTTCCAAAGCCAACAACATCGGTATGAAAGAAGCAAAAGGC
>DLOL01000094.1:9444-9574 GCA_002478485.1 Eubacteriaceae bacterium UBA7485 | reverse complement strand
CTTGGCGCAAAGGTCGTACTCGGAGACGGCGTAACGCTGGACCATGCCTGCAAGAGAGGCTTTCCGACTCCCGAATCAAGCTTTTTTTATTTGAGTAAAATCGACAAGCTTTTTCCAAACAACAAACGGA
>DLOL01000094.1:1968-9414 GCA_002478485.1 Eubacteriaceae bacterium UBA7485 | reverse complement strand
CCCCCAGATTAACGAGCAGGCCATGTGTGTGCCGAGAGAGGTGTTCGAAAAGACGGGCGGTCTGGATGAAGACTATTTTATGTACGGGGAAGACATCGACTGGTGCTACCGGATCAAGGAAGCCGGATATAAAGTCGTGTACAATCCGGAACTGCACGTGACACACTATAAAAAAGCGAGCTGGAACGGCAAGAAGAACCCGAAGGTTTTGGATGCCTGGTATGATTCCATGGCAATTTTCTACAACAAGCATTATAAGGACAAATATTCAAAGCTAACCGGCCTGCTCGTTAATCTGGGGGTCAATACGTTAAAACAGGTGGCGAGGATTAAAAATCAACTGAAATGAAGCATCATCAACATATTATTATTCAAATCATTCTCGACGCGCTCCTGATGATTGGTGCCTTTTATCTGGCTTACTATCTCCGCTTCACAAGCGGCATGTTCGCGGGAAGTGCTCCGGAAGCTGCAGAATCCTATTCCTATGACCAGCAGCTTTACGTGCTGGTTCCTCTGGGAATCCTGACACTTCTTTTTTCGGGCGTATACCGCAGAAAGATGCTGGAAGACTTTCGAATAGGCATAAAACGTGTTTGCCTTTCAAACCTGATTTATCTGATGCTTTCAGCGGCTTATTTTTTCTTTATTGAAGATGATAAGATTTCCAGGATCTTTCTGGTCATCTTTATTCTTCTTGCCGCTCTCTTTGAATGTGCGGCCCGATCGATCTTCGACTGGATGATCGAGAAAGAGTGGATTAAGAAGGCCTCCGCACCGGTAACGAAGAAAAGAGCTTACGTTATCGGGGCAGGAGATCATGCGGGAAAACTGATTTCCGAGAATAAGAAGATCTGCGAAGGAAACGGTCAGGGGTATAGCATAGAAGGCTTGTTTGACGATTTTTTCCCTTCCGGCGAAAAAGACGGCGTTCCTGTTCTTGGAAATCTAAGCAAATTAAAGGATTATCTTCAAAATCCCGATAATCTTGAAGTGATTATCGCGATTCCAGGATCCAATGCCACTAAAATCCAAAACGTGATCGATACGGCAAGAGAAGCAAAAGTTCCGGTCCGGTTAATCCCGGATGCATATGATTTTTATGTTTTGGACGCCGCTCAGAATCCGCCGATTGGCACGGTTCCGTTTGTAACGGTCTACGATAAACCGAAGAAGAAAGAATCTTCGTTTGGAAAACTGAAGGCTAAATTGTTTGACTGAGGTGAAAAATGCGTTTATTTACTGCCTTGCGCTTTCCGGGTAACACGATAAGCGCGCTTGAAGATATTGTGGAAAAAGCAAAACTTGAAGATCCGCACGCACGGTATGTACGGCCCGATCAATTTCATCTGACACTCGATTTCATCGGAGAGACAGAAAATCTGACAGGATGTGAAGATGCGCTCGAGGAGGCCTGTTTAACCTATCAGGAACGATACGGCACGCCGGTTGAACTGGTCTTCTCACAGATCGGAACCTTTAAAAGCAAAGGCGGAGCGATTCTCTGGGCCGGAATCAAGCCCAATCCGAGTTTGAGTAAGCTTGAGAAAATATTAAGGGAAAAACTAGAGGAACGAGGCTTTTCGCTTGATACGCGCCCGTATAAACCGCATATTACCCTTGCGAGAAAGTTTACAGGGAGTACAGCAGCTCTTAAAGAAGAGATTTTACTTCCGGAGCCCGTCTCTCTGACTCAGGCTGCATTGGTCTGGTCCCACCGGGTGGACGGTCTTCTGATGTACGAAGATGTGAAGACAATCGAATTTTGCCAATAAAAAATGCTGGCGCCTCCAAAGCGCCAGCATTAATTGTTTTTTGAAAGATTTAAAACCAGTCCTGTCAGAGGCGGAACTTCAACCGGATTTGCTTTTACGCTAAATCCTGTCAGAAGATTTTCATAACTGTCGGCCTGACTGTCCGGGATGTGGAATTCGACTGTTCGGTTGAGACTTCTGTTAATCAAAATCAAGTAACGTTCGTCTTCATAGGAACGTTCGAAAACAAAAAGATCCGGATCTGATTTATAGGGTCTCCAGGTTCCTTTCAGGAACGCTTTGTGTGTGTTTCTGAGCTTTATCACCTGTTTAAACCAGTCAATCAGATTCTGGTCTTCATTTCCCCAGGGATATGTTCCACGGTTATAGGGATCCTCAAATCCTTCCGCTCCCGCTTCATCAGCATAATAGATACTTGGTACCCCTGGAAAAGTCATTTGGAGCAGAGAGAGCATTTTCAGGCGTTTAATGGCCATCTCCCGATCTTCATGACGCAGTTTATAGTTTTCTTTTTCAAGAGAAGTCATGCTACGGTCTGCTTCCCCCAGAATGGTTAAGATTCGGGTTCTGTCATGGGAGCCGATCAGATTCATACACCCCATGAAATTATCAATCGGGTAATGTTCATATAAAGCCATCATTTGACGCGCGGTTGCCGTGCTGTCGCTGCTTCCGAGGAAGAAACTCATAAAAGCGTCTCTGAACGGATAGTTCATGACACTGTCGAGCTCTTTTCCTTCAAAATACATTCTCCGTTTGCCATAGGCTTCTTTTCTCGACGCATCTTCCCAGACTTCCCCAAGTACAATGCTGTCCTCTTTTTCTTCAAGAGCAGCAGCTTTAATGCCTTCGATAAATTCATCAGGAAGTTCATCCGCAACATCGAGACGCCATCCGGATGCGCCGAGTCTCAGCCATTTCTTAACAACTGAGTTTTTGTTTCTAAAGATAAAATCCTGAAGCTCAGGGGATTGCTCGTTCAAGTCGGGCATGGTCTTGATTCCCCACCAGCTGTCATAGTCATTGGGCCAGTTAATGAACTGATACCAGTTCCTGTATGGAGAATTCTGAGACTGATAGGCACCGATTTCAGAATAATGACCATACTTGTTAAAGTAGATCGAGTCATCTCCGGTATGGTTAAAGACACCGTCTAAAATAATGCGGATGCCTCTTTTTTGAGCTTCGATGCACAGAACTTGAAAGATTTCCTCGTTCCCAAATTCAGGTGCGATTTTATGATAGTCTTTTGTATCGTATTTATGATTGCTGACTGAATCAAAGATCGGATTCAGATAAATAATCGATATGCCAAGATCCTTCAGGTAATCCAGCTTTTTAATGACGCCTGGAAGATTACCGCCGAAGAAGTCATAGTAATCAATGGATCCATCTTCGTTTCTAAAATAATGAGGACTATCCGACCAGTCTCCATGAATCACGGTATGGGGCTGATATTCCGGAGTGAAACCAGGCCATTCGGCCTTGGCAAAGCGGTCAGGAAAAATCTGATAGATAACGCCTTCCTTATACCAGTCCGGGATATCTCTTTCTTTTTTATAGACCGTTACCTGGTAAGCATGGTCTTTGTCATGACGGACCATCCCGGTGCCACCGAGAAGATCATCAAGTGTTCCATAAACAAAATTCTGTCCATCCGCATCAAAATTAAAGTCGTACCAGAGGAGGCCGACTTTATCGGGGATTTGAATTTCGGTCTCAAAAAGTGTGGGATCATCCTGAGAAGGATGCATATCATAGTATGTTTCCCGATCTTGAAAAAACGTGCGCAGTTTGACGTTATAAACGCCTTCGCCCCGCGCCCGAATAATTAATCGTGAGCCGGATGGAATGGCTCCAAAGGGCTCACGATACATGGTATCCCATGAATTATGTTCGAATTTCATAAGTCTCCATCAAAGTGTCGATTTTGATTAGAGACGGCCGGTAATTTTCTTATACCAATATTCGTAAATATCAGCTGCCAGTCTCCAGTCATAGTGCGTATTGAAGGCATTGTGCATGAGATGATTCCACTGTTCTGGTTCATCGTAATACATGCCGACAGCTTTCTGTAAAGTGAAGAGCATGTCATGCGCATTGTAAGTCTGGAAAGAGAAGCCGTTTCCGTCTCCGGTGGTCTTGTTATAATACTGGACAGAGTCCTTCAGACCGCCTGTTTCTCTCACGATAGGTATTGTACCATAACGCATTGAGATCATTTGTGTCAGTCCGCATGGTTCGAATTTGGAAGGAACCAGGAACATGTCAGCCGCCGCGTAGATTTTTCTTGAGAGTGGTTCATTGAAGTCGATGATGGTGCGCATCTTGTCCGGATACTGATTGGCAATGTCTCTCAGGCTGTTTTCATACTGTGAGTCGCCCGTGCCGAGTACAACGAACTGGATGTCCATCTTCAGGATATCGTGAATGACTCCCATGATGAGGTCGATACCTTTCTGGTCGACCAGACGGGAAATGAACGCGATCATCGGGACTTCCGAGCGCTGAGGAAGCCCGAGATATTCCTGAAGCTTTCTCTTGTTTTCTCTCTTCTTCTGAATATCTCCAGCAGCGTAAGGAATAAACAAAGCTTCATCCGTCTGCGGATTGTAGCTGGCTTCATCGATTCCGTTGAGGATTCCGATTTCCTTCCAGCTCACATCGCGGGCAACGCCGTCAAGTCCTTCGCCGTAATAAGGATCTTTGATTTCTTCAGCATAGGAAGGGGAGACGGTTGTCACAAGGTCTGCGGTGTACATCGCGCCCTTCATAAAGTTGACATCGTCATAGAATTCCATTTGTGCCGGGAAGTAATCAAGATTCAGGATGGTCTTTACATCATCAAAGCCGTAATGACCCTGATATTTGATGTTATGGATTGTGAAAACAGACTTCGTGTTGGTGTAATGCCAAGCATACTGTTCTTTGAGGAAGAACGGAATGAGGGCGGTCTGCCAGTCATTGCAGTGAATGACATCCGGATAGAAGTCAATATAAGGGATGGCTTCCATGACCGCGCGGCAGAAATACACGTAACGTTCTGCGTCATCGTAGAAACCGTAAAGACCGTTTCTCTTGAAGTAATATTCATTGTCGATGAAGTAGAATGTTACGCCGTCCATGACGTATCTGAAGATTCCGACATAGCGGGATTCATAACCGATCTTCACCCAGAAATTCGTTACATATTCGAAATCCTTGACATATTTCCAAGGAATGCTTTCATATTTAGGAAGAATAACGCGCGCGTCAACTTCGTCCTTTGGAAAAGCCTTTGGAAGGGAGCCGATAACGTCTCCTAAGCCACCGCTCTTCGCAAACGGGACACATTCTGAAGCGGCGAACAAAACTTTTAAACGATTATCCAATTTCAACTCCTCGTTAGTTTTTATTCTTTTTCATTATATACTGTTTTTCTTTGAAAGTGAAAAACTGTATTAAATAAAACTTTACTTAGACAGCGTTTTCGCCAGGAAAAGAAAAAACGCGGTCGGACATCATCTCCGGCCGCGCAGTTTTGTTAAATGGTCGTTCCTTTTGAAAGGATGATCGGTTCTTTGTAGGTTCCGATCAGGGTCGCATTGTCGCGGATGACACATTCTTTGTCGAAGATGACGTGATCGAGTGTGACGTTTTTACCAATAATGCATTTCTGCATCAGGATGGAGTTGCTGATCTTAGAACCTTCGCCAACTTTCACTTCACGGAAAGCGACGCTCTTTTCCATTTCACCGTCGATGACAGCGCCGGAACCGAGGATGCTGTCACGAACCTTTGCGTTATCGCCGTAGTGAGTTGGATGGTTGTCTTTGACTTTGGTGTAAATCGGCCGGTCTTCCTGCATGAAGAGTTCTTTTAAAACTTTATAGTCGAGAAGATCCATATTTCCGACATAGTATCTTTCGATGTTGGTCACACGGTTGATGTAGCCGGTATGAAGGGCAGCAAGGATCTTCAGACGACCGATATTCTGTTCAATTACATCGATCAGATCCCATTCACCTCTTACTTCGGCAGCATCAAGCATTTCAAGAAGAACGCTCTTCTTGATTAACATCATATCGACAAATTTGTTGTCGGAAACATCGCCCTGAGAATAACGCTTAATATCGGTAACGGTCAGTCCGTCAAGTTCAAGATAAATATCTGTCGGAAGTGAATGGAAGCGAGCTTCGTCTTTCCTATAGATCATGACGATATCTGCATTGTTTTTGTTATAAACTTCATACGGTTCGTTGAAGTCATAAGTGGTGATCAGGTTTGATCCTGAAATCAGAACAGTGTCACCGGTTGTGCGTTCCAGGAACTGGCGGTTATCGATCAGATCTTTTACATTGATCTTGATGGATTCGCCGATTCTTGCGGATTCAGAACCTTTGAGGATCTGGAGATCTCCTGTCTTTCTTGAAAGGAGCCAGTCTTTACCGGTTCCAAGATGGTCGATAACGGAAGTGTATTTAGAAGAAGCGATAACGCCGATCTTCTTGATTCCGGAATTTACCATGTTGGAGAGCGTAAAGTCCATTAAGCGGTATCTGCTTCCAAACGGAAGCGTTCCGATGCTTCTATTTTGGAGGAGGTCTCTGAGATCAGAATTTTCAACTGATTCAGAGAAAATCATGCCAATTGTATTTTTCATTTTTATGCGGACCTCATTAAGAATTCAGTACGTGGATTTCAGAAGGATTATCCAGCTCTTCAGCCACATATCTCGTGTCTCCGGCAACGCGCGCGTTTGAACCGACTACACAGTTTTCAAGGACAGCGCCGTCTTCGATCACCGCTCCGGTATGAACAATGCAGTTTTTCAGAACTGTGTTCGGACCGACCTGAATATCGTGGGACAGGATAGAGTGGTTGACTTTTCCGAAGATGACACAGCCGTCGCAGATCAGGGAATCAACGACTTCGGCGTCGCGTCCGATATACTGCGGATGACGGGAGAAGTTGTTCGAATAGAACGGGTTGTTCTTGTCTGTAAGGTCGAAATCGATGGTGTCATCGAGGAGGTCCATGTTCGCGTCAAAGTAGCTCTGAATCGTTCCGACATCTTTCCAGTAACCTGAGAACGGATAAGCGAAGATGCGCATTCCTTCATTAAAGAGAGCAGGAATGACGTTGTTTCCGAAGTCATGTTCAGAGATCGGGTCGTCCTGGTCTTCAAGAAGCGCAGCTTTTAAAATCTTCCAGTCGAAGATGTAGATCCCCATGGAAGCTAAGTTTGTGGTCGGGTTTTCCGGCTTTTCCTGGAATCCGGTCACCCGTTTGTCTTCGTTGATTTCAACAAGACCGAAACGAGAAGCTTCATCCCATGGCACTTCCATGACAGCGATGGTTAATGCCGCTTTTTTATCTTTGTGATATTGTAGCATCTTGGAATAGTCCATCTTATAGATGTGGTCTCCGGAGAGAACAAGGACGTATTCAGGATCATAGCTGTCGATAAAGTCGATATTCTGAGTGATGGCATCGGCTGTGCCTTCATACCAACGTCCGCCCTTTCTGCCCATGTAAGGCGGAAGAATACGGACACCGGCACCGGTCTTATCCAGGGCCCATGCGCTACCGTCGCCGATATAGTTGTTGAGGATATAGGGGCGATACTGAGTGAGGACACCAACTGTGTCGATTTCAGAATTCATGCAGTTGCTGAGCGGGAAGTCGATGA
>DLOL01000094.1:0-1955 GCA_002478485.1 Eubacteriaceae bacterium UBA7485 | reverse complement strand
GATCCTGTTCAAGACAATCCGCAATGTCAGAGAACCCAGACGGGAACCCTGTCCGCCTGCCAAAAGCATGGCGACGCATTCAGTTTTCATAAATTCAGTCCTCCTAATATAGATAACCTTTCTAGTAGGTAAGGAAAAATACAAGTTTATATAAATCTAGTTTACCGTTAATGGTAAGCGCTTTCAAGAAACAGACAAAAAACCGTCTTTTTTAGAACTATTTTCAAGAGATTTCGTCAGAAATTTACGGTTTTATCTGGATCCGACACGCATGGCAACAACGCGGATTGTCTTGAACAGGATCGTAAAGTCAAGGCCGAGACTCCAGTTCTTGATGTAGTAAGTGTCAAGGTCGACGACCTCCTCGAAATCTTTGATATCGCTTCTTCCGCTGATCTGCCACATACCGGTGATCCCTGGCTTTGAAGACATTCGAGCCCGGTGATGGCGTTTATATTTTTCCCATTCATCCGGTGTTGGCGGGCGTGTTCCGACCAAAGACATGTCTCCTTTGAGTACATTGAGGAATTGGGGGAATTCGTCGAGGCTCCAGTCCCGGATGAAATTACCCAGTCCTTTTTTGATTGTTCCGTCCGGATTTTTCTTGCATCCGATAATTCTCGGGTCATAGGTCAACTTGAACATCATGCCGTCTTTGACCTCGTTCTGTTCAAGTAATTCTTTCTTTTTTTCTTCCGCGTCCTGGTACATGGAGCGGAATTTATAGATCTTAAACGGCTTCCCGTTTTTCCCCACTCGTGTCTGTTCAAAGAAGACCGGGCCGGGATCCTGACTTTTAATCATCGGGGCAAGCACCAAATAGAGCATACCTGTGATCATTGTACCCACTAAACCGCCTACAATATCCACTGCGCGTTTAACCATTAATGATGTTGGATTAGCCGAATTCAAAGCATTGGTTAATACGGTGCAATTGCCGATGTTTTCAACAAAGGTTGTGGCGGGGCTGTCGCCGGAGTTTTCAGTCAGCTGGGTATGAACCGTGACCCCCATCATCTCAAGCTGGTTGATCAGCTTTTGCGTATAGTACTTTCTATAGGGAAGGTTGATGAAGACTTCATCAACCCAGTTTCTCATAATGTAGTCCGAGGAATCATCGAAATTCGAAATGACAGGAATCCCGAGAATTTCATCCCCGGCCATATCTTTATCGCTTACCACAAGCCCTGTAATGCTAAATCCCGAAAAGGGGTCGGACCACAGGTTTTTAATGGTGTTCTCCATATCTTCTTCTTTCGCCACAACGACCATTGAACGCGTGTTTCGGTTATGCCGCGTCCTCAGATATCTGCGGTAAAAAATTCTCGCAACCCAGTCTGTAAAAAGATAAATGACAGATGTTAATGAGATTGTGATTCGAGAATACACTTCTCCTGTCTGAGACATGAAGGTATAAGACATTAAGACCATGGTTACGATGAGCACATGCTTGCACGTTTCATAGAATTCCTGATATTTATTCCTCTTTAAAATCTTGCTGTATGAGTTGAACAGAAAGATAACGGCAAGATCTATGAAAGTCATAACCAGACCGAGATTTCTATAAGCCGGGAGCGAATAAGGCCACACCATGCCGTGGCGGATCATAAAAGCGAGAATAAACGACAGATGCAGACAGAACAGGTCAATGAGAATAAAATCCAGGTGCTTTAGCCATCCTGTCTGATTTTTTTTGTACATACTCTCGGATGCCTCCTTGGTTTCTAGTTGGCTTGTTAAGTAATATCCCCATTTCAATCCGTGTGAAAGAGGAAACTTTACATCTCTTTGAGATTTAGCTGTCTGTGTTGCGGTGATTTTTTCAGATTAGAAAAGAATCCGCAAGCTATATAAATTGACCGCTTCCATAATTAAATCTTAGCATCCTCATTCTAAATCAACTATAAGTGGATTTGCCGGTGCGAAAAGATTATAAAAAAGGGTTCTATGATGAA
>DLOL01000064.1:17149-17438 GCA_002478485.1 Eubacteriaceae bacterium UBA7485 | reverse complement strand
TCGCCACTCCGCCTTTGCTGGTGCCGTCCATCTTAGTCATCACAATTCCGTTAAGCGGAATTGCTTCATTAAAGATTCTCGCCTGGTTGAGCGCGTTTTGTCCGGTTGTCGCATCCACAATCAAAAGGTTGTGACGGTCATAGTCCGCGCCCTCGCGTTCAATCACTTTTCCGATTTTTCCGAGCTCCTTCATCAGATTGACCTTGTTATGGAGCCTTCCCGCTGTATCCACGATTAAAATCTCTGTTCCTCTTGCCTTCGCCGCATGAATAGCGTCAAAAACAACGGA
>DLOL01000064.1:0-17072 GCA_002478485.1 Eubacteriaceae bacterium UBA7485 | reverse complement strand
CTGCTGCCACCATGACCGAGAGTCCCGCTTCATGATACTTTTGGGCAAGCTTTGCGATCGTCGTGGTTTTGCCCACACCGTTGACTCCCACAACCGTCACGATTGAAGGAATATGGAGCAGCGAATCCGGAACATCCACCGCTTCATAAAGAATTTCTCTCAGTGCGTCCACAACACGCGCTTTATCCGTGATCGCATAGTCCACAATTTGCTTTCTCAGCTTTTCTGTAATATCAACCGCCGTATCGACCCCCAGATCGGCAAGGATCAGATTCTCTTCGAGTTCATCGAAAAAATCATCATCAAGATCACTGTAATAGATCAGCTCGTCAATTTTTTCAGAAAAGCTGCCGGCGGTCTTGGCGATTCCGTTCTTTAATTTTTGGAACAATGAGTTATTTGCCATGATTCTTTCCTCTATGCCTATTTACTTTAATTCTAACGCTTTTTGACCGAGATAATCATCCCGGTCCACAGAGAGAATCTTGGAAACGCCGTCCCTCCCCATGGAAACGCCGTAAATTCTCTCGCACACTTCAAGCGTTGTCTTTCGATGCGTGATGATGATAAACTGCCTTCCATCCTTGATTCTCTTCAGGTAGCCGGTAAATCGAGTAATGTTGGCATCATCCAGCGCAGCGTCAATCTCATCGATAATGACAAAAGGCGCGGGATTGATCTGAATGAAAGCAAGCAGAAGAGCGATGGCTGTCATGGCTTTCTCTCCTCCGGATAAAAGCGAGATATGCCTCAAATTCTTTCCCGGCGGCTGAGCGGTCAGCTCAATTCCTGTTTCGAGCAGATTTTCAGGCTCGGTGTACCTCAGGTGCGCGCTGCCGCCTTCGAAAAGACTGGTGAAAATTTTGGAAAACGTCTCGTCAATCACATGAAATTTGTCACTGAACTGCGAGACAATCGACCGGGTCAATCCTTCGATGACTTCGTTGATTTCACTTTCCGCCTGGATCAGATCATCGTAGCGCGCCTTCATCTCGTCATAGCGCTCTTTTGTTTCCTGATATTCTTGAACCGCTTCCAGGTTGACCGGACCGAGGCTTCGAATCTCCGCTTCGAGCGCCCGCTTCTTTTGAAGGTTGACATCTTCCGGATTCACTTCTGAGAGGAGTCCCTCCCTTTCCCTCAGTGCCATCGGATAATTCATGTCGTATTTTTCGACCATTCGCTGGTCCATGCGTTCAATCTGTTCACTGAGCCGGTCAAATGCCTGCTCTTTTTCAAGTTTGACTTCAGATTTCTCAATGGTGATGCGGTTGAAAATCTTAAGCTGGTCTTCCGCTTCTTCAAGCTTTCCCTCAAGCCTGCGGATCCGTTCCATCCCCTCACGCTCACGCTTTTCAGATTCATCGTAACGCGTTTTGAGAGTCAAAAGATTCTCTCTCATATTCAAAATCTTCTCCAGGCAGAAATTTCGAGTACGTCGATTCCTCACGATCGCTCTTTTCAGGGCTTCGCTTTCTTCATCAAGCGCGCAAAGACTCTCGACAAGGTCTCCAATGGACTTATCAAGGGAAGCGGTCTTCTCTTCCTCCCGCGCGATGCGGATTCTAATCTTGGTCTCTTCATCCGCTTTCTCAAGAATCAGGGCTCTGATCCTCTCTTCTGAATCGTCACTTTTCTCTGTGCTTTCCGCAACCGGTTTTTCCAGCGCCTTGTTCAGCGCATGCAACCGGTCCTCCTGAGACTCCGCCTCGGAAAGTGCGGTCTTCGCCGCATGCTCCTGATCCCGCTCTGTCTTTTGCGCTTCTTCGATTTGTGAGGCGAGAAGATTCATCTTCTGACGATACTGCCATACTTTTTGCTGGGAGATCTTGATTTCAGCCGCAACCGCGCCCTTTTCCTTCTCCAGCTGTTTGACGCGGGTTTTGCTTTCCTGATGCGACCGCGCCTCCTGCCGGGCCTGCTTCTTCTTTTCCGACAGATCTTTCTTTAAGGTGTCGATCTTATTTTTGTTAAAAAAAACACTTTTTCCTTTTCCGCCCTGG
Organism: Eubacteriaceae bacterium UBA7485; assembly: GCA_002478485.1. Lineage (GTDB taxonomy): Bacteria > Bacillota > Clostridia > Eubacteriales > Eubacteriaceae > UBA7485. Next base: position 15,069 of record DLOL01000064.1, on the reverse strand, counting down.
CTTCCTCCTATGATCGCGCCTCCCGGATAAAAAATTTCTCCTTCAAGCGTAACTATGGTAAACGTTGGAAAACGTTTCCGGGTCTGTCCCGCATTCTTAAATTTCTCAACGACTAACACATTCCCAAGCAGACTCTGGGCTGCGGGTTTGACTCGTTCTTCACAGACCACCAGGTCAGAGGCAAGTCCGATAATCCCCGAATCGCGGCGGATTCTCTCAAGCTCGTCCGGACGGACTTTCTTAGTCCTTAAAGCATCCAGAGGAAGAAAGGCAGCTCTTCCGGCCCGGTTCCTCTTTAAAAGATCGATTTGCCTTCCTGCGGTCTTCTCATCAAGGACCACCAGGTTCTGGGCCTTGCTCCCCAGCGCGGTTGAAACCGCGGTTTCATACTCTTCCGGAATCTCGATCAGGTGCGCAAACGGCCCAAGCACATGGTCATCCGCGTTTTTCATGACAAACTTAACCGCTTGGGAATACGGGGAGAAATTCTCATATAGCCGGTTTTCATATTCGATTCGGTTGTTGATGTATTTGATATCCGAATCAATTTTCTGATAATTCTCATACGCTTTCCGGATGGCTTTATCAAGCTGCTCAGTCTTCTCGCAAAGTTTTTCTTCTCGTTCAAGAATAGAGGAAAGATGCTTCTCTTCAAGTTCCTGCTTCTCCCTCGTCTCTTTCTCCTCCTGAAAAAACCGAGAAAGCGCCAGTTGAAGAGATTCTCTTTCTTCCTCCAACCTGGCTGCGTTCTCTCTGGCCCGCTCAATCCCGCTTCTCACTTCAAACACTTCCCGCTCGAGGTTTTGACGGTTCTTCCGCGCCTCTTCGAACGCCAGATCTTCTCTTTTTTTATGGTCCAAAAGCCTGTGCAGACGGTTTTGTTCTTCCTCACGGCTCTTTTGAAGATCTTCAAGCGTCTGCTCGAGCCGTTCTGTGGTTTTCTCCCCCGCTTCTTTCTTTTTCCATTCAGAAAGAAGCGTTTTTCGGTACTCCGATGTCTCTTTTGAGACCTTCATCATGTCCATTTTGAGCCGGTCAAGCTCCCGGTCAAGATTCTTTCCTTCCGCTTCGAGTCCCGCCTCTTCTTTCTCTCCGTCAAAGATCTGCTCCCGGGCTGTTCGAATCCATTCGGACAGCGCATCAAGCGCCTCTTTCTCTTTCGTCCGCTCATCCCGGATTTTGAGATAAACCTTATCCTGGCTGTCCGCACTTCTTTTCGCGTCTAAAAGCTCAAACCGGGCCTGTTTTCTCTCTTCTTCCAAGACTCGAAGGGACTGGTCTTTTTCTTCCTTTTCGAGAAGATATAAAAGAAGCTCGACTGCTCTGAGGGATTGAAACAGGGTTTTATACTGCCTTGCCTTCTCGCTTTGCTTCTCAAGCGGTTTGAGCCGCTTCTCCACTTCGAGAAGGATGTCGCGCACCCTTTCAATATTCTCCTGCATCTGGTCGAGCTTTTTCTGCGTCTCTTCTTTTTTTGCCTGAAATCCCGCAATTCCCGCCGCTTCCGCGACAAGAGACCTCAGGCGCTGGGGCGTGGCGTTGACGATATCCTCGATTCCGCCTTGCGAAACCATGGAATAACCGTTTTTCCCGAGCCCGGTGTCCGTAAAAATTTCCTGAATGTCCCTCAGCCTTGCAGCCTTCCCGTTGACTTTGAATCGCGACTCCCCTGTTCTGAAAAACTTTCTCGAGATATGAAGGGTTTCCTCATCATCGGTAAGCGTCAGGAGCACCTCACAGGTGTCCTTCTTTTTAACTTTCCCCGTTCCTGAGAAGATGACGTCTTCAAGCTTTTGAGAACGCATCGCGCGCGTACTCTGCTCTCCAATGACATAGCGGATCGCATCGGTGATATTGCTCTTTCCGCTTCCGTTTGGTCCGACAATCGCGCTGATGCCTGGAGAGAACTCCAATTTGACCGGAGAAGCAAAAGACTTGAATCCGTTCATCTGAAGTTCTTTTAAATACAAATATCAGTCTCCTGTCTAATGCTTGCCTTTGAGCGCCTGCACGTCTTCGTGAAGATAGGCCTGTTTTGCCGCCTCCTGCTCAGCTTCCTTCTTGGTCTTGCCTTCTCCAACAGACACACTCTCACCGTCAATGAAGAGCTCTGTCTTGAAGATGCGGTCGTGATCAGGCCCTGATGCCCCGAGATCTGCATACCGAAGCGTGCGTCCGGGTGTCTTTTGGACAATTTCCTGAAGTTCCGTCTTATAATCCTTCATCAGACGCCCCTGAACCGNNTATTGTCCCCTAAAAGGCGAAGAACCACTTCCTGGACGGTTTTGTAGTCTGAATCGAGGAAAATGGCGCCGATAACGGCTTCAAAGGCGTTGGCGAGGTTTGATCTTCTGCTCGCTCCGCCTGTGTTGCGTTCCCCTTTGCCAAGCCTTAGCGCGCTTCCGAGATCAATATCCGTTGCTGCCATGGCAAGAGACTCTGCACAGACAATATTGGCGCGTAGCTTGGTCATGCGGCCTTCCGACAGATTAAGCCTTTTGTATAAGTACTCGCTGATGACCAGTTCAAGGACTGCATCGCCTAAAAACTCAAGCCTTTCGTTGTTCTCTCCTTTTTGTGCATAGGAGCTGTGGGTGAGTGCCTGAGTAAGAAGCGAGCGGTTTTTAAAGTTGTATCNNAAGTTCCATAAACTTCTCCCAATCGCAAAAAAAGCCCGCGCATGCGGGCTTTTTGCCGACTGAAGCGGCGTTAGTCAGTTAATGCGTCAAGACTGTCGACGATATCTCCCACGGTCTTGATGTTTTCCAGCTGGTCTTCCTTGAACTCGCGTCCAAATTCGCTTTCAAAAGCCATAATCAGCTCAAGCTGGTCGTATGAGTCAAGCCCCAGGTCTTTGGAAAGATCTGCCTCTCTTACGATTTTTTCAGCCGGAATTTCATACTCTTCCGAAATGATTTCCTGAACTTTCTTTAAATTATCCATGTTTTTCTCCGCGTTTATTTCGCATTCCTCTGCTTTTCAAACTGTTCGGTGATTTTGGCCACCACGTCATTATCTGAAAACAGGATGGCCTGTCTGATCGCGTTCTTGACCGCAAACGCGTTGCTTGAACCGTGTCCTTTAATGACACCGCCGCGCACGCCTAAAAGCGGACTGCCGCCCAGCTCGTCAGAATCGAATGCTTTCTTGAAGTCTTTGAGAGAGTCCTTGATGAGAAGCCCGCCGATTTTTCCCCGCGTTGAGGCCATCAGCGTGTCTTTCAGGTTCTTGATGATGTAGCTGACAAGCCCTTCTGTAAGCTTGAGCACCACATTTCCCGTAAAGCCGTCGGTTACCAGAATATTGGCTTCCGTTGTCGGGATATCCCTCGCTTCCACATTTCCATAAAAGTTTAATCCGCTGTTCTTAAGCAGCTGATAAGCTTCTCTTACGGCAATGCTGCCTTTTTCTTCTTCTGTTCCGATATTTAAAAGTCCGACCGAAGGATTTGGTAAGCCGTTGACCGATTCGCAGTATACAGTCGCGATCTGCGCATACTGCAGGAGGTACTCCGGCTTCAAATCACTCGTGGCTCCGACATCAATCGTGAAGATGGATTTATCCGTCCCCTGAGGAAGCGGAACGCCGAGTCCCGGGCGTTTGATACCCTTAATTCGGCCAAGGATCAGCTGAGCGCCGACTAAAAGGGCGCCCGTGCTTCCGCACGAGACGAAAACATCTTCCGGATGCTGCTTGACTGCGTTTAAACCCACCACGATCGAAGAGTCTTTCTTTCTCCGAATCGCTTTTACAGGTTCTTCATCAAAACCGATTACGGAATCCGCGTTTAAAATATCTATTGATAAACCCTTGATTTCGTAACGGTCAAGACATTTCTGAACATCCTCTTCTCGGCCGATAAGCGTAATCGGAACGCGGTATTCTCTTGCTGCGTCGACCGCGCCCTTGACGATTTCGCCTGGCGCGTGATCTCCGCCCATCGCGTCGATATATATTCTCATATCTTTCCCCGCCGTAAAAATTTGCTTACATTAATTATATACGGCTTTTAATTTCAAAAACATCGATATAATGAAAAAACAGAGCCGAAACTCTGTTTAGTCTTAGTCCTGAGCGATGACTTCGGTGTCCTTGTATGTGCCGCAGGCTCTGCAGACACGGTGCGGCGCTTTGACTTCTCCGCATTTCGGGCACACGTTCATTCCCGGTACGCTTAATTTGTAATGGGTTCTTCTCTTATCTCTTCTTGATTTCGAAGTTTTTCTCTTTGGTACTGCCATGTTCTCACACCTCCCTGGTCGAATTTACAATAATGATTTTAAAGCTTCCATTCGCGGATCGATCGGCGCTTCATCATCACAACTGCATGTCTCATGATTCAAATTTGCCCCGCAGTTCGCGCAAAGACCTTTACAGTCCTCGCTGCAAAGCACCTTTGTCGGTTCATTGATGAAAAGACAATCTTCGATATAAGGAGTGAGGTCGAATTCTTCCGGATTCTCACTCTCGACGCTGTCGTCAAAATCGTAGCTTGCTTCAATTTCAACTGGATCCAAGCAGCGCGCGCACGGATAAATGATCGGACCTTCAAGCTTGAAAGTCAGCTCGAACATCTTGTTCGGCAGGCGCCGTAAAAGACCCTTGACGCGAAGTCCGCCCTCTCCGGGTTTTCCGCTCATCTCATCAACCTGCGGAAATTCTTCAGGCCGGAGCCTCTCGTCAAACTCAAAGCGCTTTTGATCCTGATCAGAAATGTCGATTTTCATTTTTGACTCCTAAATAGGGCATTATAATTATAAAAAAATATGCCGTCACCTGTCAAGCCGCAGACGGAATAAAGGCCGGATATTCTCCGGCCTGATCTTTCTACTTGGTTAGCCTAGCTAACTTCGTTATTTTATCACTTTTTTTCTGAAAGTTCAACGGTATCCCTTGCGATCATGAGTTCTTCATTGGTCGGGATAACTAAAACCTTGACCTTGGAATCCGGCGTGGTGATCACCGCGTTCTTTCCTCTTACCTGATTGGCTTGCGGGTCGATGGTGAGACCTAAATAGCTCAGCCCCTTACACACGCCTTCTCGGGTGGTCGGCGCGTTTTCGCCGATTCCTCCGGTGAAGACAATCGCGTCCACGCCGTCCATGGCGGCAACATAGGCGCCGATGGTGCATCTGACTCTGTAATCGAAGATGTCAAGAGCAAGCTTCGCCCGGCGGTTCCCCTTTTCCGCTGCGTCTTCAAGGTCTCTGAAGTCTGACGAGATTCCGGAAACGCCGAAGGCGCCTGACTTGTTGTTGAGGATGGTTGAGACTTCTTCAGCGGAGTATCCTTTTCCCTGAAGATAGATGACGATTGAAGGATCGATGTCTCCGGATCGGGTTCCCATTTCAATGCCGGCAAGCGGAGTGAATCCCATGGATGTGTCCACGGATTTTCCGTTCTGAACAGCCGTGACCGATCCGCCGTTTCCAAGATGGCAGGTGATCAGCTTAAGGTCTTCTAACGGTTTCCCCAAAAGCTTGGCCGCTTCGATTGCGACATAATGATGGGAAGTTCCGTGGAAACCGTATTTTCTGATGTGGTAATCTTCGTAAAGTTCGTATGGAAGCGCGTACATGTACGCGTATTCCGGCATGGTCTGATGGAAGGCCGTGTCAAAAACAGCAACCTGCGGAACATCCGGCAGGATTTCTTCCATGGCGCGGATCCCTGTCAGGTTGGCCGGATTATGGAGCGGTGCAAGTTCGGAGACTTCTTCCAGAGTCTTGATGACGGCATCATCGATGAGGACAGAGTGAGCAAATTCTTCTCCGCCGTGGACGGTCCGATGGCCGACCGCATCGATTTCTTCGATATTTTCAATTACGCCCACTTTAGGGTCGGTGAGTTTTTCAATGATGATGTCAAGCGCGTCCTTATGATCCTTGAGCGGTTCTTCGACGACAATCTTTTCTCCTTCAGCCGGCTGATAGCTGACGTTTGATCCGTCAATGCCGATTCTTTCAGCCAGCCCCTTTGCAAGAACTTTTTCCGTGTCCATATCCAGAAGCTGATACTTCAGGGAAGAGCTTCCGGCATTTATGACTAAAACTTTCATTTCGTCCTCCAATTACGTTCTCTAAACTCAATCATACCAATTCTTTTGAGAAGGCGGGACAAATAAATTCGCAAGTCTTTTGATGAATATCCGGCCGGCTCAAATTCAGGCATAACTGCAGCTGTTCAGTTATATACCCGATCGGCTATGGGCTTAAATCTGAAACGACCGCACGCGGATTTCTTCAAACATGGAAAAATACAGGTAAGATTAATATAATATAGTATTAAAATATACTTGTTTCACAAGGAGATACGATGAAAAGCGTTGGAATTATCGCAGAATACAACCCCTTTCATTCCGGGCATGCCTATCAAATACAGGAAGCCAAGCGGAGAAGCGGAGCAGACTGCGCAGTGATCGCCATGAGCGGGGCTCTTGTCCAGAGAGGGATGCCTGCATCATTCCCCAAACGCTTCCGGGCCGTTCAGGCGGTGCGCGGAGGCGCGGATCTAGTTCTTGAGCTTCCCTGCGTCTACTCTTCCCAGTCAGCTGAAGCATTTGCCTCCGGCGCGGTGAAAACGCTCCTCCAGTCAGGTGTGGATGCGCTCTCGTTCGGTGTGGAGACGGATAGCCTAAACGAGATGAAGCGCGTGGCAAGGATTCTGGCCTTCGAGCCTGACTCCTACCAGGAAGCGCTCCAGTCCGCACTCAAGGAAGGGCTGAAATACCCGGCCGCACGCGTATCCGCCCTAAAGAAGGTCTCGCCGGAAACGGATCTGAGTATCCTTGAAAGTCCCAACAACATCCTCGCCATTGAATACCTGAAGGCTCTTTACCGGGAAGGCGCGCTCGGCGGTGAGAAAGAGATTGAAATTTACCCCGTCAGGCGCGCGGGATCCGGCTATCACGAAAAGGGGTATGAGAAAGTTCATGCGTCCGCAAGCCAAATCCGCTCCTCTTTATATGAAGAAAAGGCCGGATACGAAGCGTACCTGGATACCACCCGTCCTGAAGATCTCAAGGATGCGTTCATGCGCTTTCAGGATGATGCCTTTCTTCCCGTACTCGCGTCCCGCGTGATGACCCTTTCCTTGGAAGAACTAGGTCTCTATCCCGGTATGGGGAGCGGACTGAAGGAGCGACTTCGGGAAAGCGTCCGCTCAGGCGAATTTTTCAGACAGCCCACGCTCGACGCCCTTGTGAAATCCCTGATGAGCAAGAACCTCACGGAATCTTCGATCCGGCGCGCTCTTCTCAACCTCGTTATGGATCTTTCAGACATGCAGCTGCGTCCGTTCCGCGCGCCGTTTTACGAGCCCTACCTCCGGGTCCTGTCCATGTCGGATGCAGGACGGAAGCACCTGAGAAAACTCAAGGAGAGCGAAGTTCCGGTCGTCTCAAATCCAGGGCTCGATTTCGAGCGCCTCGCGCCTCTCCAGAAAACAGCCTGGGAAATGGAAGACCGGGCCTGTGCCATGCAGGCTCTGCTCTTAAGCCCTCCCGGGGGGGCAGCGGCACAGGACTACGGTCCCGGCTCTCAAATGCGCCTCACGCCTGTTTATGTCACTGAAAAAGAAAGGATTAACCGATGAAATCACCAAAAGAAAATCTTGCTGAGATCTCCGTCAAGATCGGTGTAAATCTTCAGCCCGGTCAGGAGCTTTTTATCAACAGCCCGATCGAAACCGCGGATTTCGCCCGCTTAATAGCAAAGTCGGCTTTTGACGCCGGCGCGAAAGATGTCCATGTCAATTATCAGGACGAAAAGCTCTCCAAGCTCCGGTATGAGGGGGCGGACAAAGAAACGCTTTCAGAAATCCCGGACTGGTTCAAACTGAAATATGATGAGATTCTGGATAAGAAAGGTGCCGTGATCTCAATTCACGCATCAGACCCCGACCTACTCTCGGGCATTGACCAGGAAAAGATCCTCGCAAGCGTAAAGGCCAGAGAAGAAGCCACCCGCGAATACAGCGACGCAATCATGGCAGACGATGTCCGCTGGTGCGTGATCTCCGTCCCCACAGACAGCTGGGCCAAAAAAGTGTTTCCTCAGAGCAGCACGCCGGTTGATGACTTGTGGAAAGCGATCTTCAAGACCACCTATACCGATCAGGAAGATCCGGTTGCCTGCTGGAGAGAAAAGGACAAGGCCTTTAAAGCGCGGGCGGAGAAACTCAACGAGAAGCAGTACAAGGCCCTGAGATACAAGAACAGCCGCGGCACGGACATCACGGTCGGCCTTCCCAAAAACTATATTTTCAGCGGCGGAAGCGAAAAAGCCAAGGACGGTGTTGAGTTCTTCCCGAATCTCCCGACTGAAGAGCTTTTCTCCGCGCCGGACAAGGACCGTGTCGACGGCACCCTGGTCAGTGCGTATCCTTTGGTCTATAACGGAAAGATCATCGACCGGTTCTCCCTTACCTTTAAAGACGGCAAAGTTGTCGATTACAAGGCGGAAATCGGAGAAGACGCTCTGGACTCCCTCATCCACGTCTCGGAAGGCTCTGATCATCTGGGGGAAGTGGCGCTGGTTCCGTATGATTCGGCCATCTCAAATATGAATCTCTTATTCTACAATACTCTGTTTGACGAAAACGCCTCCTGCCATTTCGCGCTTGGCGCCGCTTATCCGACCTGCGTAAAAGGTGGCGAGAACATGCGTCCGGAAGAGCTTGAAAAAGCGGGGCTCAACCAAAGCCCGACGCATGTGGACTTCATGGTCGGCACGGATGACCTTAAGATTACCGGCGTCCTGGAAGACGGAACGGAAGAGAAGATCTTTGAAAACGGAAACTTTGTCATCTAGACCGGTTTCACCGCTCCCGTAAACGGAGCGGTTTTTTTCTGTCCGAAAAGAAAAGACCCGGAAAATTCCGGGCCCCTCTTTTTGGTACTCTTAACAATATTTTATCTTCTTTAAAGAAAGAAGTCTGTTTGTCTGTTTTTCTTCTTCATGGCAATGATCATGATCACAACCGCAAGCGCTCCAATACCGAGTGCGGCGTAGAGGTATGCATCCTGCCTGGATGTTCCGGTATCCGGCGACTGCCCCTGCTTTGCCGCGTAGGCTTCGGCTTTTGCACGATTCGTTTCACTGGAAGAAGTCAGAGAAGCATCGGTTGTGGAAGAAGCCGAAGCGACAGAAGGCGATACGCTTGCCGTTGAAGCTGTCTTGGTTGTCGTCTGTGCAAACGGGTCCGGAGACGCGATGATGCTGACCTTTTGTTCCTGGACAGCTGCAGCTAAGACCGTTTCATCCGCTTTAGCGGTCGGGTCTGCTTCCTTCGTTTCTGTTTTTGTTTCTTCTTTCTTGCTGTCTTTGATTTCTTCCGTTTTATCCGCCTCTGCTGGCTGCGCTGATTTCACTTCGGCTTGTGTCGCCTTGGCCGTGTTTTGCGCCCCTAAAACGTTGGCGGCTTTCTTTTGCGTTTGAACCTCAGCCGTTTTCTGTTCTCCGACCGCATCCTTCGTCTTTTCTTTAACGGATACGTTAATCTCCTGAGCTTCCACGTTGCGGTCTCCCTGCGTCACGTTCAGGCTCACGACTGCGTCGACCGCATTCTCCGGCGTGTAGGCAAAGGTTTCTTCACTGCCCTGCGCAAGTGTTTTTCCGGTGGCCTTGTCCTGCACCAGCCAGTTAAACGTTAATCCGCTTCGGCTCATGTCCGCAGGATTGAGAAGGGCGGAGAATGTCAGTTTGTCCCCCGCTTGAACATCCTTTAAATCCTGTCCGGCTTTAAGCGTCACGCTCTTTAGAAGAACAGTGGAAGATGAAGGATCGGCTTTCACCTTAATGGTTGCCGGTTCCGCTTCAACTGCCTTCTGGGCATCCTTCGGCGTGATCTTAAGCTTGACGGTAATGTTTTTATCCGTTTCAGGTTTAATCATAAATCCTGAAAGCTTGTCCGATTCTGCAATCAAAGCACCGTCCTGATAGGCCTGCCACTGAACATCGGCTCCTTCAAGCCCGGTGCAGTCCGCAGGATTGAGCTCGGCTTCAACTGCGACGGCTTTTCCAACCTCCGCTTCCTCTGAAGGAACGACGATCTTCGCACTTTCAAGCGGAATGGACTGATCCACTACAGAAATCGTCAAAGGCTTCGCTTGATAGACGCTGTTCCCGTCCTTAAGCGTGCATTCAACTTGCAGTTTTCCGGTCTTGGATGGCTTAACGGTGATGGCTTTCGGAGCGGTGTCCTTATGTTCAATCGTCTCTCCATCAAGCTTAACGGACCATTCATATGTCTCAGATCCGGAAAGCGTCGCTTTTTTTCCGTCTTTATCCGTTAAAACAGCAGAAAATCCGGCATTTTTGCCGACTGAAACGGCCTGGTCATCTGTTCCCGCATAAATGTTGAGCGTCATATCTTGGGCAGGATCGGATTGATCAGACGAACCATCCTTCTTTGCATCCTGATCTTTGTCCTGATCCGTATTGCNNTCCTTGTCCTGATTCTGATCCTTGTCCTGATTCTGATCCTTGCTGTCCTGATCATCTTTCTTCTGATTCGTTTCGTCTGACGCGTTCTTGTTCGTGCTTAAAACAGGTTTGCCGTCGTCTGCTTTTTCTTTTGCTGTGTATTGAACTTCTTTTGTCTCGCCCGTGCTTGAAACCATCACAAAGGTTCCGGATGTCTTCTTCAGCGTAGCGATGCCCTTTACTTCATAGGACCCGTCATCCTGCTTTTCGGCCTTGATGGTGACGGAGCTGTTTCCATGAAACTGGGCGCAACCGTCTTTGGCTTCAAGCTTAATGGAATATGGCCCTTCCTGCCCCTTCTGCGGGGTAAAGGACGCAAAAATGACCGCCGGTCGGTCCAGCGATAAATTCTTTTCGTCATTGATCGTAATTTTTGCCCCGCTGGCCGCATATGCAAACGGCAGCAGGAAAAGTGCAAATACACATACAAGGGCGGTTAATAGTTTGCCCTTTTTCTTCATTGGCACCCCCTATTTTAACAATTCCTTAAAATCTTGCCTGAAAATAATCTTTTGTATTACTATACTATTCCCGAAAATACTGAAGGTCAACTCAATGAATGCAATATTTTTGTAAATTAAGCATCTAAAAGAAATTATAAAGATAATATTAAGAAAACATTTGACGTGGCCTATATTAAATTACCGGGCGTCTTTTGGCCATGGTCGTGTTAATACAATTTAGATAGGTATATAAGAATAAGGATTTATTTAAACTAAGGTCTGGAGGAAAGTTGTGAAAAGAAAAGAAATCAGACAGGCGATTACCGCCATCATTGACAAACCGGATTACAGGCCGCACAGATTTCATGAGTTTGCCGACGAAATCGGACTGACCAAAAAGAAGGAAGTCAAAGCCCTCGGAGAGGTCGTGGACGCACTCGTCGAAGAAAATATACTGATTAAAAGCTACGATAAAAAATTCAAGCATCCGGCACCGGCTAAAACCGTCATCGGAAAGCTTCAGGGAAACACCAGGGGTTTTGGTTTTGTAATCCCTGAAGATGAACTTTTAACACAGGATATCTTTATCCCTCAGAGAAATTTAGGCGGCGCGTTTGATTCTGACCGCGTAAAGGTTGAAGTTTACGAAGAATCAGACGGCCAGAGACCTGAAGGGAAAATTGTCGAAATTCTCGAACGGGGAAGAGAAAATGTCGTCGGAACCTTCCATAAGTCCAAAAACTTCGGGTTTGTGGTTCCGGACAACGACAAAGTCAACAAAGATATCTTTGTGGGCGAAAACAATTTCGACAACGCAAAGAACGGTGACAAGGTTGTCGTAAAGATCGAAAAATGGAGTCAGGGAGAAAAGAATCCTGAAGGCAAGATCATCGAAGTGCTCGGGAACCCTGAAACGCCAGGTGTCGATGTGCTCTCTGTCTTTAAAGAATACCAGGCACCGACTGAATTCCCGGATGAAGTGCTTGTACAGGCAGACGCGATTCCGGATGAAATCACCGAAGAAGACATGAAGGGCCGTCTCGACTTGCGAGATTTAACCGTCTTTACCATCGACGGAGATAAATCTAAAGACTTTGACGATGCTATCTCCATCGAACAGATCAGCAAAGACGTGTTCAGACTCGGCGTTCACATCGCCGATGTCTCCCACTACGTCAAGGAAGGAACGCCGCTCGATACAGAAGCGCTCAAGCGCGCAACTTCGGTCTACACTGTCAACAAAGTTGTCCCGATGCTTCCTTTCAACCTGTCAAACAACCTCTGCTCCCTCCGTCCGGATGAAGACAAACTGACGATCTCGTGCATCATGGATGTCAACCGCAAAGGTGAAGTGCTTGATTTCAAGATCCAGCGTTCCGTCATCCATTCAGACTGCCGGATGACCTACAGCACCGTCAATGAATTCTTAAACGGGGAAGATACCGAAAGAACCGCTTACCTCAAACCTTTTGAAAAGGATCTTCGCATGATGGAAGAATTGGCCAAAATCCTCAATAAGGAAAGGCGCAAGAAGAGAGGGTCGATCGATTTTGACTATGATGAATCCGTCGTTGAAGTGGATGAAAACGGAAAGCCCGTCGATGTGCATCTGGTTTCCAGAGGATTCTCCGAACGCCTGATCGAAGAATTCATGCTTCTGGCAAATGAAACGGTTGCGGAATACGGGGAAAAATCCGGTCTTCCGTTTGTTTACCGGAATCATCCGGCTCCGGATATCGAAAAGCTCGATCAGTTCAGGGACTATCTGAAGCGCTTCGGTTTCAAGCTTGGAAAGAAAGGCAAAGAACCGACCAACAAAGATTTCCAGAAACTGATGAAGGATATTGAAAACTCTCCGAACAAGGACAACATCACCCTTCTTGCGCTAAGAACCATGCAACAGGCTGTCTATGAAGCGGAAAACAAGGGGCACTACGCGCTAGGCGCAAAAGACTACACCCACTTCACTTCTCCGATCCGCCGTTACCCGGACCTGATCGTTCACAGACAAATCGGACTTCTCGCAGACCACGGGAAAGAAATGGCGGAAGATCAGAAGAAAAACCTGAAGAACAAGCTTTCAGAACAGGCTAAGCACTCTTCCGAAATGGAACGCGTTGCTGTGAACATCGAACGGGACGTAAAGAAGATGAAGATGGCCGAATATATGGCCGATCATGTGGGCGAAGAATTCAACGGAAAGATTTCAGGGGTTACGGGATTTGGATTCTTCGTGGAACTCCCGAATCTGATTGAAGGTCTTGTGCGCATGGTCAATCTTAACGATGACTACTACATCTATGATGAAAACCTGCACCGCTTAGTTGGAAAGAACTTTGGAAAAGTCTATGAACTCGGACAACCCGTCAAAGTCAAGGTCACAGGCGCGGACAAGATGGCCCGCCAGATCGACTTCGAAGTTGTCCCGGAAGATGACGGGCTGACGGAAGTGGAAGAAGCCACCGTGGTTGAAGCATAAATCAAGAACATAAAAAGAGAGGGAGCCCCCCTCTCTTTTTTACGCTTCTTGTTCCTCAATGAACTTACCGGCGATTTCCGTAATCGGATTTTCGTTATTGGTGGATTCAAGAATGAAGTCAAATTGATCTTTAATGTCGGCATTTGCATTGGCCACGCCGATGCCAAGACCCGCTTCCTGAATCATGGACAGGTCGTTGAAGTTGTCCCCCACCGCGATGATGCTCTCCTTCGGGATATCCAAGAGCTTTGAGAATGCAAGAAGCCCCGATCCCTTGCTTACGCCCTTTTTGTTCATTTCAAGGTAGCGGCCAGAAGAATAGCTCACTTCGAGCTGGTCTTCATAATCCCTGATTTTCTCCCGAAACGCCTTTAGGTAATCCATATCGCTCTTTGAATACAGGATCTTAACGAAGTGCTCATCCCTGATTCTCTCAAGATCCTCTTCCCCATAGTCCGTTATGGCCATTCTCCCTTGAATATGCGCAATATCATCCGGATCCAGGTCCGTAACATAAGTATTTTCCGTAGTGTAGACATGGATGCCGATTCCGCTTTCTTTTCCGATCTTGAAAAGTGCGTTGACCAGGTCGTAATCCATGCCGCTCAAGGAAAAGAGTTTCCCTTCAGTGTTCTGGATCGCTCCGCCATTAAAGGAAATCACGAACTCATCCTCTTTTTCATCCATGCCAAGTGTTTGAAGGAGCTCTTTTGTGGAAGAATAAGGTCTTCCAGTGGATAAAACAAACCGGATCCCCTGCTCTCTTAAACGTTTTATGGTTTCAATATCTTGACTTGACACCTCTTTCTGATCATTTAAGAGCGTCTCATCCAAGTCTGTTATGATCGCTTTATACATAAAAGTCTTCCTCCTGTTCCTGTCTTCAGTATATCAGTTCGTTCGAACACTTTCTTTCTCCCTATTTTGTTTGAGATGATTCCATCTGAATTTGGACCAATCGAAGGAAAGGTTGAAATTTTTCTATCAGATCTTATATATCGAAGGCCAAGATAGACAATTTCTTTCCCGCCTACTAAAATAGTGAGGTTTCCCACCTACATGGTAAAAAAATTGAAATCTTGTACAATATCAACTAAAATGAAGGTGAACATTATAAAAGATATTCATGAACTTTTAGTTTTAAGAAACCAAAATTGATACTAGGATAAATGGAGAGAAAAGTGCTAAAATACAAAATCAACGTAATCGACGCATTGAGAAACGCCGGATACAATAGTACAAGAATCTTTAAAGAGAGAAACATCAGCCAGGGAGCGATGCAAAAGCTCAGGAAAGGAGAAATGGTAGGCATGCGCTCTCTCGACCACATCTGTAAAATTCTCAATATGCAGCCCGGAGACATCATCTACTACAGCCCTGATTCTGAAGCGGAAAACGATTAATCAAATCTTTCGTAAAATACAACTCATTTCTTTAAACTTCTAATTAAATGCGTACTTTTCTTTTGAAATTAAATGTCTGGAGAAACACTCCAAATTGAAATACAGTCCTCATAAAAACAGACGCCGGATTTTACATGGCGTCTGTTTTCTTTTGAGGTTTAAAAACATTCTATAAAACTCTTGGGAACATCTTCTGAAGAAGACCTTTTTTTAATGTTTTAAGCTGCTCAATTTTTCGCTGGTGAACAGCGATATCATCA
>DLOL01000003.1:14578-14721 GCA_002478485.1 Eubacteriaceae bacterium UBA7485 | reverse complement strand
GCCCAGATGAAAGGAGTTTCGGGCAGCCGGAGCATCGAGGAGGAATGCGAAACGGATCTTGCTCTCCGCTATTTTCTCAGAGGGAAAAAGCCGCCGGACCATGCCACCATAGCCCGTTTCAGAAAAGACCACTTTTCCAAATG
>DLOL01000003.1:13807-14528 GCA_002478485.1 Eubacteriaceae bacterium UBA7485 | reverse complement strand
TGTTTATTGACGGGACAAAGATTGAGTCGAGGGCCGGACGCTACACCTTCATCTGGAAGAAGTCCGTGACGAAAAACCTTGAGAAAATGTTTTTGCGGATTGTGGATCATATCGCCCTCTGCGAAGAAACGTACGGCATCCATGTGGTGAGCAATCCGGAGGGAAAAGTCAGGCCCTTCCACCTGAAAAGGCTTGAAAAGGAGCTTTTGTCCGTCCAGGAGTCTGAAGGCATTGTCTTTGTCAGAGGAAGGGGAAGGCGGAAAAGCCAGCTTCAAAGGGATTATGAAAAAACCAGGGAATTTATTGAGCGGCTGAAAGGATATGACGAAAAGCTTGAGAAGCTGGGCTCGAAGAACAGCTGCAGCAAAACAGACAGCGACGCCGCTTTTATGCGGACCAAGGACGACCACATGAGAAACGCCCAGCTCAAGCCCTGCTACAATCTCCAGCACGCCGTGAACTCCTCCTATATTGTCGATCTCATGGTTGACGCGTCCGTTACCGATATGGGAACGCTCATTCCGTTTCTTGACAAGATTGAGTCGGACCTGGGCATCCGGTTCAACAAAATTGTTGCAGACTCCGGGTACGAGAGCGAGGAAAACTACAGGTATCTGAAAGAGAACGGGCAGACTTCCTACATTAAGACAACCATCCATGATGTCCAGAAGACCAGAAAGTACCGTACGGACATTGGAAAAGCCGTCAACATGACTTACCT
>DLOL01000003.1:13396-13664 GCA_002478485.1 Eubacteriaceae bacterium UBA7485 | reverse complement strand
TCCAAAAAGCCGCTTGAAGAGAGAAATAAAGTCATTTATGTAGCGGCGGAGTTCAACAGGCTGAGGGAAGAGGATAACGAAAGAATCCAGAGTGAGGAAGGCGCGCTTCTCCGGATGAACCGCACGATTCAGGCTGAAGGCTCCTTCGCATTGACGAAAACCGTTCTGGGAAAGGATCGCTTCCTGTGCTTTGGACTTGAGATGGTGAGAGCTGAAAGTATCCTCACCGCCATGGCCTACAATTTCAAAAGGCTTCATTCCAAGGTCC
>DLOL01000003.1:6963-13208 GCA_002478485.1 Eubacteriaceae bacterium UBA7485 | reverse complement strand
ACAAAAAAGAAGGAGCTGACGCAATTAAAGGGTTTTTCCTTTAATACGACAGCCCCTGCTTATTTTTCTTTACTGTCTGCCAGAATGGAGGTCATCAGGGCCTGATTTCTCTTCAGCCTTCTCTCTTTCTCTTCGCGGTCTTCAGCCCAGTTCCCCTGGTCCGGATCAAACGCGATTACATCGCCTTCCTCAAGCCCTTCCGGAAGGGCCGACAAGGGCACTTCAATTTCCGGATTCCCGTTATCCGGATCTTCAAGCACAGCGATTCCGTTTTCGATGCGGTCGACGGAATAAGATTTTACGGCGGGTTTTCGGCTTTTCCCGGAACGCCTTTGGTTCCTCTTGACTCGTTTCAAATTTCAGTTCCTTTCATTTCTGAAATGCTTCTATTTATTTATTCTAACTTGAAACGACCCGAAAGTCTTTAAATTCGCACTCCGGCCCCTACGGTTAAATAAGCGTTCATGGGTATAAAGTTCTGTAACTTGATAACAGGAGGACTGTGAGAAAATGGGAAAACTTACGGGTACTAAAACCCTTAACAACCTGATGAACTGCGTTGCAGGCGAAGCTCAGGCTAGATCACGTTATAACACTTATGCAAAGTATGCGGCAAAAGCAGGATACCAGCAGGTAGCCAATGTCTTTAACGAAACCGCTGCAAACGAATTTGAACATTTCAAAGTATTCTATAAATTAATCGCTGAAACAGAAGAACAGGTCGGCGCAGCACTGATCGTTGATGTTGCAAACCCGGCTTTCCCGGTCGGCCTTGACAAGACAGGCATCTTAGACAATCTTCAGAATGCTGCCGCAGGCGAAAGAGAAGAATGGCAGGATGTTTATTCGGGATTTGCCAAGACGGCAAAAGAAGAAGGACTGACAGAAGCGGCTAACAAATTCACGCTGATCGGCGGAATTGAAAAGCAGCATCAGGCACGTTTTGAACAGCTCGCCATGAACTACACAGATGGAACCATGTTTGAAAAGCCGGAAAAGGTTTCCTGGATCTGCCTGAACTGCGGATATGTTTGCGAAAGCAAAACCGCTCCGAAGAAATGCCCGGCATGCGGAAAGCCGCAGGGCTGGTTCGAAATGCATGTTGAAAACTATTGATCGAAAATCCATCGATTTAAAACCGCTTGAAAAAGCGGTTTTTTTTATGCCAAAACGCGGGAAGACCACTCTGGCGGGCACTTAAAAAAAGACCTGAAAAAAGTATAATAGAAGTATTCTTTGGACAAAGGGGGGATTATGAAATACTCACAAGAAGTGATCGACCAGGTGACAGCCGCCAATGATATCGTGGATATCATCTCCGATTACACAGACCTGAAGCGGCGCGGAAGCTCCTATATGGGCTGCTGCCCTTTTCATTCGGAAAAAACACCCTCTTTTTCAGTCAGCAGAGAAAAACAGCTCTTTCACTGCTTTGGTTGCGGAGAGAGCGGAAGCCTGATCGGGTTTGTCATGAAAGCGGAGAACATCGGCTTTGTCGACGCACTCAAATTCCTGGCCGACCGTGCGGGAATCAAGCTACCTGAGCCGCAGGCGGAAACGCCGGAAGAGAAGGAGAGAGAGCGAAAGAAAAACGTGATCTATGAGATGAACCGGACTGCCGCCAATTACTATTATAAGAATCTGCAGAGAAACCAGGAGGCGCTTCAATATCTGAAGAACAGAGGGCTTGAAGAGAAAACCATCCGGGAACTTGGAATTGGACTCTCACCGAGCGACTGGTCGGTCCTGAGCCGCAATTTCAGGAAGCGGGGCATGAGCGAGGAAGACCTGATCGAGGGAGGGCTTTCGCTGAGGGCCAAAAGAGGAAACCTCTACGACCGTTTCAGGAACCGGATCATGTTCCCCATCCAAAACAGCAGAAACAAGCTGATTGGCTTTGGCGGAAGGGCTTGGACGAAGGAAGACCAGGGGCCGAAATACCTCAATTCGCCGGAAAGTCCCGTCTTTCATAAAGGGTATGAATTATACAACCTGAACCGCGCGAGGAAAACGGTCAGCGCACTCGGATTTATCATTCTTTGTGAAGGATATATGGACGTGGCCTCTCTTTACCAGCACGGCTTCACTAATGCGGTGGCAGCGCTTGGAACCGCTTTTACGCTTGAGCACGCGAAGCTTCTGGAGCGTATCACCAATGATATTCTTTTATGCTTTGACGGGGATGCCGCCGGTGAGAAGGCGACAGTCAAAGCGCTTGAGATTTTGGAGAAGACCAGCCTGAAAATCAGAATCCTCAGACTCCCGCCGCAGCATGATCCGGACTCTTTCATCAAGGAAAACGGCACGCAGGCGTTTCGGGAAGAGATCGAAAAAGCGATGACGCCCCTTGAATTCAGAATGCGAAGCGTGCGCTCGGCGCACCGGCTTGAAAGCTACGCTTCCAAAGTGGACTATCTGAATGATGCCGTAAAGGTGCTGAGAACAGCGCCTGCTGAAGAGAGAAACTTCTTTATCAAAGAGATTGCCGACGAGACGTCGTTTGATGAGATCAGCATTAAAGAGAAAATTGAGAATTACAAGCCTGCTGAGGACAAAGAGGTCATTCAGGAAGCACGGACGCCTGTAAGCGGGAAAAGCCGCGCGCCGGTGCCAAAAGCCTACCGGCAGCTTGAAGCAACTGTCATGCGCGTCTGGATGGAAGAGCCTGGAAGGCTTTCCCGGTCGGGCCTGAGGGAGTGCGACTTTGAGGAAGGTTATTACAGATGGCTTTACCGAAAAATAAGCCAGGCTGAAAAAAATCAGCCCGTTTCTCTGAACGCCTTGTTTGTCTCAACGGAAGATATGATATATAATAAAAAGACGTCTGATATGATGGAGTATTCTTTCAATAGAGCATTAAGTCTGTATGACCAGGCAGTTCCCCAGGTCCGTCAGTATGCAAACCGTCAGCGCGTCGAAGAGCTGAAGGCTGCGCAGAATGCGACGATGGACAAAGGGGAAAAAGAAAAAATCGCGCTTGAAATATCGGATCTCCTCAGATCGATTCATGAGTGTTCTTGACTTGCAATCATCTTTTTATCTTATTTGGTTTGGAAAGAACACAAAATACTATATAAATGCTGTTCCACGCAGCAAAACCTACTTATAAATACGATCAGGCAGTATTCAGCGGGCAGCAAGAAAGGGTAATATGGCAGGAAAAAATCAAGTCGCACCCACAAATGAGTTGAGCTCTGATGAAGCGAGTCGCTACGAAGCGCTTCCGGAGGTTCAGGAACTCATTCGTCTGGGCCAAAAAAACGGCACGCTTTCAAATAATGATTTCGCTTCAGCGCTTGATTCATCTTCCGTATTAAATTCGGACGATTTCGACGCGATTTATCTTCTTCTCCAGTCAAAAGGCATCACCATGGACAGCAATCCGGGAGCTTCAACTGAAGAATTCGAAGAAGAAGAAGATATGAATATCGCCGACGCGGAAGATCCAGAACTGAACGTTGAGATCAACGAAAAGGATCTGGAAGAAGCAGCGGCCAGTGTAAATATCAACGACCCGGTGAGACTTTATCTGAAGGATATCGGGAAAGTCCCGCTTTTGACGGCAGAAGAAGAACTGGAACTGGCAATTGCAATGGAAAACGGCGATGCGGAAGCCAAGAAAAAACTGGCGGAAGCAAACCTGCGTCTTGTTGTCAGTATCGCAAAGCGCTATGTCGGCCGCGGCATGAGCCTTCTTGATCTGATTCAGGAAGGGAATCTGGGGCTGATGAAGGCGGTTGAGAAATTTGACTATAAGAAGGGATTCAAATTCTCAACCTACGCGACATGGTGGATCCGGCAGGCGATCACAAGAGCCATTGCGGACCAGGCCAGAACCATTCGTATTCCGGTGCACATGGTCGAAACCATCAACAAGCTGATTCGAATTTCGAGACAGCTTCTTCAGGAACTCGGAAGAGAACCAACGCCGGCTGAAATTGCAAATGAAATGGGCTTTACGGAAGAAAAGGTGCGCGAAATCCAGAAGATTTCACAGGATCCGGTCTCTCTGGAAACACCAATCGGTGAAGAAGAAGACTCCCATCTTGGAGATTTCATCCCGGATGACGACGCGCCGGCTCCTGCAGAGGCAGCTTCCTACACGCTTCTTCAGGAACAGCTCAATGAAGTGCTCGGCACGCTGACAGAAAGAGAAGAAGAAGTCTTAAGACTCCGCTTTGGCCTTGACGACGGCAGAACCAGAACACTAGAAGAAGTCGGCAAACGCTTCAATGTGACGCGTGAAAGAATCCGCCAGATTGAAGCCAAGGCACTGAGAAAGCTGCGCCATCCGAGCCGCAGCAAGAAGCTGAGAGACTATTTAACGTAATCCATGCTGAGTAATAGATTAAAAAAGATTTCAGAACAGGCAGAAAGAGGCATGGTCCTAGCGGATATCGGCACGGACCACGCCTACCTGCCTGTTTTTCTTGTTCGGGAAGGAAAAATTCCGAAGGCCTACGCCTCTGATTTGAGAGAAGGACCGATCTCCCGCGCAAAGGCGAACATCCGAGAGAGCGGACTGGAAGAAAAGATCAAGACCATTCTTGCGCCGGGGCTTGAGGGACTTGACCCGGGAGAAGCCGAACAGTGCGTCATCGCCGGGATGGGCGGACTGAATATCATCGGCATTTTAGAGAAAAGCGAGCCTGTTGCAAGGGCCATGAAAAGGATCATTCTCCAGCCTCAGAACCATCAGGAAGATCTTCGTGCGTGGCTGAGTGAAAATCGNNAAGACAGTGGCTCGCGAAGAGGGAAGATACTATCAGATCCTGTCTGTGCGCCCGTCCTCCCGCACCGAGAAAATGGAGCTTTCCCGGTTCGATGAAACGCTCGGGAAAGAGGACACGGTCGGAAAAGATCGGGATTACCAGGATTATCTGACCTACCTCTCGGACGCGCTTGAGAAGCGAAAAACGTCTCTGAAAAAATCAACATCCGAAGCCTCCCGGGAAAAGCTAGCCGGAGTGGAAGCGCTTCAGCGTGAAGTTTTATCCAGGAAAGGCAGGATTTGAATTGGGGATAAAAATGATTACAGCAAATAATGTGGCGGACGCCATTCGAAAAAAGGCGCCTGAATATCTGGCGGAGAGCTGGGACAATGTGGGACTTCAGATCGGCTCATTTGACCAGCCGGTCAAGAAAGTCCTGCTGACGCTTGATGTCACGAATGAAGTGGTGGACGAAGCGGTTGCGGGCGGATTTGACATGATTGTCTCCCACCATCCTTTTTTGTTTCAGGGCCTTAAGACCATCAATACGGATGACTACAAAGGCAAACTGGTTGAAAAGCTCGTCAAGAACGGGATTTGTGTTTATTCCGCCCACACAAATCTGGATAAGGCCAATCTCGGCCTGAACGATTACATCGCTGGGAAATTTGATCTGGATGAGAGAGCGCCGCTCAAGCCTGACAAGGACGAACAGCTCTATAAAATTGTGGTGTACGTGCCGACAGACTACACCGAGAAAATTCTGAAAGTTTTGGGAGACGGAGGCGCGGGTTTCACGGGAGACCGCTATTCGCACTGCTCGTTCCGGGTTACGGGAGAGGGACGCTTCAAGCCGCTTGACGGGTCCAATCCTTTTATCGGAACGCCTGGCGAAGTCGTCAAGGTCAACGAGGACCGGATTGAGACCATTGTGGACGGAAGGATCCTGAAAGATCTTTTTCCGGCGCTCAAAGAAGCGCATCCTTATGAAGATATGGCTTATGATCTCTACCCGGTCGAACAGGCGGATATCATGAAAAAGAGCGGACTGGGAAAAATCGGGACGCTTGAAAAGGAAATGGAGCCCGAAGAATTCATCGAATTCACGAAAAAGGCGCTCAACATCAAGCATTTGAGAACGGCGGGAGAACCGCCTGAGAGCGTGAAGAAGGTCGCGCTGTGCACTGGGTCCGGCGCTGAATTTATCGGTCTTTCCAAGGTAAAAGGCGCGGACGTGTACGTGACAGGGGACCTGAAGTACCACGACGCCCAGCGCGCCAGGGAGAACGGCATGTGGGTCATTGACGCGGGTCATTTCGGCACGGAGAAGCAGGTGGTCAATCTTCTCGAAGAAATGATCAGGGGCCGGTTCGGAGACGGGGAGATTGAGACCCGGGTTTCGGACAAAAACGAGGATTTCTTTAAAAACTATTGATGGAAAATGCCGGACAAATGGGACGCATCTTCCATTTTAAGGACAAAAGAAGACCATCATCTGAAGCTTTCCGCCATTTGTCCGTCAGCCGCCCCCCC
>DLOL01000003.1:0-6954 GCA_002478485.1 Eubacteriaceae bacterium UBA7485 | reverse complement strand
CGGACCGTAGGCAGGCGGCTTCCGGTTCCGGGATGACGATTTTGTTTCATATGGGTAGCGGATCGGTTACAATATATACAATGCGCGTGGTTTGGACGCGCTTTGATGTTTAAGGAGAAATTATGAAAAAATTAATGACGGGGAATGAAGCGATCGCGCGCGGCGCCTATGAAGCCGGTGTGGGATTTGCGGCGGCCTACCCGGGCACCCCGAGCACTGAGATTTTAGAAAATATCGCCCTCTATCCTGAAATCGTTTCAGAATGGGCGCCGAATGAAAAGACTGCGCTCGAATCCGCAGCCGGCGCGTCCATCGCGGGTGTGCGCACCCTCTCCGCGATGAAACATGTCGGACTTAACGTGGCGGCGGATCCGCTCTTCACATTCGCCTATTTAGGGGTGAACGGCGGCTCTGTTANNGTGACGGCCGACGAGCCAGGAATGTTTTCATCCCAGAACGAGCAGGACAACCGCAACTACGCCCGCTCGGCCCGCCTTTTAATGTTTGAGCCCTCCGACAGCCAGGAGGCGAAAGACATGTTAAAGGACGCGTTTGACTTGTCGGAAAAATATGACATTCCGGTCCTCTTCCGGATGACCACCCGCGTCTGCCACTCAAAATCCATCGTGGAATGCGAAGACGCGAAAGACACGGCAAAAAAACCGTATCACAAAGACGTTCTCAAATACTGTCCGCTTCCCGCACATGCAAAGGGCATGCAGCAGAAGCTTGAGAAGAACCTGGAGGGGGCCCGGGAAGAATCCAACCACTCCAAATGGAACTACATTGAAGATAATGGAAAGCGCACGGGCGTGATTGCCTCCGGCATTTCAAGACAGTATGCGAAGGAAGTTTTCGGGGATGACGTCAACTACCTCAATATCGGTTTTTCCTATCCGCTTCCGGATGAGCTGATCCGCAAGTTCGACCAGATGAACGATACGATCTACGTGATTGAAGAGAACGATCCGGTCATGGAGAAGGAAATCCGCGCGATGGGCATTGACGTGACCGGAAAAGATGTCCTGCCGCTCCACGGTGAAATGCTTCCCGATGTGATCCGAAAGGCCATCCGCGGCGAAGAGCGTGACACAATCGCGCCCGACGGGGAGCTTGTGGTCGGACGTCCGCCCGCTCTTTGCGCGGGATGCCCGCACAGAGGCCTTTTCATTGAGCTTGGAAAACACAAGGACGCGATGATCTTCTCAGATATCGGATGCTATTCCCTGGGGCTTGCGGCTCCTTACAACGCGACGGACGCGATGATCTGCATGGGAGCGGGCATCTCCGGCGCGCACGGCGTGTCCAAAGCCTTCAAGATCAAAGGGGAAGACAGAGAAGTCTTTGCCGTCATGGGAGACTCCACCTTCTTTCATTCTGGCATGACCTCGCTTCTCGATGTCGTCTACAATCAGTCGGATGTATGCACCGTTATTCTCGACAACCGCATCACCGGCATGACCGGACATCAGCAGAATCCCGGATCCGGCTACACGCTGTCCGGGGAAGAAGCGAATATCGCGGATATTGAAGCCATCGTCCGCGCGCTTGGCGTCGATGAGGTGCGGACCGTGGATCCGAATGATTTAACGGCTGTCCGGGACGCGCTCAAATGGGGGGCCTCTCTTGGAAAACCCTCCGTGATTATCACCCGCTATCCATGCGCGCTTAAACGTTTCTCAAAAGAGGACAAGGAAGAATTCCCGGACGCGTTTCATAAGACCTATCGAGTCGACCCAGACACCTGTATCAGCTGCAAGATCTGCCTGAAGAGCGGATGTCCCGCTGTTGCCTTTGACAAGAACGAAGACGGCAAGACCGCAATTGATGAGGAAATGTGCCTTGGATGCAGTGTCTGCGCGCAGCTCTGCCCGGTGGACGCAATTCGCGCAGTGGAGGAATAAAACATGACAACCAAAAACATCCTTTTATCCGGAGTCGGCGGGCAGGGAACCATCACGGCCGCAAAGCTTCTCACCACAGGGCTGATGGAAGAAGGCTACGATGTCAAGATGTCCGAAATTCACGGCATGAGCCAGCGGGGCGGAACCGTCACATCGCAGGTTCGCTACGGGGAGAGTGTGAAATCCCCCGTCATTGAAAAAGGGACGGCGGATATTCTCGTGGCGTTTGAACAGATGGAAGCCATGCGTTATCTTGACTACCTCAGGCCGGAAGGAACCGTGATCATTAACGACACCAAGATCTGGCCGATGCCGGTCATCATCGGAAACGCGCAGTATCCGGAGAATCTTCTCGACGCGCTTGAAAGAAAAGTCAAGATCAACGTGATTAACGCAGGCGGCATGGCCGAAGAGATGGGAAACCCGAAGGTCATGAACGTGATCCTTCTCGGCGCGCTTGCCAAGTCCATGAACCTGATGGATATCGACTGGGAGGCGATCTTAAAAGCCAACATCAAGCCGAAATTTTTCGATCTGAACGTGAAGGCGTTCTATGAAGGCGCCTCTCTCGTATAGTTGTGAAAGTTACCATGGAAAGCCATTTCGGTTTTCCGGCGCAACAGAATATGCTAGACTTGAAAAGCAGTGCCGGACCGCGTAGCGGAAAGGTCACTGCTTTTTTACGAATCTTGAAAAAATGTCGAATATGAGACATATGTAAAGAGAAAAGTAGAAATTTCACAAGACATTTCAAGAGCGCCCGACTTGCCTATGGAATTTTCGGGTATCACCTAATTAATGAAATTCCCAAAGCGAGGTTTGTCCGATGAAAGAGAAGGATCAGGGGCTTGAAGGTGACAGCACGTACTTCAAGAACAGAAAATGCAAATACTATCCGTGCCACAAAGGTGTCAGCGATGAGGACTTCAGCTGCATGTTCTGTTACTGTCCGCTCTACGCGCTTGGAGAGAAATGCGGAGGGAACTACCGCTACCTTGAGAACGGGATCAAGGACTGTTCCGGATGTCTGGTCCCGCATAAGAAACAAAACTACGAATTTATGATCCATAAGGCGGCGGAACTGGTCTCAAAGGTTCAAGATGAGCATCTGGCTCAGATGGAAAAGGAGTAAATAATGAACAATACCTGGTGCGGCATCCTTTTAGTTGTCATCTGTTACCTGGTGGGGAATATCAACTTCGGCTACATCCTCGTCAAGAGAGCTAAAAAAGTCGATATCCGCGACTACGGCAGCGGAAACGCGGGGATGACCAATGTTATGCGGACCCAGGGCGGGAAACTTGCCGCATGGGTTTTCGCCGGAGACTGCCTCAAGGGCGTGATCTGCGTGCTGGCGGCAAGGTGGCTCGGCTTTGACGAATGGTGGGTTGCGGGCGCAGGCATCGCAGTCGTTCTCGGCCACGACTTCCCGGTCTTCCTCGGGTTCAGAGGCGGAAAAGGGGTTGCGACCTCGATCGGTGTTTTTCTCGCGTTTGATCCGTTCTGCGCAATCATCTCTTTTGTGATCGGCCTGATTTTCCTCCTCACGATGAAGATTATGTCCGTCGCGTCCATGGTCGGCATCGTCTCAAGCCCGATTGTCTGCCTGATCATTTACGGGCTTGGAAATCCGCCTGAACTGCTTCTTGCCTGCGTGCTCGCAGTCCTCGTGGTCTACGCGCACCGCGCGAATATCAAAAGGCTGATGAAGGGGGAAGAAAGCAAGCTCAACATCAGCTTTGGAAAGAAGAAATAATCTCACTTCCTGAAAGGTCCTGAAAAGGGCCTTTTTTTCTGCCCGATTCTGATTCCTTTTCAGTCCGTCCGCTCATTTCTTTTTCCGCTCCCTTGGTGTAGAATAAAAAAGCGCATTTGCCGTACAGGCTCATGCGTGCTACTCAATGTAGTAGGAAAATTAAAATACCCACACCACATGGTGTGTTTAGGGGGACGGTTTTCAGCCATCCCTTTTTCATGCGGAGGGGACATGCAGGAGACACCATTCAAAAGAGTCTTTACGAAAGAACTCGAAAAACATCCTGAAAAGAGCGTCTATGACCTGTTCGACTGGAAAACCGTCGATGTCAAGATGGAAAACTACAAGACCGGGGAGACGATCTTTGATCTAAAGGAGCTGGAATTTCCAGAAGACTATTCACAGAACGCGTGCAACATCATCGCGTCGAAGTATTTCAGAAGAAACGGCGTGGACAATGAGGCCGGACACGAATCCTCGATGCGTGAGGTCGCAGACCGCATGGTCGGTTTCTGGGCGGACGCGATCCGGGATGAGGGCCTGATTCAGACAGATGAGGAGTGGCAGATCTTTTACGACGAGCTCGTCTTCGCCCTCCTCTCCCAGATGTGGGCGCCCAATTCCCCGCAGTGGTTCAACACCGGGCTGAAGAGAAGCTACGGGATAGCGGGAGACAAGGACGAGCTTTATTTCTACAATCCGAAAACCGGGGAAGTGGAAGAGTCGCCGGACCGCTACACGAGAACGCAGGCTTCCGCCTGCTTTATTCTCTCGATCAAGGATCAGCTCCTTGGCGAGCATTCCATTTCGGACCACTACGTGAGCGAGACCAAGCTCTTCAAGGGCGGCTCGGGTGTGGGCACGAATTTCTCCACACTTCGCGCGGAAGGCGAAAAGCTCTCATCCGGCGGACAGTCCTCCGGGCTGATGAGCTTCCTCCAGGGGCTTGACCGCAACGCGGGCGCGATCAAATCCGGAGGAACTACCCGGAGAGCGGCCAAGATGGTCATCGTCGACGTCGACCACCCGGAAATCGAGACCTTCATCAACTGGAAAGCGAAGGAAGAAGACAAAGTCCGCGCGCTCGGTAAAATGGGTTACGATACGTCCATGGACGGGGAAGCCTACCAGACGGTTGCAGGGCAGAACGCGAACAACTCCGTCCGTCTCAACAAGGCTTTCATGGACCAGGTGAAAAAGCTTGAAGAGGATCCGGACCAGACCATAACGCTCAAGGGGCGTGTGGACGCCGAGGCGGACCGGGAGGTCCCGGTGAAGAAGATCTGGGACGAGATCAACGAGGCGGCCTGGGAATGCGCAGATCCCGGACTTCAGTTTGACGATCGCTTCAATGACTGGCATACCTGCCCGGCCGGCGAGGACGGAGACGTGCTCAATCCCGAGAACCGGATTCATGCCACAAACCCCTGCTCGGAATACGCGTTTCTCGACAACACCGCGTGCAACCTGGCTTCTATCAACCTGTACCGCTTCCTCGATCCGGAGAAGCGCGTGTTTGATCTTGAAGGCTACGAGCACCTGATCTCGCTCATTCAGCTTGCGCTTGAATCGAGCATCCACTGGGGCCAGTTCCCGACAAAAGACGTAGCGCGCCGATCCTATCTATTCAGGACCACGGGACTGGGGCTTGCCAACCTCGCATCGGTTCTCATGGCTCTCGGCTACCCGTACGATTCGGATGAAGCGAGAAATCTTGCGGGCGCGCTGACCGGCCTGATGACCGGACGTTCCTACGCGGCCTCTTCCTGGATGGCGGGGAAGGCCGGGGCCTTTCCGGAATACGAAAAGAACGCGCCTTACATGAAGCGCGTGGTTCGAAATCACGCACGGGCGGCCGGCGCAAGAGATGGCGCGTTCGAGGCGCTCGGATACGAGCCGTTCATCGTGGACCAGCAACGCCTGAAAGAACAGGGATTTTCAGATCTGGCCGAAGCGCTCAACACCGCATGGGACGACGCGGTCAAAGGCGGGGAAGAGAACGGATACCGCAACGCTCAGGTCAGCGTTATCGCACCGACCGGCACGATCTCCTTTGCCATGGACTGCGGTGCCACCAGCGTGGAGCCTTTCTATTCGAACGTTGTCTACAAAAAGCTGGTCGGCGGTGGGGCGATGGAAATCGTCAACCCCGTCGTTGAAACCGCGCTTGAGGACCTCGGATACACGAAGGACGAAGCGGAAGCTGTCACCGCCTACATGCTCGAAAAAGACGAGAAGGGCTTCTTGAGACATCCGAACCTTCACGGCGCGCCTTTCCTCAAAGAGACGGACTACGCGGTCTTTGACACCGCCAATGAAATCAGTCCGGAAGGTCACGTGAAGATGGTGGCGGCCATAACCCCGCTGATTTCGGGTTCGGTCTCAAAAACCGTCAATCTCCCGGCGGATGCGACGGTTGAAGATATCAAGCGCATTCACCTGCTCTCGTATGACACAGGCTGCAAGGCGATCGCAGTCTACCGGGACGGCTGCAAAGTCATCCAGCCTTTGTCTAGCGCTCCAAAACCCGGAGAGAGCGATGTCAAGCTTGAGGACCTTTCCTATCAGGACCTGTTAGCCTACGCAAAGTCCAAGGATTCAAAAAAATCCATGCGTCACCGTCCGGAAGGCATGCGCATGTCAAGAACGCATTCGGCGAAAATTGACGGGATCGAGCTTTACATCACCATCGGCTTTTATGAAGACGGCCGAATGGCGGAAATTTTTGTCTCGACAGACAAAGACGGGACCGTGGTCAAAGGGCTTCTCACCTCGCTCTCCAAAGCGATCTCCCACATGCTTCAGTATGACATTCCGCCTGAAAACATCTCGATGATGCTCAGGGGACAGAAATACGAGCCGTCAGGGTTTGTCACGCGGCATCCTTACATTAAGTACGCAAGCTCCATCTCGGATCTGATCTCCAAAGTGATCGACATCGAATGCGGCGACTACACGATGTGTCAGGTCAAGCCCGGTGAGGAGCGTGTCTCAAAACCTATGCAGATAGTCTTAAATCTCGAGGAAGGCGTTCCGGAATATCCGCGCGATGAAGCGCAGAACGCTTCCGGGGAGGATGAGATTCAGGGCGAGAGGCTCTACGGCGAGGTCTGCTCCAACTGCGGCGGGGACAACATGATCCGAAACGGCACCTGCAAGGTGTGCATGGACTGCGGCACCACCACGGGATGCTCCTGATCGGGATGTAAAACATTAGGTGAAAACTAAATTAATTTAGCTTATAAAGGTTCGGCTGTTTCATAAGCCGGACCTTTTTTTTGGTTCTACGTCAAT
>DLOL01000080.1 GCA_002478485.1 Eubacteriaceae bacterium UBA7485 | reverse complement strand
GGTGAACAGCGATAATGTTGTTCATTTGGTTGAAAAAAAGACCAATTTTTCTTTTCTCTTTATCTGAATGAGGAAGAACTAATTCAATATTCATGAAATCTGATGGAGATACGTTAAGTAACCCATGATTTCTAGCTCCTTCCGTAGCAATATTTCTAATTTCACGATGCCATCTTGTTCCTTCAAAATAAGCTGTTAAAAAATCAGATAGTACCTTATTATCATTCTTTAATGCAAAGATTATATAAAGAGTTGATAACGCACCCTTATCATAAGCTTCTAATCTTTTAATTGCGCCTACCGGACTACTTGAAGATGTGCTTTTATTGTATGCAAACTCTCCATTTTTGATGACAAAGTAGCCTGATATATCTTTGCTGGCGACTCGTTTGTTGAAAAAGTTCTCTTGATCTACTAATCCATATTGAGCAGAAATTGTTAAAGGAAGTTCTGTTTCTAAACGCTCGTTTTTTCTCGTGATCCTATTAGCAATTTCACTGAGGTTACGCTGTTCCCAAGATTACGACTGTACAAGTCGGTCCGCTGATTCTTTGATGGCTTGCCTCAATTCAATACGATAGGCGATCTTGCTCAGATCTATGACTTCATGGGACCCCGCCTTCTCTTTATAAGTTTTTGAAGCCTTCTTGAGCAGTTCTGTGATCTGCTTATTTCCGTTTAAATCATCTTCTCCATAGATATGGTTTTGAAGAATTTTAAGGAGTTCATCGTCTGTTATGACATCCTGGAGTCCCCATTTTTCTATAAAGCTTTGCATGTCATTTGTTTGAATAACATGTTCAATGTCTTCGATGATGTTTTGCGAACTTGTAAGCGAAAACGGATACTTCAACTCTGAGTCTGCCGGAGGAAACTGACGGTCTGCAATGGCTTCTGCCGCACGTTCTATTTTCTTTGCATAACGACGGTCTTCAAGCCCGAGGGCAAACTTCCTGATTTCTTCTCGGGTCGCCTCTGCTTCCTCCGTCTTTCCTTCATGAACCTGATTGGCCAAATCTTCTAAGAGTTTTGTCAAGTAATCGTAATTGACTTCGACTTCTTTAAAGAGCTCAACCTTAAGATTAAGTTGAATGTAAGGTTCGTCTCCTGGAGGATTTCCAGGAGTGTTTTTACCAATTACTTCAATCAATTCGTGAAGGAGAGTTGTGACTAGCCTTATATGATCATCCTCTGCTATTCCGATTTCATCTAATAGCGCATTCGGATTGTCATAATCATATCCTGTCCCCGGTGTGATCTGCCCATCCTCATCTCTTTGCGGAGCATACTGTTTCAGGGCAGATAGGTTTCGGGTATATTGTCGAATCTTCTTTAGAAGTTCTTTCCGTTCTCCTTCTGAAGGGGGAATCTTCCCGTAGTGCTTTGTGAGCTTGTCAATGGTCTTAAGAATTTCCTTCGTGTCTTCAACACGTTCTTTAAACTTCTTTACAAGCACATTCGGAGCAATCGGCCCATCATCTCCATCGAGTACTCCTGTCTGCACTGCCGCACTGTCTTTGTTTGAATAAACGGACAGCGCCTCGTTCATCAGCCGCTCGTTTTCTTTCGGCCAGCGGTAATTAACGATATGCCCGTAGGGCTTGAATTGACGGTCATCAAGTCTGTTGGTTCTGGAATAGGCCTGGATGAGACCGGCCCCCTTTAATGTTCGGTCCACATAAAGTGTATTGACCTTCGGCGCGTCAAAACCGGTCAGAAGCTGATCTACCACAATGACGAGATCCAGATTGTCTCCTTCTTTATTGTTCCTCCGGATTCTCTGCGCGAGGTCTTCCTTGTATTCTTCAATCGTCGTGAGATCAAAGTTGGTTCCGAACTGTTTGTTATAGTACCGGATGGCTTCTTCAAGCCCTTTATTGACTTCAACCATGTTATCCCCGTTTGAAGTGTCCAGACTGAAAGTGGCCGCAATCTTGAGTTTCTGTCCGTATTCTCCGGTTTCATTCGCACGCATGAACTCTCTGAAGTACATCATCGCCATCGGCGTGCTGGCTTTCTGACCGCCGACATGAGTGGTCAGCATACCGTTGTATTTTCCTTCCGCCGACCGATTCCTCCAGTTCGTCATGATATCTTTCACGACGGCCTTGACATGCGCTTCGTTATTATCGTAGAAAGATCTTGAAATGCTGTCGTCCATGTCCGCTTCCGTCATCGTGCGAATCCGGTGCTGAATCGTTTCATCATCCCACTCCGGATGCTCATTTTTAAAGAAAGCCGGAAGGTAATCATTCTTGACAGCTTCTTCCGGGATCGTATTCATGAAGTCAACCTGGAATCCCAAAACGTTTTGGTCTGCAATGGCTTCCCGGATCGTATAGGCGTGAAGCAGGTCTCCAAAAATTTCTTTTGTGCTGTTCTTGCCTTTGATGTCATCAAACATGGGCGTGCCGGTGTATCCAACCCAGGCCGCATGGCTGAATTTCTTTTGGATGTCCGAGAAGGCCTCCCCGCCGGTTGAGCGGTGCGCTTCATCCACGATGAAGACAATGTTCTTATCCGGCGCATTAAAGTTCTTGTTCTTAACAAGCCTTTGCATCTTCTGGACTGATGTGATGATGATGTCATCACTGTTATCGTTCAGCCGGTCCTTCAATTCTTTGGTGTTTTCGGTATCCTGAACCTTGGAGAAGCTGGCTCCTTCCGCGGCGCCTCCCGACGTTCCCTCCGGATCGTAGGCTCTGTATTCATCAAGGGTCTGCTGGGTAAGCGCTTTTCTGTCCACAAGAAAGACAACCTTGTCGACATTGGGAAGTTTGCTGGCAAGCCAAGCGGTCTTAAAGGAGGTAATCGTTTTCCCGGAGCCTGTGGTATGCCAGACATAACCAAGCTTTCCATTCCCTCCCGTAAAATCGTAGTTCTTGATTTTCTCAAGAACTTTCTCAGTCGCTTCCACCTGGTAGGGGCGCATCACCTTGAGCATTTCATGGTTTTCCGTTCCGTCCAGGATCATGTAGTTTGTGGCCATCTTATGGCCCATCCCGACGGACAGAAAATAATCGGTAAACTCTTTCCAGTCTCTGACGACTTCCCCGGACTTCGGATTCTGCCAGTGGAAAAAGAAGGACCGGTTGAAGTTTTCAGCTGTGATGTTCGCCATATACCGCACATTATTCGGCGTCATCCCGATCAGGATCTGAAGCGTCGAGAAAATCCCTGTAAACTGCCCTTCCTCTGCATACTGGTGCATCTGGTTAAACGCTTCGCTTACCGTATGTGTATCTTTCTTGAGTTCGATTTGAATGATCGGAAGCCCGTTGATCAGGAGTGTGACGTCAAACCGCCTGTCCTTCTTTCCGGTAATCACAGCCGGACGATCGATCTGATTGACAACCTGGTAAACCGTTGACCCCGCTCCCACCTGAGACTGGTCAAAAACGGTTAAGAAAACATGTTTTCCATCATCAAGGTCG
Organism: Eubacteriaceae bacterium UBA7485; assembly: GCA_002478485.1. Taxonomy (GTDB): domain Bacteria; phylum Bacillota; class Clostridia; order Eubacteriales; family Eubacteriaceae; genus UBA7485. The sequence continues at coordinate 5,946 of DLOL01000080.1, read as the reverse complement.
ACTTCCACCTGGGAGACACCGTTCATTCCGTAAAGAAACTGGCCGGCCTTGAAAGGCGTGTTGAGCTCCTCAATCACACGCTTCACCTGCGCAAATTCCGTCACACTGAGCGGACGGTCAAGCTTGTCCTGATTGTGCTGCTCGAGTATCCGTTTGAAGTTCTCCCAGAGCTGTTCAGTGGTTTTTATATTTTTCTCATAGGTCCAGTTTTTGGGCCTCAGGGCAGGAAGATTCTCTTCCCGAACTTCCACGTGAAGTTTTCCGTGGTCAAGCTCTTCTATGAGCCTTCGTTCAAATTCATTCTCCCTCACGTATTATTCTCCTTAAACTTTCCAGTACGAGCTGCTCCTGATTGCGCGTCCTTCTCGCGGTAAGCGCGCTAATCTTCTTCTGATCAAGGTAGATCTGCCCGATCTTCTCCTGGATTTCCAGGGAAGGGAACTTCGGCCACTGGATCTTCTTAAGATCCGACACACTGACTACCGCAAGACCGCCCGACCGTTCTCGATTAAGGTTCTTCTTAAATTCCGGATCTTCGTTGATCAGATAGACAAGATAAGCGGAATCAGTGTGAGAATCAGGAATAATCCTGTAAAAGTTCTTGGTCATGAGATAGCCATCATGCCTGGCGTCGACAAGGGCCGCCTTTTGTGAAGTCGGGCTGAAGACCACGTCCCCGGTTTGTAGGGTCTTCACCGGATCCCCTGTTCGGACTTCTCGGGTTTCTTCGGGCTCTTCACAAACTTCGCAGTTCATATCCGAACTGAACATTTCCTGTGTATAATAGAGGTAAGTTGGTAGTTTCTCTTCAGTACCTTCCCGTATGCGGAAGATCGGAGTACCACTTTCAAACTGAAGCATTCCCGCCTCTCCTTTCTTGCGCTATTTTAATAGCACGTTTTGTTTGTGTCTATATGATACATAAAGATGATCCAAAGATCAACTATCTTCTCGAATTTATTTTTGCGCTATTTTATTAGCACAAAAACAACCCGTCAGATTCAGTTCTGAATGGGACGGGTCAGTCTTTCTCTTTCGTTCGTTGATGGAGTTTCTCATTTTATGTGACTCGGTTTAAATCATCTAAAATCTACAGCCGATATTTTCCACTACTCAGTCTTCCATCCTCCTGATCATCCGCCTTGTCTTTCACTCCTCAATCAACGGGATCAGACAAGTGTACCGGTCCCGAGTATACAAAAAACAATTTTCCATTTCCGGTTTTTCTTTCAGCATTTCTTTATCTTTTGTCGGACAATGGTTTGAACTCGTTATCATGTGATGGACCCTAACCATTTCAAAATTTAGTGGTATATAACTTATATTGAATTTACTGATGGAGAACAAACGTCCAATGGAAAAACCCCATTCTTTGAAATACATTGTAACCGACATTGACGGAACGCTCCTCAAGCATGAAAATGATCCGATTCCTGATGAGTTCTTCGCGCTCGTGGACCTCTTCATCGAACAGGGCATCACCTTCATCGTGGCAAGCGGAAGGCAGCTTGAAAACGAAAAGAACCTGTTCGCCCCGGTGGAAGACAAGGTCTATTACATCGCAGAAAACGAAACACTCGCCGTCCATGAGGATGACATTCTGGTTTCTGAGACTCTGGAACCCTCCCTTACCGGTCCTTTGATTAAGGAGATTCAAAAAAACCCGGATGCCCACATCTTTGTCTCCACTCCTGATCACACCTACGTGCTCAACCATGACAAAGATCTTCAAAAAATCATGGTGGAGATTCTTCATTATAATTTTGAGACGGTGGATCGCTTTGATGAAATTCAGAAGCCCGTACTTAAAATCACCGCAAAGATTCCTTCTTATAAGAAAGAAGATTTTGATGCATTCAGCGAGAAGTATCCGGACCTGAAGATCTCGTTATCCGGAAATGACTGGATCCATTTCGTCAGTCCCGAAAGCAGCAAGGGCCATGCGCTTGAGCGGCTTCTGAAGAAGCTTGAGATTGATCCGAAAGAAGGCATCGCTTTCGGAGACCAGGAAAATGATATCGAAATGTTAAGACTTGCAGGCACAGGATACGCCGTTGAAGGCGCAAGCGAGGNNGCGTTTCTTGGGAAAGTCCGGTAAACGAACTGGAGGTGCTCAAATCATGGATTTAAACCAAGATACCGTCTATGGAGCCTTTAAAGCCCAGGCGCTCGACACACCGAATCATCCGGCCATCATTACGGACAAGAAGCTTCTCTCTTATGAAGTGCTCCTTGATCTGGTGGACCGGATCTCTGCTTCCCTACCGGATTCGTTGAGATGCGCAGGCATCGTGACCGATCATGGTCCGTTTATGATCGCGTCCATGCTCGCGGTCCTGAAGAAGGGCGCGTCCTACGTCCCGGTCGAACCGGACTTTCCCAAGAAACGCATCGAATACATGTTAAGAGATTCCGGAGCGGAGCTTGTCATCACCAATGACAAATACAAGGGCCGCTTCACCCTTCCCGTCTTTGGACCGTATGATGTGAAGCCGGGGCCGGCCAACGCCGACAATGCGTCAAAACCCGATGATCCCGCCTATCATCTCTACACGTCGGGAACGACCGGAAAGCCAAAGGGCGTGACGGTCTTAAACCGGAACATCCTCCATTATGTCCGTGCGTTTGATCATGAATTCCACCCTTCCTATCCCGATGTGATGCTTCAGTACTCGGTCTGCAGTTTTGACATTTTTGTAGAGGAAGTCTTCACCACGCTGCTCTCCGGCGCTGCGCTTGCCATTCCCGACAAGAAGACAAAGGACGACTCAGACGCCCTGATGGACTTTGCAGACCGCCATCACGTGACCATCATCTCGGGATTCCCCTATCTTCTCCAGGACATGAACACACTCGATTCGATTCCAAAATCTCTCCGTCTGCTGATCAGCGGAGGAGATGTCCTCCGGGAAGACTACATCACTAACCTTCAGGATAAGGTAAGGATCTACAACACGTACGGTCCTTCGGAAACCACGGTCTGCGCCTCTTATTTTCCCGTAAACGGCTATCCCGCCCTCAAGGACGGAACCTACCCGATTGGAAAACCGGTCAAAGGCACAGAGATTGACATTGTGGATGAAAACCTAAGTCCGCTTCCCGACGGGGAAACCGGAGAACTTCTGATCTACGGCGGCGGCGTGTCGGCCGGTTACGGACCCTCCCACCAGAAAGAGAACGAAGCGTTTGTTTCAACGGAAAAAGGGCCCGCCTACAAAAGCGGAGATCTCGGATACAGGCTCGACGATGGAAACATCGCCTTTCTTCACAGAAAGGATCAGCAGATTATGGTCATGGGCGGAAAGCGCGTGGAGCCGGAAGAAGTCTTAAACGACCTTTACCTGATTCCGGAGGTGCGTCAGGCGGCTGTGACATCTGCAAGAGATACGAAAAACCTGGACCATCTCATCGCCTACGTGGTTCTTCATGAAGGCGGGGATCTTGAGAGCGTCCGGGAAAAGCTTTCTGAATACCTGCCTTCTTACATGATCCCTGAATATTTCAGCGAAGTCGAAGAGCTCCCGCTCAACGTCAACGGAAAGATCGACTATTCAAAGCTTCCACTTCCAGAGGACCGCACATGGCGATCGTAATCCGGAATGCAAGGACCAGCCCGCTCGGAGAGATTCTCGAGTGGCGTATGGAAGTCTTAGATCATGTGTTCGGTTTCGGGAAGAAGGAAGATCTCTCGAGCCTTTACGCGCAGAACCGGAAGTATTATGAGCGGGCGCTTGAAAACAAAGAACACGAAGCGGTGTTTGCGGAGCTGGACGGACGGACAGCCGGATGCGGCGGAGTGTGTTTCTTCGAAGATCATTTTGGAAGGAAGCACGCTTACTTGATGAACATTTACGTCCGAGACGCTTACCGCCATCAGCATGTGGGCGAAGCGATCGTCAAGGCCTTAATCCGGGAATCCCTGAAGCGCGGATGCGAATTAATCACGCTTGAAACCAGCGAAGACGGACGAGGCCTCTACCGTCATCTGGGTTTTCGCGATGAGAATGACCTGATGAAATTAAGCTCGGGAAAACCCGCCTCTCCGGTCAAGGAAACAGACGGCCCTTTCTGTTTTTACCGGGAAATGCCCTCCCCCGACAATCCCGACGGAAGCTGCGCGTATTTTGAGGCTGCGGGTAAACAGGATGTGGAAGAGTCGCTTCCCGCATTTATCCGGGAAGCGCGGAGAAATCGATCGAAGAAAGTTTATGCCAAGGTAACTCCTGAAAGCGCCTCCCTGTTTGAGGAAGCCGGTTTTCTCCCGATGCCTGATATGATGATCCTCGACCAAGAATTCTGGAGAGAACATGAAACAGATTAAACCTTTAAACATCAAAGAGGAGGATCTCGGGCAGAAGCATGTCCGCCTCTACATCGATTCGGAAGAACCGCTTCCGCTGGTCATCAATGTGAGTTTCTTCGACCAGACGGAAATGGTGATCGACGCGGCCAATAAGGAAAAGTGCCCGCCCTTCAACCTGCTTTCCATCTCAAACCTCAGATGGGATGAGGAACTCTCGCCGTGGCAATCGGAACCGATTGTAGAGCCGAACGACCATTTCACGGGCGAAGCGCCTGATTTTCTGGCCGAGCTTTTATCCATCATTCTGCCGTGGGGCCTTGAAAACCTGCCGGCCAAGCCAACGGACCTCATCATTGCCGGATACTCCATGGGCGGGCTTTTTGCTGTCTGGTCTCTCTACCAGACGGACCGCTTCAATAAAGCAGTCAGTGCATCCGGTTCTTTGTGGTTTCCGAATTTTCTCGACTACGCCCTTGCGCACAAGCTAAAGGGAAAGCCCGAAGCGGTGTATTTCTCTCTCGGCCGCAAGGAAGTGAAGATGAGAAATCCTTATCTGAAGATGACCGGGGACATCATGGAGACTTTATGCCTTCATTACCAGAAAGAGGGAATCAAATCCGTCTTTGAGTGGAATCCCGGCAATCACTACACCGACCCGATGCTCCGGCTGGCCAAAGGCATCAGGTGGGCGATCGAAAATTAAAAGATCAATCCGACGGATGGACTGTTTATGGTCTATCCGTTTTGCTATGCTTAAAGAAAATCAGGATCAGGAGGATGAGAAGATGATTGGAGCAATTGTAGGTGATGTGGCAGGTTCAAGGTTCGAATTCAACAACCATCGATCAAAGAATTTTGACCTGTTCGCACCGTCTTGTGAAGCGACGGATGACTCCATCATGTCGCTTGCGGTCTGCAAAGCTTTGATGGAGACAGAAGAAAACCGGGATCAGCTTGGGAAGTCTGCGGTTCAGTCGATGCAGGAAGTCGGAAGGCCTTATCCACACTGCGGGTTTGGCGGCCGCTTCTTTCAATGGATGTATTCCGATGATCCGAAACCTTACCGGAGTTACGGAAACGGAGCCGCCATGCGGGTGAGCGGGTGCGGCTATGCGGGAAACACCCTGAATGAAGTCAAGTCGCTCGCAAAAGCGGTGACCGAAGTGACGCACAATCATCCCGAAGGTCTTAAGGGGGCTGAAGCGACGGCAGTGGCCGTGTTTCTTGCAAGAACCGGGAGCAGCATGGAAGAGATCCGGGATTACGTGACGAAAAACTATTATCCCATCGATTTCACACTGGATGAGATTCGGGATACATACCGTTTCAATGAAACCTGCCAGGACACCGTTCCCCAGGCGTTTGAGGCATTCTTTGAATCCACGGACTTTGAAGATGCAATCCGGAATGCGATTTCAGTCGGAGGGGACAGCGATACATTGGCCGCCATTACCGGAGCGGTGGCGGAAGCCTACTACGGGGTGCCTTCCCGCATCCGCAAAGAAGCCGAGTCTTTTCTGGACGAGCGTCTGAAAAAGATTCTTCATGATTTTGAAGAACAGCACCCCGGCAAAATCGAACAGGAAAAATAAGGAAAGGCCGTCCGGGACATGCCGGGCGGCCTTTGACAAAAAAAGAAAAAG
>DLOL01000024.1 GCA_002478485.1 Eubacteriaceae bacterium UBA7485 | reverse complement strand
TCCGGGAAGAGCCGAACCGGACGGGAGAGCCGGATGCCGGCAAGCGTGCGGAAGGAGCGGAGGGCCGCGAGAAAGCCCACCCCCGCGTGTCGCTCGACCAGGTCAAGGAGCAGGTGAAAAAGAGGCTCAGGGGAATGGCCAAGGGCGTGCTCGAAAAGGGAAAATTCCAGCATATCGGGGGCCAGTTCTACTTTGTCCTGTTCGATGAGCAGGAAGGGGCGGCCGGCCCTGACAGCGTCCTTTACAGGAATTACAAAAAAGATCTTGATCGGGCCTTCTCGGATGTCATCGGGCGAAGAGTCGACCTTGAGTTCATTACACTGAAGGATTTCAAAGCAAAGTTCGGGAAGAAGGCAAAGCCGTCTTCAGAAGAGAAAGCCGCCCCCGGGGAGACAGGAAAGAAAGAAGAGAAAGAGGACGTTCTTCAGGTCCGTGAGCCGGAGCATGAGACGAGGGTTTCTGAAGCGGCAAAAAAAGAGAACGACTACATGGAGAAGGACCCGGGGGAAGGCCCTGAACAAAGTCTTGAAGCGCGCATAAGAGCCGCTATCCCTGGGGAATATATATATGAGCATGTTGATGAATAAGGATGAAAAATAAGATTTAAGAGCATAGATGGTGAGACAAAACTTTAATTATGAGCGCTCCATTCTTTAAGTATGCGTTTTAAAAGTTGTTTTTTGTCTTAACGTTTTCATGCGTGATATAATTCAATATGAAATCGTCTTAAAACGCATTCGAACATTCATGAATTTTTGCGGACCGGTTTTAAGACAGACGAAGTAAATGAGTTTGGAGGAATATATGGCCAAAAGAAAAATGCCGATTCCTTCCCGTTCAGGCGGCAAATCGTCAGCGAAGAAGAATGACATGATGAAGCAGCTCCAGTCCATGCAGGAAGAGATGCTCAAAAGTCAGGACGCGCTGAAGGAAAAAGAATATGAAGCCAGCGCGGGCGGCGGCGCGGTTACGGTCAAAGTCACAGGCGCAAACCGCGTTACGTCGATCACCATCGATCCTGATGTTGTGGATGAAGACGACATTGAAATGCTCGAGGATCTGGTTATCGCGGCAGTTAACGAAGCCTTGACCAAAGCAGAAGAGGAATCTGCCAGTGAAATGGAAAAACTCACCGGCGGCATGGGCGGGATGGGCATCCCGGGTCTGTTTTAGTGAATGGCTATCCGAAGTCAGTTGAGAAACTGATCGAGGAACTCTCAAAGCTTCCGGGCGTCGGAGAGAAGAGCGCAGTCAGGCTTGCGTTTCACTTGATCGACGCACCCAGGGAAGACATCGAAGGCCTTGTCGAGGCGCTCTCCCAGACGCAGGAGAAGATCCATCTGTGTCCGGACTGCTTTGCCATTACAGATGAGGAAGTGTGCGACATCTGCTCGGATACGGGAAGAGACCATTCCACCATCTGCGTGGTCGAGCAGACCAAAGACATTTACGCCATTGAACGCACGATGAACTACCGGGGCGTGTACCATGTGCTTCACGGGGCCATCTCCCCGCTTGAAGGCATCGGGCCCGGGGACATCAAGGCTGCTGAACTCGTCAAACGGGCAAAAGACGGCGTTCAGGAAGTGATCATGGCCACCAACCCTTCCCCGGAGGGAGAGGCGACTGCGATGTACTTAAGAAACCTTATCGCGCCGCTCGGCGTGAAAGTGACAAGACTGGCAAAGGGGATCCCGATTGGCGCGGACGTCGAATACGTCGATGAGATCACACTGATAAAAGCTTTTGAAGGCCGCTACACACTGTAGGTCTTGAAATATTAATGTAAAAGGTGAAGAGTATGTTAGAAAAAGGTATTGGAGCATCTCCAGGAATTGCGATCGCGAAAGCGTTTGTGTATGAAAAGGTGGAAGCGGACATTCCGCAGGAGCTGATTAAAGACACGGACGCGGAACTCGCCAAACTCAACAAAGCGGTTGATGAATCCAAAGTGCAGATTGAAGCTGTCAAGGAACGCGCTGCAGAAGCGCTCGGGGATGAAGAAGCGGAGGTGTTTGACGCACATCTGCTCATCTTGGATGACCCGGAATTCACAGGCCAGATGAGATCGGCCATTGAAAACGACAAGAAAAACGCTGCGCTTGCCGCCCACGAAGTGGTTGAAATGTCCGCAGCCATTTTTGAAGCCATGGATGACCCGTACTTCAGAGGAAGAGCGGCCGACTACCGCGATATCGGGACGCGCGTCATCAACAATATTCTCGGCATTGAAAACATCGACCTTTCAAACATGGCAGAAGACACCATCCTGATCGCCGAAGACCTTGCGCCTTCCGACACCGCTCAGATGGACAAAAAGCATGTCAAAGGCTTCGCCACCGATATCGGATCCAGAACATCCCATACCGCCATCATGGCAAGATCACTGGAAATTCCGGCTGTTCTCGGACTTGGAGACATCACAAAAGTCGCGAAAACGGGGGATATCGTGATTGTTGATGGTTCCACCGGCGAAGTGATTGTAAATCCGACAGAAGAAGAAAGCGCGAAGTACAAGAAGATGAAGGAAGAGTACGACGCGTACAGAGCAGAACTCAAAGAACTCAAGGATGCTCCGGCTGTTACAAAAGACGGTCATAAGGTTGAACTTGTCGGCAACATCGGATCTCCGAATGATGTGGACGGCGTCCTCGACAACGGCGGAACCGGGGTCGGACTTTACAGAACAGAATTCCTCTACATGGATTCTGACACCATGCCGGATGAAGACACGCAGTTCATCGCGTACAAGAAGGTCATTCAGGCTTTTGGCGACGAACCGGTTATCATCAGGACCCTGGATATCGGCGGGGACAAGAAGCTTCCTTACCTCCAGCTTGATGAAGAAATGAACCCGTTCCTCGGGCTTCGCGCCATCCGTCTTTGCTTTGTTCACGAAGACATGTTCAAGACCCAGCTCCGCGCGATCCTCAGAGCGTCCGCTTTCGGAAACGCGAAGATCATGTTCCCGATGATCTCGGGCGTCGAACAGGTTATCAAGGCGAAGAAGATCCTCAAAGAATGCATGGACGAACTGGATAAGGAACAGATCGACTACAACAAGAACATCGATGTCGGGATCATGGTTGAAATTCCGGCGGCGGCCGTNNCGTTACCGCGGATATCATCATTCCGGAAGTCAGCTTCTTCTCCATCGGCACCAACGACCTCTGCCAGTACACACTGGCGGTCGACCGTATGAATCAGAACATCTCTTATCTGTATGATCCTTATCATCCGGCTATTTTGAGACTGGTCAAAAACTGTATCCAGGCCTCTCATTCAGAAGTCGGAAAATTCACCGGCATGTGCGGCGAATTTGCGGGCGACCCGTATGCAACGCTTCTGCTGATGGGACTTGGACTGGATGAATTCTCCATGTCCGCTTCTTCTATCCCACAGGTCAAGAAGATCGTCAGAAGCGTCACCTACCAGCAGGCTCAGGACATCGCCAACCATGCGCTCACCCTCACCACGGGCGATGAAGTCCAGGCTTACGTGAAGGATGAACTTGAAAAACTCGGAATCACTGTGATGTAAGGAAAAATGAGATGATCAGGGATGTAGTCGAACAAGAAGTCGTCGTTCACGCGAAAACCGGTCTGCACGCAAGACCAGCTTCCCAGTTTGTGCAAAAGGCAGCGCGCTTTTTATCCAATGTCTACATAGAGTATGACGGTCGAAAAGTCAATGCAAAGAGCATTATGGGCGTCTTGGGAGCGGGCATTTCACAAGGTGCGAAAATCACAATTATAGCCGATGGCCTCGATGCGGAAGAAGCCGTGAAGACTTTGACGGACCTGGTCGAATCAAATTTCGGTGAAGACGAAGAATAATTGACAGGCCTCCTTCAATTATTTGAAGGAGGCCTTATGTTTGATGTGTTACAAAAAGGATACATTTAATTACAACCTTAACACGGTGAAAACCGTGAAAATATTTGAGGAGGCTTAAAATGGCTTGCAAAAAAGGTGGTTTTATTTGCGGTTTATTCGTGGGCGGTGCAGTCGGCGCTGTTGCAGGAATTCTGTGCGCACCGAGATCCGGACAGGAAACGTTAGATAAAATCAAGAGCGATTCGGAAGAAGCTTTCGGAAAAGTCTACGACCAGGTTTCAGATTACAGCGACAAGCTCACCCAGCAGTTTGAACAGGTAACCGACCAGGTAAACGAAAAAATCAATCAGTATAAAGCCCAGATCGAAAACAAGATCAGCGAAATCCAGGATGAAGTCAACCAGGATATCGCGGACCTGAATGAAGAACTGGATAAGCTTCACGAACAGGAAGAAAAAGAACGCGCGCAGCTCGAAGCGGACGCGAAGAACGTTGAAGAAAGTACGGAAAAGGTCAATAAGGTACAGAAATGATTACGATGTCGATGAGTTGGTGGGAGCTGGCTCTTCTGATCGTCGCTGCTTGTGTCATTTGGGGAACGGTGGCGCTGGTTAAGTTTTTAAACAATTTAAGCGAAACCATGCGCGGGATCAACGGCCTGATGGCTTCAAACAAGAAAGACATTGACTCAATCATCGCCAATGTTGACACAATGACATCGGGCGGATCGGAAATTGTGGACAAGGCCAATGTGATGGTGGACGAAGTCCAGCTTACCCTTCACCAGATGGAAACCAATGTCATCAATCCGAGTATCGCAACCCTCGGGAAAGCGTCTCAGATCCTCGGGGTTTTCAAAAAAGACAAAAAAGGCGCATAAGAGAAAGCCGGTTTTCTCTTTTTTATTTTGTGCCTTTTGGGTATAACAGTTTGGTATGGGATTATAGACGCATTTTCGCTTTAAGTCGTGAAAGTCTATGATATCATGTACACAGCTTTGTTTAAGGAGGAGAGATAGATATGTTTACAGCAGACAAGCTTAAGGATGGACGTCCGGGCGTCAAGATCACAGGAGAGGTTGACGTGGCAACTGCGGCTCCGTTCAGAGAAGCTTTAGAAGAAGTCATCAGCGGCGGAGATGAAAAAGTCTATCTTGATCTGTCCGACATGGATTACATCGATTCAACCGGAATCGGGATTTTAATCGATATTAAAAAGAACGTCATGAAACCAGATCAGCAGTTCGTGCTGATTAACCCGAAGAGAAGCATCCGCAAACTTTTCCAGCTTACAGGCGTGGATCAGATTTTCCCGATTGCGGAGGATTAAGATGGCTTCAGAAGGAACAACAATCAGGAATGGTGAAACAGTCGTTCTGGAACTGCCCTGCCAGCCGGAATTCATCTCGCTGGCAAGACTTTCAGTTTCAGCTCTTGCCAACATGGTGGGTTTTTCCGTTGAAGACATCGAGGATTTAAAAGTTGCTCTGTCTGAAGCCTGCACCAACGCGATGCAGTACGGTTGCGAAAAAGAAGACCACTACACGACAAGCTTTGAGCTGTTTAACGACGGGATTTCAATTGTCGTCTCTGACTCAGGGGAAACATGGGACTGCGAAGCAGTCTCTCAGCCTTCTTTGAAGGGAGATCAGGTCGGCGGATTCGGCCTGTACATTATCAGAACCCTTATGGATGACATGGATATCGTCAGCAGTGAAAGCGGCACAACACTTACGATGAAAAAAAACCTGAGGCCGCAGAATGGAATACAATAATCAGTTCTCGAAAGAAGAAGCAAAAGAAAAGTTCAAAGAGCTCAAGAAAACCGGCGACCGCGAGCTGAGAAAACAGCTCATCGAAAACTACATGTACATTCCGAAGCTCCTGGTCAAGAAATACGCCTACCGCTCAAATGATGTGGAAGACATTTACCAGGTGGCATGCCTTGGGCTGATGTACGCCGTGGACCGCTACGATCCTGACCGAGGATTTGAATTTGACACGTTTGCTTCTCCAACCATTATCGGAGAGATCAAGAAGTATTACCGAGACAAGCAGTATATTATCCGCGTTCCGAGAAGAATTCAGGAGCTCAACCGCGAAATCAACCGCGCGAGAACCTCGCTTGAACACCGCTTGATGCGCACACCAACCATCTCGGAGATTGCCGAGGCTCTGGACAAGACGGAAGAAGAAATCATCGAGGCGATTGAAGGCAACAACGTCTTCTATCCGAAGAGTCTTTCGATGGAGTTTGACAATCACTCCGACGGTCAGGAGACCACACTGATGGATCTGATCGGAGATGAGGATGAGCAGATCGAGAACATTGGAAATATTGAAGATCTCAGACAGCGGCTGGCCACGCTCAATCCGGTGGAGCGCATGATCATTGAAGAGCGCTACTACAAGGGAAAAACACAAAAGGAAGTGGCCTCCATCATCGGGAAATCCCAGATGACCGTCTCAAGGCTTGAGAAAAAAGTTATGGAAAAGCTTCGCGCGGACTAATGAAGCGCTTCAACCGGCTGATTGGTGTCAGCCGGTTTTTTCATTTTACCTTACCCGAAAAAACCCTCTTAATCAAATAAATGCTATTGGAAACGAGTGCAATTTATAATACACTTAGGATCAGGTGCAAACCTTAACACTACTATATAGAAAGATTACGGACACGTAGAGAAGGGAAGTAAGATGAAAACCTATCCAACGAAAAATATTCGAAATGTACTTCTGCTCGGTCACGGCGGTTCAGGAAAGACCACCCTCACCGAAGCACTGGCGTTCAACGCCNNAATGGGAAGAGTCGATGAAGGAAACACTCTCTCAGACTTTGACGCTGAAGAAAAGAGAAGGATGTTTTCAATCGCCTCTTCCATCATTCCAGTCGAATACGGCGGACATAAACTCAACATTATCGACACACCCGGCTACTTTGACTTCATAGGGGACGCGTACGCCGCCCTCAGGGTCGCCGANNGCCGACGCGGCCATCGTGGTCGTGGACGCGCTGGCCGGCGTGCAGGTTGGGACCCAAAAAGCCCTCGAGATGCTGGATAAAACCGGCAAGCCCAGCTTTATCATCATCAACAAGGGAGACCGGGAAAATGCCGAATTCGGCAAGGTCCTTGACAGCCTCAAGGATATCTTAGGCAACAAAATAGTACCGTTCATGCTTCCAATGGGTGAAGGCGCGGATATGAAAGGCGTCGTCAACATCGTGGACATGACGGGCCGTGAAAGAAGAGATAACCGCTGCTTTGACACCGTTGTTCCTGAAGAGATGAAGGAAGAGCTCGAGCCATACCGTGAAATGATCATGGAAAGCGTCGCTCAGACCAGTGAAGACCTGATGGAAAAATATTTTGAAGGGGAAGAGCTCACTTCAGAAGAAATCCATTCAGGACTGCGCCAGGGCGTGCTTGACGGAGATTTGATTCCGGTTCTCTCCACCTCCGCCACCCAGAACATCGGCGTTGAAACCTTAGAGAACATGATCATCGAATACATGCCATCTCCGGAAGATGTCGATCCTGCGCAGGGCGTGGATCCGAGAGATCAGAAGGAAATTGAAAGGGAAGCCGACGAGAACGAGCCGTATTCCGCTTTTGTCTTCAAGACTATCGTCGACCCCTATGTGGGAAAACTGTCCGTCTTCAAGGTTAACTCCGGCACCATTGACGGGACAACCGATATCTACAACGCGACACAGGACCTGAAGGAAAAAGTCAACCATGTCTATGTCTTAAGAGGAAACAAGCAGATTGAAGTCGACAAGCTCTATCCGGGCGACATCGGCGCTTTCCCGAAACTGACAAAGACCGTGACGGGCGACACGCTCTCCGATCCGAAAAACCCGATCGTCTATCCTTCCACGGAAATGCCAAAGCCTGTCATCTCCATCGCAATTGAAGCCAAATCCAAGAAAGATCTCGACAAGCTCTCCACCGGCCTTCACAGACTCTCTGAAGAAGACCCGACTATGAGCTTTTCAAGGAACGCGGAAACCAAGCAGACGCTGCTCTCAGGCCTAGGCGAGATGCATCTTGACATCATCGTCAACAAGCTCAAGCAGAAGTTCGGCGTTGAAGTCGAAACGGAACCGATGCTCGTTCCCTACCGCGAAACCATCAAGAAGACCGCAGAAGCCCAGGGACGCCACAAGAAGCAGTCCGGCGGCGCAGGCCAGTTCGGAGATGTCTGGGTGAAATTTGAACCGGGCGACGACATGAATGACGATTTTGTCTTCATCGATAAAGTGGTCGGCGGCGCGGTCCCGAGAAACTACATTCCGCATGTGGAAAAAGGCCTTCACGACGCGATGAATGTCGGCGTGCTGGCAGGATATCCAGTTACCGGTGTCAAAGCCACCTTGTATGACGGGTCCTATCACCCGGTTGACTCAGATGAAATGTCCTTCAAGATGGCGGCAAACCTCGCTTACAAAAAGGGCATGCCGATGGCAAACCCGGTTCTCCTCGAACCGATCTACAAGCTCGTGATCACCATCCCGGAAGAATATATGGGAGATGTCATGGGGGATCTGAACAAGAAGAGAGGCCGAATCCTCGGGATGGAGCCGGCGGAAAACGGCAAGGAAATCCTCACGGCGGAAGCCCCGCTCTCAGAACTCTTCAAGTATGCCACGGAGCTGCGCTCCATGACGCAGGCGAGAGGCGAATTCGAAATGGAATTTGTCCGCTATGAAGAAGTTCCTTCCATGATCGCTGACAAGGTGGTCGCGGAAGCGAAAGCTGCGAAAGAAGCAAGAGCCAAATAAAAGATCATGCACTCCCCGGCGAAAGCCGGGGATTTTTGGTTCTATGATGAAAGTGGGGGACGCTAAAAATGCTGGCATCCCCCACTGTATAAATAGCCGCGTAGACAACTCTCTTTCGAT
>DLOL01000050.1:2701-4487 GCA_002478485.1 Eubacteriaceae bacterium UBA7485 | reverse complement strand
GCAAAAAAACGCATGTCCATGATCATTAGCGTCCCCCTCTTTCATCATAGAACCATTTCATTTTTAGCCTGAGGCGGACTGACTTGTCCGCCTTTCTTTTTTATAATGAGAGAAGAGGTATAAATATGGAATGCGAACTCATCAGCGTCGGGACGGAAATGCTCACCGGCGCGATTTTAAACACCAATGTGCAGTACCTGTCGGAAAATCTTTCCGGGATGGGCGTCAACGTCAGAAGGCATGTCACGGTCGGGGATAATCCCGAACGGCTCGAGCAGGCGATCCGGGACGCACTCAAGCGGGCCGATCTGGTCATTCTCACCGGCGGAACCGGCCCCACGCAGGATGACCTCACCTNNCCTGCTTCGGAAAGGCGATGGTTTTTCATCCCGAAATTGCAAAGGGGCTTGAGGACTATTTTCGCGCCCGGGGCGTGGAGATGACCGAGAACAACCTGAGCCAGGCCATGATTCCGGAAGGCGCGGAGATCCTTGAAAATCCCAACGGGACCGCGCCTGGAATTCTCATGGAGGAATGCGGCCGGATGATGGTCCTGCTGCCGGGACCTCCGCGCGAAATGAAGGCGATGTTTGAGGAGAGCGTGCGGGAAAGGATCGAGAAGAAGAGCAGGGCATGCGTTCTCTCCCGCTACTACCACCTGACGGGAATCGGGGAGTCGGCCGCGGAGGAGGCCCTCATGGATCTGGTGGAAGGACAAACAAATCCCACGCTTGCGACCTACTGCAAGCCCGATCAAGTCCTAATTCGGGTAACATCTTCCGGAAGAAATCGGGAAGAAGCAGAAAAATTTCAGGAAAATTATGATATAATTATAAGACAGCGTCTCGGCGAATATCTGTTTACGGAATCAAAGGACACGCTCCCGGAGTGGGCGGGGAAGACTCTCATCGAGGAAGGCCTCACGTTCGCTTCTGCAGAGAGCCTGACGGCGGGGATGATCACATCCACCCTCGCGGAGGTTCCCGGCATCTCAAGCGTGCTCCGGGGCGGCATCGTGTGCTATGAGAACCCGGTCAAGGAAAAGGTTCTCGGCGTGAGCGGGGAGACGCTCAGGCGGTACGGCGCGGTGAGCGAAGAATGCTGCAGAGAGATGGCTGTGAGAATCCGCGCGATCATGGGGTGCGACATCGGCGTGGCCACGACCGGGCTTGCAGGGCCTGCGGGAGACGAAGGAAAGCCTGTCGGGCTGGTTTACACCGGGATCTGCACAAAAGACGGCGTGAGAGTCGAGGAGAACCATTTTCGCGGCACAAGAGAGGACATCAGAGTCCGGTCCATGAACAAGGTGTTCAAGATGTTCAGGGACTATCTGAAGGAACGGAAAACCGTCTAGACTGGAGAGATAATGGCAAAAGCAAAAACCCCTGGAAAAACCATTTCCACGGATACCAATAAACAGCAGGCGCTTGAGACGGCGCTGAAAGGCATTGAGAAAAACTTTGGAAAAGGCGCGGTCATGCGCCTTGGGGACACGGCGGGCAAGCTTGACGCGGATGTGATCTCCACAGGCTCCATCGGCATTGACACGGCGCTTGGCATCGGCGGCATTCCCAAGGGAAGAGTCACCGAAGTGTACGGACCGGAATCCTCCGGAAAAACCACCCTGGCCCTCCACGTGGTCGCGCAGGCGCAGAAGGAAGGCGGCATCGCCGCGTTTATCGACGCGGAGCATGCCCTCGACCCGGTTTATGCAAAGGCTCTCGGCGTGGATATCGACAATCTTTTAGTCTCCCAGCCGGATACCGGCGAGCAGGCGCTTGAGATT
>DLOL01000050.1:0-2682 GCA_002478485.1 Eubacteriaceae bacterium UBA7485 | reverse complement strand
CGGACTCAGTCGCCGCTCTCGTTCCGAAAGCGGAAATCGACGGGGAGATGGGCGATTCGCACGTCGGCCTTCAGGCCAGGCTTATGTCCCAGGCGCTCAGAAAGCTGACCGGGGTCATCAAGAAGGCCAACACAGCAGTGATCTTCATCAACCAGCTTCGTGAAAAGGTCGGGGTTGTCTACGGAAATCCCGAAGTCACCACGGGCGGGCGCGCGCTCAAATTCTACTCTTCCGTCCGAATTGACGTGCGCCGCGTGGAAGCGCTCAAGAAAGGGACGGAGATCATCGGAAACCGCACGCGCGCGAAGATTGTGAAAAACAAGATGGCGCCTCCGTTCAAGCAGACGGAATTCGACATCATGTACGGGCAGGGCATCTCCAAGGAAGGAGACCTTCTCGATACCGCAGTCGAGCTTGGCATCATCAAGAAATCAGGCTCCTGGTTCTCCTATGGAGAAGAGCGGCTCGGACAGGGGAGGGACAAGGTCAAAGACCTGTTCATTGAACGCCCCGAGCTGATGGAAGAAGTCGACCGAAAAGTCCGCGAGGAAGTCTTCAGCAAGGAAGAAAAAGAGGCTGTGGCGGAAGAGGAAAAGCAGGAGGCGGAAGAGCCGATCAGCTTTGATCTCGGAAACTTCGAGTAAGCCTTCCGGCGTTTTAACCTGCTTTTACAGGGATATATTTAAGAAAGACAAGAATCTCTTTCTTAGAATCTTGACTTAAGGAAAAGGGAATCATGGAAGAACAAGAAGCACGTTTTAAAAGAATCCTAAATAAACAGACAATGACTCCCGAAGAACAGGGTTTTCTGATTCGCTACATCAACGAACCTGAAAAGAAGAATCAATATCATTTGACAACCGAAGTCAGCGATGATAGAATAGGAAAGTATCGTATTCTTACTTTGCGTCCGCGGACGGAGGATCGTGAACGAATCAAGATCTACATGATCCCGAAAAACGGCCCGGATTTAACTTCCTTCAAATTGCAGTATTACGACATTCTCAGGAGTGAAAAAAGCAATTCATTCAAAGCCGTCCGGCTTTCCATGCTTGCCAAGAATCTGGAGCTTTCTTTCTCCAGAGAGCTGAAAATTCATGACCGAAACCCGAAAGAATTTGATGATGTGGCTGAGCTTTTGGAAAAAGTGAAGAAGGCCTGGGGATACTATTCCTACAAGATGTTCCTCGACAGCCGGATCACGACGGACGAAAACGGAAGCGCGGAAGTAAAGACCAGCGAGACCAAAGCGGATGACGCTTTAGAATCATAAAATACTACGAGCAGATCGGATGATTGCGGGGAAACCTGAGGAAAGTCCGAGCACCACAGAGCAGGGATGCCGGATAACGTCCGGTGAAGGCGACTTCAAGGCAAGTGCAACAGAAAGCAAACCGCCCCGAGAGGGGTAAGGCTGAAACGGCGAGGTAAGAGCTCACCAGCGGGCAGGCGACTGTCCGGCTATGTAAACCCCATCCGGTGCAAGACCAAATCGACACAAAAAGGCGGCTGCTCGTCGCCGGTCAGGATATATGGTAGGTCGCTTGAGCTTTCTGGCAACAGAAAGCCACAGATAGATAATCATCAATCACAGAACTCGGCTTACAGATCTGGTCGTAGATTTCATTATGCCACCAAAATAAATAAATATAAATTTCAACCAAAAAGGGCTGATTCGAATAAACGCGCATTTATTCGTCTCAGCCTTTTTTGTTTTCGCTCGCTTGTCATACAAAATACTGTTCCGTAACATGCCGCTTGTAAATGACAGATCCGATAATCTGGATATCATCCTTTTTCAGGTTGTACAGCTCCGCGTTATAAGCCGGGTTGTGGGGCTGAAGAATCACCTGGTTTTTGTTAAACAGGACGCGCCGGATCATCAGGTCCGAGTGATTGACGTGGAGGGCTGTCAGATCTCCTGATTTCAAGAAGGTGTGAAGCTTCACGATCACTTGGTCTCCTTTTTCAATTGTAGGGGACATTGAATCATCAGGCATCAGCATCGCCAGAGTGGGTCCCCAGGCGGTGAGCTGTTCCATTGGAAGTTTGAGCGTGATACCCGATTTTTCATTGGAGTACACAGGCAGATCGTATTTGATCGATTTAAATACCGTGACAGGCGCGAGTGTGTCAAAGCTTGCGTGCGGATCAAGCGGTTCTTTCTCATACATCGAGACGTCCTGACCCATCAGCCACAAAGGACTGACATCGAAGTAATTGGCGATTGTCCGGATCGTCGTCAGCTTCGGCGCCATTTCTCCACGCGTGTAACGGGAAATCGTTGGGGGCGAGAGATTGAATTTCGCGGCTAATGAATAGGTTGTTTCGTTGTAATTCGTCATGAGGTGCTTGAGCCGCTGACCGAAGATCATTTTGTTAATTAAACCTTTGTTCTCTTCCATAAGTTGCTCTCCCCGAACCCCAATATGAAACACGAGTTTATTAATTGCTCTTATGTTTCAATTATCTTATACCCCTCGAAAAACTATTTACGCAATAAAGGGGAACGCTTTTGCGTGATAATATTAACCGCTTTTTCGCTTTTCAATGGTTTTCCCCGCAACACGCAACATGAAAACCGGAGTGCAGGTCCCCCTTTTATCCTTCGAGGCAGAATACCACGTCTGACCGACTGGATCAAGCGTGGATGAATGAAGCGGATCATGTCCACGTTCTTTT
>DLOL01000095.1 GCA_002478485.1 Eubacteriaceae bacterium UBA7485 | reverse complement strand
CCGTACCGCGGATGGGAAATCTACGAAAAAGGCATCTACGACATCTGCAGGAACATCATTGAAAACTACGGAAACATTCCGTTCTACATTTCAGAAAACGGCATGGGTGTTGAAGGCGAAGAGCGGGTTNNGTAGTAGTTGACGCCCAGAAAGGAAAGATCGACGACCAGTACCGCATCGATTTCATCAAAGACCACCTCAAGTGGCTTCACAAGGGCATCGAGGAAGGCGCGAACTGCAAGGGATACCATCTGTGGACCTTCATCGACTGCTGGAGCTGGTCAAATGCCTACAAGAACCGTTACGGTCTGATCGCGCTTGACCTTGACACGCAAAAGCGCACATTGAAAAAGAGTGGTGAATGGTTCAAGACTTTAGCCGAAAACAACGGATTTGAAGATTGAACGATAACCAGGAGGGTCTGAGGCGGGGCATGCGCCGCAGCAGCGGAAGACTCCTTCATGACCCGCCTGCCTTCCCAATACAGGAGTAAGAAATGTCAGAAGAAAACAAACTAACCAAAGATCAGCTCGTTGAAATCGCGTTCCAGATCATCGCTTATTCGGGAGATGCCAGAGGTATCGCCACCGAAGCGATCGAAGAAGCCAGGGAAGGCCACATCGAAGAAGCGAAAAAGATGATCGAAGAGGCGAGAACCACCGTCAACGAGTCCCATAACTACCAGACCGAGCTTCTCACATCCGAAGCCAACGGCGAACAAGTCGACTTTTCAGTCCTTCTCATCCATTCCCAGGACCATCTGATGACCAGCATGGTTGTCATTGACCTAGCCGAACAGATGATCAACATGTATGAAATGATCTTTAAGATGAAGGACGAACTTTCAAAATAACCCCCCCAAAACACGATCCGCTTTTGAGCTCCATCCCGGGCCTCGGGCCCGCTCCAACTGTCCCTCTTTCAAAACGGATCAAAGCCCCGTATTCTCATATGGGGCTTTTTCAAAAGGAAAAAAGATGAGTGAATTAATATTTTTAGAACCCCATTTCAAGGAAGTCCTCTGGGGCGGAAACAAAATGAGAGAAGCCTACGGGTACGACATCCCCGGAGACGACACCGGGGAGGCCTGGGTGGTCTCCACGCATCCCGCGGGACCGAGCGTCGTCAAGGAAGGTCCGTACAAAGGCATGAAACTTGATGCGCTTTATGAAGAGCATCGCGAGCTTTTCGGGAACCTTCAGGATGAGAAGTTTCCGCTTCTCATCAAGATCATCGACGCGAAAGATGACTTAAGCATTCAGGTCCATCCGGATGATGCGTACGCGTCCGAGCATGAGAACGGCGCGCTTGGAAAAACCGAGTGCTGGTACATTCTGGACGCGGAACCGGGGGCGGATATTGTCGTCGGACACCACGCAAAGACCCGGGATGAGATGGCCGAGATGATCGATGAAGGCCGCTGGGATGAATTCCTCAACGTCATGCCAATCAAGAAAGGGGATTTTTTCTATATTCCTGCCGGCACCCTGCACGCCATCCGCAAGGGAACCCTGATTTTAGAGACCCAGCAGAACAGTGACGTGACCTACCGCGTGTATGATTACGGAAGGCTTCAGAACGGGAAGCCCAGAGAACTTCACCTCAAGCAGAGCAAGGATGTCATCACGGTTCCGCAGCAGCCTGAAAAAACGGAAGGACCCGTTCAGGCGCATGAAGGTTACACGGAGCAGGAACTGGTTGAAAACCGGCTTTTCACCGTGGAGAAGTACATCATTGACGGCGAGGCTGAAATCGAGAATCCCCATCCGTTCCTGATCGTCGACGTCATCGGGGGAGAAGGTGATGTAGACGGACATCCCATCAAGGCGGGTGATCACTTCATCGTGCCCTCCGGATATGAAAAAATCCTGATCAGAGGAGACCTCGAGATCATCACCTCGCACATCTGATGGAACTCAAAGGGAAAAAGGCGAATTTTCTCGGAGACAGCGTTACGGAAGGGGCTGCCTGCGGAAAGGAAGAAGATATTTACTTCAACGTCTTAAAACGCGAGACCGGACTCATTGAGGCGCGCGGCTACGGGCTTGGAGGCACAAGAATTTCAAGACAGACGCTTCCTTCAAAGGATCCGCAGTATGATCACGATTTTCTGGAACGGGTGCCCGCCATGGAAGAGGACGCGGATGTCGTGGTGGTCTTTGGCGGCACCAATGACTTTGATTCGGGAGATGCGCCGCTTGGCGTGATGAGCGACAGAAGTCCGTACACTTTTTACGGCGCTCTCCACGCGCTCTCAAGAGCGCTGATTGAGCGGTATCCGCAGGCCGAGATCGTGATGATGACGCCGCTTCACCGGGAGATCGAGGAGCGGGGCGAGCGGAGGCTGAGGGATTTTGTCGAGGCGATCCGGGAGGTTTCGGAATACTACGCCTTTCCCGTCGTGGACCTGTACGCAGCTTCGGGGATCCAGCCTCAGGTAAAAACCAAGAAGGAACGCTACTGCCCCGACGGGCTTCACCCCAACGAGAAAGGACACCAGGTGATTGCATCAAGACTTCAAGGTCTTTTGAATTCTCTCTAAGACAGAGAGCGTATAATTTTATTTAGAAGGCGGAGATATGAAACGTCTCTCCGCCTTGATATAATAAACGTAATGATAACGATTGAACGAGGAGACAATTTCATGAAAAAATACGGCGCGCTTGAAGCGGGCGGCACCAAAATGGTCTGCGCGGTCACCGATGACGAAGGCAACATTTACGACAGAACCTCTTTTCCGACCCAGACGCCGGAAGAGACTATTCCAAATCTGATTGATTATTTCAAGGACAAGGATATCGAATCGCTCGGCATCGGATGCTTTGGACCGATCAGCCTGAACAAGAAGGCGAAGGATTACGGCCACATCACCACCACGCCGAAGGCGGGATGGGCTGACTACGACATCGTTGGCGCATTCCAAGACGCGCTGGATATTCCGATCGGATTTGACACGGACGTGAACGGGTCGATGCTTGGCGAAGCGACCTACGGGGCTGCGAAAGACGTGGACAACGCCATGTACATCACCATCGGAACCGGTGTCGGTGCGGGTGTGATGATCGACCGAAACCTCCTCCACGGCATGCTCCATCCGGAAGCGGGCCACATCCTCCTCACGAAGAGAGAAGACGATTCCTTTGAAGGAAACTGCCCGTACCACGGCACGTGCCTTGAAGGAATGGCAGTNNNTCCTGGGGGCAGAAGGCCGAGACACTCACAGACCGGGAAGAAGTGTGGGATCTTGAAGCCTACTATATCGCGCAGGCGCTGGTCAATTTCATCGTGACCTATTCTCCGGAACGGATCATCCTCGGAGGAGGCGTCATGCATGTGGAAAAGCTCATGCCGATGATCCGGGAAAAAGTCAAAGAACTCCTCAACGGCTACATTAAGACCGAAGAGCTTGAAGATCTCGACACCTACATCGTCCGACCGGGACTCGGGGACGACCAGGGCATTCTCGGAGCGGGACTCCTCGGAAAAAAAGAACTGGAAGAAGAAACGAAGTAAAACCTAACGGCCGTCGCAAAGAAAAGTGTCTTTTTGGCGGCCGTTTTTAGGCTCATTTTTTCTCGTTCGAATCTCCCGCAAAACATCCGCCCGTTCCGAATGAAAAGAAGGGAGGATATTGAAAGATAAAAATGAAAAGACGGGCAGGTGTCAAACGTCGAGATAAAAACAAAGCCGGATATAGGTGGACGAAAAAGCCGGTTCTAAAACGGCTTAGCTGCATGGATGGTATTATTCCCTAAGAGATTAGTTACTTGAGCGCAGTACAATCACATGCGCATCAATTCAAAGAAAACCTGAATGAATAAAGGGGAAGGGCTGCC
>DLOL01000060.1:4295-12451 GCA_002478485.1 Eubacteriaceae bacterium UBA7485 | reverse complement strand
CCCATTATTGACGTAGAACCTGTTTTCACTTTCTTGCATTCGGACTTTTTTCCTTTTCTCCGAAGCGCGTGACAATTTTTCTGATTTCCTGGTCAAGACTTTCAATCCCTTCTCCGGTGTACGCGCTGACGACTCGGATTTTCTTTTTATTTACGCCCGCGAACTGAAGGGCTCTTTGTGCTCTGGCGATATTAGCGTCTTCCTTATCCGCCTTTGTGATTAGACCCAGTACAGGACCGTTAAAAGTGCAGGCAAAATTCGGAGGAATTTTGTTTTGATCATCATCCGCTGCAATACACACGAGAAGAAGTCCGGCGTCGCAGACGACGTTAATGGCGTTTCTGCAGAAAAACGGAAGGTCAATGAACTCTCCTGGGGTGTCAATGAAACTTTCTGTATAGTCGATGGCCTGAGTTTTTTTGTATTTGATATTCTCGTTTGAAAGCTTTTGTTTCAATGTCGTCTTTCCACAACCGATTTTTCCGACCAATGCGACTCGATTTTTATTTGAAGCCATGTCAAGAATGGGTAATCTCAGGAATACTGAATCCTAAAGTGTGATGAAGCATGGAGATGATTTCGCGCACAGCTGTATTGACATCCGAGACTCTTCCGGTAATGACAAGTGACCCTGAGAAGCGATCTAAAAATCCGATTTCCACCGGAGCGGCTTTGGTCCCCACATCGCTTGCGATAATTGCAGCTTCCGAAGGGGTTATCGTGAGAATGCCGATTGCGTCTTTGCCTTCATCATCAAGGCCAAGCTTGATGTAGACATCTTGCTTAGGACGCGCAATAACGTGCGCGAGTGTGACTTGTTTTCCGGGTACATATTCTTGTATCGAACGGGGTTTAATTTCTTCTTTCATGCGCCTAATGTCCTTTCCATCCCGAGCCCCGGGATGATGATCATTTTCATCATATCTTATTCATGTCAGTCGATGAAGAGAATGACGTACATTTGCTAGAGATAGGCAAGAAACAACCGATTCCACCGGTTGCGCGCTGATAGTATTTTATACGGAAAACGCCTATAATTAAGGAGTGAATTGAAGTATGGAGGTTTTATCTTGGCTTGGCTAGAAGTGCAGATTACGACAACGTCTGAAGCAGAGGAAGCTGTTACACAGGCTTTTTATGATGCGGGTGCCAACGGGGTGGCTATTGAGTCGCGGGATGATGTGGTCTCTCTCTGGGATGATCCGACCGTCAATCTCGTGGACGAGAGCCTGTTTGACCGTCCGGATGATCAGTCTGTCATAACCGGATATTTTCCGGATGAAGATAAAACAGAACAGAAAATCCAGGAAATATTGGTGAAGATATCAAAGCTTCCCTCGTTCGGATTAAATCCGGGGGAAGCGGACCTGAAAGTAAAGCCGGTTGAAGACGACTGGCTAAACTCATGGAAAAAATACTTCATTCCAACAAAAGTATCCGAACATGGCGTGGTCGTGCCCAGCTGGGAAAACTATGACCCGGAAAAAGATGAATACATTATTCATATGGATCCGGGAATGGCCTTTGGGACAGGAACCCATGAGACGACAAAACTCTGCGTGCAGGCGATTGAAGACTACGTGAAGGAAGGGGATCTCCTCCTTGATATCGGCTGCGGTACAGGTATTTTATCAATAGCTGGCGTTAAGAGCGGCGCGAACGAAGCCATCGGGGTGGATCTCGACCCGCTTGCGGTGAAGGCTTCTGAAGAAAATGCGGAGCTCAACAGCGTGACCGGACAGACCACCTTCATTGAAGGCGATCTTCTCTCTTCTTTGCCTGAGGGGACGAAAGCGGATATTGTCGTGGCCAATATCCTCGCGCAGGTAATTACCACATTCGTCGCCGACCTCAAAGAGGTTCTGAAACCAGGAGGGTACTTTATTTCCTCGGGAATTATTACGCAGTATCTTGATCTGGTTTTGGACGCTTTGGAGGAAAACGGATTTGAAGTGGTTGAAAAAAGGCAGATGAACGATTGGCATGCCGTTATTGCGAAGCTAAAAGAAGATGCATAAATTTTTCGTGGATCAAAAGGTCAGTGAAGACCGAATAACGTTAAGCGGATACGAACAGAGACATTTAAAAGAGGTGCTCAGACTCAAAGCGGGTGAGAAGGTCCAGGTCACTGACCGGGATGGAGAAGCCTTTATCTGCGAAATTCTCGAGAACCGGAAAGAAGAGACGTCACTTGCTGTTTTAGGCCCGGCGGAGAAAGAGACGGAGAACCGGAATGTGTCAATCACACTCATCCAGGGAATCCCGAAAGGCGCAAAGCAAGAGTTAATTCTTCAAAAGGGAACAGAGCTGGGAATTGATGCTTATCTTCCGTTTTTTGCATCCCGCTCTGTCGTGAAACCATCGAAAAACGATCGAAAGAAAGCTGAAAGGCTGCGACGAATCGCGCATGAAGCGGCAAAACAATCCGGAAGACGGAAAATTCCTGAGGTTTTTGACTTTCAAAGTTTTACGGAGATGGTATCCGGCCTTGAACAGTATGATGCGGTTCTTTTAGCTTATGAGAATGAAGAGGACAGACGCCTGAAGGCGGTTTTAAGAGAGCTTCCTCAAAAAGAGGATAGGCTTTCCCTCGCCGTGCTCATCGGACCGGAAGGCGGTTTTGACGCACAGGAAATTGAAGAATTAAAAGAGAAAGGGGCAGAGCTTTTCACGTTTGGGGAGCGAATCCTGAGGACTGAAACAGCAGGCCTTGCTGCAGTTGCCCAAATCAATTATGAATATGACGAAGGATAAAAAAACCGCTGCCTACTATACGCTCGGGTGCAAGGTGAACACCTATGATACGCAGGCGATTATGGAAAAAATGGAGGCGGAAGGCTTTGAGACAGTGGGGTTTGATGAGCATGCGGATGTCTATATCATCAATACCTGCACCGTAACAAGTTTAGGAGATAAAAAATCAAGACAGCTTCTCAGAAGAGCGCGGCGAAAAAATCCGGACGCGTTAATTGTCGCCGCGGGATGCTATGCCCAAACCGCTCCGAACGAGGTTTTAGCCGTCGATGAAGTGGACCTTGTCGTTGGGACAGGGGACAGAAAACATATCGTCGAGCTGATTGAAAAAAATCTCCAGCAGGGAAAAGAAAAGAGAGCGTATGCAGCCCCGCTTGACTATTCGTCATTTGACGAAGAGATGCAGATTTCAAGGACGCAAGGGCATACCCGCGGGTTTGTCAAGATTCAGGAAGGGTGCACGCAGTATTGTTCTTACTGCATTGTTCCGTACGCCCGAGGCCCGGTACGCTCAAGAAAGAAAGAGAACGCCCTCAAAGAAATCGGAAGGCTTGCGGAGAACGACTATAAGGAAATCGTTCTGACAGGCATCCATGTGTCTTCCTACGGAAGAGACTTCAAAAACGGGAAGACGACAAAGGAAAATAATGATAATCTCCTGGAGCTTGTAAAAGAGGCATCGAAGATTCCCGGAATCTCAAGAATCCGTTTCTCTTCACTGGAACCAAGATTAATGACGGACGCCTTCCTCAAGGAGCTTTCGCAGATTCCCCAGGTCTGCCCGCATTTTCACCTCAGTCTTCAAAGCGGCGCGAAAAAGACGCTCAAGCGCATGAACCGACATTATACGCCGGATGAATATGAAGAAATAGTCCGGAGAATCCGCTCCTATTATCCGGATGCGGCCATCACCACTGATGTGATTGTGGGTTTTCCCGGCGAGAGTGAAGAAGACTTTGAAGAAAGTCTTGAATTTGTTCAAAGAATTGGGTTCTCCAGAATTCACATCTTTAAATATTCGCCCAGGACCGGTACGCCAGCGGCTGATTTTGAGGATCAGATCTCTCCTGAAGAGAAAAGCAGACGCGCGCACCGAATGGAAGAGATAGAGAAGAAGATGAGAAGAGACTATCTTAAAGCTTCAAGCGGAAAGACAGGCCTCATTTTAATTGAACAGCGAGAAAACGACGGCAGTTATTCAGGCTACACCATGCACTATCAGCCGGTAAAATTCATCCCAGAGCCTGAACGCGCATCGTATTCAAATAAAATTGTGAAGGCTGATCTGGTCTATGAGGGCGGGGATACGCTCATAGCCTACGGAGCACGCCTTAAAAACTTATAGAAAGGGAGAAAAGATGGCAGACGAATGCATTTTCTGCAAAATCGTGAATGGAGAAATCCCGAGCGAAAAGGTCCATGAAGATGATCACGTCCTCGCGTTTAAGGATATTGATCCTCAAGCGCCGGTCCATATCATCATCATTCCAAAAAAACATCATCAGTCCATTATGACCGTTCCGGCCGGCGAGCCGATTATCGCCCAGATGCTTGAAGCGGCCAACCGCATTGCGCTGAAGATGGGCATTGCAGATTCAGGCTTCCGCCTGGTCACAAATGTCGGTGAAGATGGAGGACAAACTGTTCCGCACCTTCACTTTCATCTTCTCGGGGGCCGTGCCATGCAGTGGCCGCCAGGCTGATTCGACATTCAAAATGCAACAGTTTTAGGCAAAGTTGATTGTTGACTTTAACGCTTTGTTTTTATAAAATAGACAAGCACGAAATTCACCATTTCCCATAAGGAATACGGAAAAGGGGGTGAAAACATGTCTGAAGTTCGAGTAAAAGAAGGCGAAACTCTTGAAAGCGCTCTGAGAAGATTCAAGAGAAAGACCGCTATGGCCGGCATCATGTCAGAAATCAGAAAACGCGAACACTATGAAAAGCCAAGTGTAAAGCGCAAGAAGAAATCTGAAGCGGCTAGAAAAAGAAAAATGAAAAAAAGATAGGATATGACGATGTCTGATCAGACTTCATTAAAAGACCGCCTGCAGGCGGATTTAAAAGCTTCCATGAAGGCGAAGGATAAGATCAGAAAAAACACCATCACGCTGATCCGCGCAGAAATCAAACAGATCGAAATCGATAAAAGAACGGATCTGGATGATGCCGGAGTGCTTGATGTTCTTGCAAAGGCTCTCAAACAGAGAAGAGACGCGCTCGCTGATTTTGAAAAAGGAGGGCGTCAGGATCTCATTGACCAGACCAATGCGGAAATCGCCGTCATTGAAGAATATCTTCCAAGACAGCTGACCGATGATGAAATTGAAAAGATCGTCGACGAAACCATTGAGGAAACCGGAGTCACTTCGAAGAAAGAAATGGGCAAACTGATGAAAGTGCTCATGCCAAAATTCAAAGGAGTGGCGGACGGAAAAAAAGTCAGCGCAATCGTTGGAAAAAAACTAAGTTAATCAAACTTCGGCAGGCTCAGGTCAGCCGAAGTTTTTCATTCATTTAGTTATTGATTCAGATTTATGTTGATGTTATAATAAATTTTGCGTCGAGGTGTGGCTCAGTTTGGTAGAGCACATGGTTTGGGACCATGGGGCCGAAGGTTCGAATCCTTTCACCTCGACCATTTTTTTATCATAACGGACCCTTAGCTCAGTTGGTTAGAGCACTCGGCTCATAACCGAATGGTCCCGGGTTCAAGTCCCTGAGGGTCCACCATTTGGCAGATACTTGAACACCTTTCGGTGGTCTGATTAAAAGCATATTGGATTGTGACCGGATTTCCAGTCACGATTACACCATGAAAAGCACGCCAAGAAGCTTCTTTCTGGCGTGCTTTTCGTATTTTTTGAACCAGCTAAAATACCAGACATTTATTTCTCGGCCCGGTATCCGTTCATTCAGAAACTCTCTTGAAAATTGGATTTCAAGGTCTGATTTGATTCGATTTTAACAACTTCGATTTTTTATTTACGGATAGGTTAAAGGTAAAGACTTAAGAAAAGGTCTGGGTTTGACCAGCCCGTTATGATTGAGAGCCAACCAAATGGTTCATAAATTTAGAGTGTAGAACTTTTTGAAATAAGGGGCTGTTTCAAGTGAAAAACAAAGTAAAAAGAGGATTGATGGTGGTGCTCGGCGTGATGATCATCGGAATCTCCATCGGTATGTTGAGAATCGCAGCGCTTGGTGTGGATCCATGCACATCGATGGTGCTGGGGATTGCATCTGTGTTGAATTTAAATTCCATGAGCGCGGTGCTTATTCCGCTCAATATAGTCCTGCTGATCGGAGTCATTTTAAAAAGACGCGATCTGATCGGATTTGGAACTCTCGTCAATATGTTTTGCGTTGGTCCGGTAGCGGATATCCTTGTCGCTATTCTGATGCCTTACATGTCAGAGCCGCTGACGATGAACGGCCGGATTCTTTTCATGATCGGCGGTGTGCTGGTCTGCTGCTTTGGGGTTGCAATCTATTTCAGTGCGCATATGGGCGTCGCCCCTTACGATGCCATGGCGTATGTTATTGAATCGACAACTCACGGAAAAATACCGTTCAAGTACGCAAGGATCATCACGGATGTAATTTGCGTGATAATCGGCGCTTCACTCGGTATGATGAGCGGAGACCTTTTCCTTACAGTCGGGATTGGAACACTGATCATGATGACCTGCACAGGGCCGATTGTCCAGTTTTTCATAGACAAAGTAGGTGATCCGCTCTACCGTCGCGCTTCAAAAGTGCAGAATATTTCTTCATCCTCACCCAAAAAATCATAAATTCGCATTCAATGGGACTTTTTGGTCCCATAAGCTCTGCTAGGATAAAGACGAAAGGAAAATGTTGGAAAGCTTTCCGCTTTCCGCCGGCGAATGCCGGCTTTTTTGTTTTATTCGCTTTTCAGTCTGCAGGAATCGAGCAACAAAAAAACGGATATAATGAAGAAGACACGAAAAATCAGGCTGAAGGCCTGAGTCAGGAGAATAAAAATGGCTCAAAAAACCTGTATAGTCATCGACGGCCACTCGATGATTTACCGTATGTTTTACGGGATGCGTCCCATGAACAGTCCGAAGGGCATCCCGACCAATGCGGTTTTCGGCTTTGTGAAAGTCCTGATCAAACTAAAAAAAGAATATAATCCGGATTACCTTGCTGTTGCCTTTGACACGTCTCAGCCGACCTTCCGCCATAAAATGTATCAAGAATACAAGGCGGGAAGAGAGAAAATGCCGGAAGACTTAAAAGTCCAGGAGGGGATCCTGAATGAGCTTTTAGAAGCCATGGGCGTAAAAATTCTGAGAAAGCCAGGCTATGAAGCGGATGACATTCTCGGAACCATCTCAAGGGAAGCAGAAAAAGAGGATGTAAAAACCTACCTTGTCACAGGAGACCGAGACAGCTACCAGCTTGTTGATAAAGATACGTCTGTCCTCTACACAGCGACAAGAAGCGGAAATCAGTTTGTGGATGTCACGCCTCAATACATTGAAGAGAAATACGGAATTGAACCGGAAGAACTCAAGGTGGTTAAGGCATTGATGGGGGACAAAAGCGATAACATTCCGGGTATCCAGGGAATCGGTGAGAAGACGGCACTGAAACTGGTCAAAGGATACAAGACGCTTGACAACCTTTACGCCCACATTGACGAGCAGAAGGGAAAACTCAAGGAGCGCCTGGTCCTTGGAGAAGAATCCGCCTACGCTTCCCTCGCGCTTGGGACCATCGACACGGAAGTTCCGCTTGACACGCCGCTTGAAGCACTCAAGAGCGGCCCGTTCCTGACGGATAAAAGTGAAGAGATCATGCGCGATCTTGGATTCAAGTCCATACTAAACACGCTTGAAGCGCCAAAGACGGATGAGAGTACGCCGGGCGCGCCGAAGAAGACACGCTACATCCATGTCACGAAGCCCGATGAAGCGATGATGATGCTTCGAAAGCTGAACACGAAGAAGGAAATGACCATGAACGTCTGGACGGAAGACCCGCCCGAAGACAAAACCCACATGGATTTTTCAGGAGCTTATCTGGCTGTGGAAATCGACAGCATTTATTACTACATCAGCGACATGGCGGTGGTCAGAAAATTCCTGGGCGGACTCGCGGCCATTCCAAACGCGGATGATGTGCAGCTTTCAGGACATAACCTCAAGCATGTGGAGAAACTGTATACCCTATGCAATGCGAATATCGCAAATTATACCTATGACAGCTACATCGCCTCCTATCTGAATGACCCGTCAAACGGGCAGTATGATCTTGGAGCGATTGCGTCGCGATGGCTTGACGAAACGTATCCGAGCGAAGAGGAATTTTTCGGAAAAGGAAAGAAGAGGAAGACGGCTTCCGAAATGGGGGATGAAGCCATGGCGGAA
>DLOL01000060.1:0-4287 GCA_002478485.1 Eubacteriaceae bacterium UBA7485 | reverse complement strand
CGCTGATTAAGCAGACCAAGCCAATGCTGCTTGAAAAGATTAAAGAGGACGGCATGGATGTTCTCTTCACCGATATTGAACTTGCGTTGATCCCGGTGCTTGACGATATGGAAGAGACCGGATTTAAAGTGGATCCGGAGATCCTCAAAGAGCTCTCTTCCTCTTTTTCAGAGAGAATTGAGAAGCTTTCCCGGGAAATTTTCGAAGAGGCTGACGTGGAACCGTTCAACATCGGCTCTCCCAAACAGCTTGGAGAAGTTCTTTTTGAAAAAATGGGACTTCCTGTCATCAAGAAGACGAAAACCGGATATTCGACCAGTGCGGAAGTGTTAAAAGAACTTGAACCGTATTCGCCGGTGGTAGAAAAAATTCTTGAATACCGCATGCTGACCAAACTGGACTCCACGTATGGAAAAGGACTTCTTGAATTCATCGATCCAAAAACGGATAAGATCTACACAACCTTCCAGCAGACGGTCACATCAACTGGAAGACTCTCCTCCACGGATCCGAATCTTCAGAATATACCGGTCAAAACCAGTGAGGGACGAGAGATCAGAAAAGCATTTATCGCCTCTGCGCCGGACCGTATTTTGGTGGATGCGGATTATTCCCAGATCGAGCTGAGAATCCTGGCAGCTCTCTCAGGAGACCCCGCCATGATCGAAGCTTTCAAAGAAGGGGAAGATGTCCATGCAAGAACCGCGGCGAGAGTCTTCAATGAGGGAAGAAGCGATGTGACTCCTGAACAGAGACGTTTCGCAAAGATGATCAATTTTGGACTGATCTACGGAAAGCAGGCTTTTTCACTTGCCAATGATCTGGGGGTTTCAAGACAGGAAGCGCAGGGATTCATTGACCGGTATTTTGAACAGTTCCCGAAGGTGCAGGCTTTTTTAAATTCGCTTGTGGAAGAAGCCAAACAAAAGGGCTATGCGGAAACGATTTGGGGGAGAAGAAGATATCTGCCTGAAATCAATTCGAAAAACCGCATTGTTATGCAGTCGGGAGAAAGGCAGGCACTAAACATGCCGATCCAGGGTGCGGCCGCCGACATCATGAAGATCGCCATGATCAAAGTCTGGCAGAGACTTCGAGAAGAAAACCTCGATGCGAAAATTGTTCTGCAGGTTCACGATGAGCTGATCATCGACTGTGACAGGGATATTGCGGATTATGTGAAAGAGCTTCTGGTGGAGACCATGGAAAACGCGGTAAAACTTGACGTTCCGCTCAGCGTGGAGGCGGATACGGCTTATTCCTGGTATGATGCAAAATGAGGAACCGAGAAATTCCGCTTGTGGGGCTGACCGGCGCGATCGGATCGGGCAAATCAACCGTCTCCAAACTTTTTAAGGAAGCCGGGATTCCGGTTGTGGATGCCGATCAGATTGCAAACCGTCTGTTTTTGCCGGGGTCTGCGCTTCTTTCAAAGATTGGGGAGACATTTGGCCCGGGGATGATTCTCCCAGACGGCAGCTATAACCGAAAAGCCATGGCAGACTTGATCACGAGAGATCCGGCAGCCCACAAAAAGCTTAACGCGCTCGTTCATCCGGCGGTGAAAAAAGCGGTTGAAGAAGAAGTCAGCCGGAGAAGGAGCGGGAACGCGCCGTTTATCATCTATGATTGTCCGCTTCTGTTTGAGACCGGGGAGGACGCGCGATGCGACGAGGTGATTCTTGTGAAGGTTCCGACCGAGCTCCGAATTAAGCGCCTCATAGAGCGAGACGGCATGACAAGAGAAGAAGCCTATGCGCGCTCGGCCATTCAGGCGGATGACCAGACACGGGAAGCAGGAGCCGATACTATATTTTTAAACGACGGGACCCTTGAAGACCTGGAGGATCAGGTGAAGGACTGGATCAAGAAAAAATGATTGAACCGGAGAGCAATCTCCGGTTCTTCTGCATGTTTAGTTTTAATTGTGTAGTGTAAAATAAAAGAAAACGTTTAATAATCATTCACAAAAATGGAAAAGTAAAGGAGATTCGATGTTGTTTCAAACCAAACCTGAACATGAGACTTTCAGAGAAGAAGTCAGAGACTTCGCAGAATCGCAAATCAAACCTTACGCGTTCACCTGGGACAGGGAGAGCCATTTCCCGGCGGAAGTGGTGGATAAAATGCGCGAACTCGGATGGATGGGACTGCCTTTTCCTAAAGAAAACGGCGGGGCAGGCAAAGACGTTTTAAGCTATGCGATCGCCGTTGAAGAACTCTCAAGAGTGGACGGCGGATCGGGGGTTATCCTCTCTGCCCACGTCTCACTGGGTTCCTGGCCGATTTTCGCTTATGGAACGGATGAGCAAAAGGAAAAGTATTTAAAACGGCTTGCAAAAGGGGAAGCCATCGGCGCCTTCGGGCTGACGGAACCAAACGCGGGAAGCGATGCGGGAAGAACGGAGACGACAGCGGTCCTTGAAGGCGACCATTATGTCTTGAACGGCGAGAAAGTCTTTATCACAAACGGCGGTGTAGCGGATTACGTGGTGGTTTTCGCCGTAACGACGCCGGGAATCGGAACCAAGGGAATCAGCGCCTTTATCGTTGAGAGAGGGATGGAAGGATTCTCTTCGGCGGATCATTATGATAAGCTTGGCATTCGTTCAAGCGACACGGCCCGTCTGGTCTTCAAAGACGTGAAGGTGCCCAAAGAAAATATGCTCGGAAAAGAAGGCGAGGGCTTTAAAATCGCCATGTCGACGCTTGACGGCGGNNCGGCGGGCGAATCGGAATCGCCGCGCAGGCCCTTGGGATTGCGCAGGGCGCTTATGAAGCTGCGCTTGCCTATGCCAAGGAAAGAGTTCAGTTTGGAAAGCCGATCGCAGACCAGCAGGCCATCTCCTTCAAGCTTGCGGATATGGCCA
The DNA here is from genome assembly GCA_002478485.1 of Eubacteriaceae bacterium UBA7485. Taxonomy (GTDB): domain Bacteria; phylum Bacillota; class Clostridia; order Eubacteriales; family Eubacteriaceae; genus UBA7485. The sequence continues at coordinate 1,417 of DLOL01000060.1, read as the reverse complement.
CCAAGATTCGCGCGGCGCGTTTCCTCGTCNNTTCTCCCGTCAGCCCGCCTTTGAAAGAAGCCCATGAACCGTACAGCATGGAAGCGGCCATGGCCAAGCAGTATGCATCGGACATTGCGCTTGAAGTGGTCAACGACGCGCTCCAGATCTTTGGGGGAACCGGATATCTCAAAGGCATGGATATCGAACGGATGTACCGCGATGCGAAAATCACCACGATCTATGAGGGAACCAACGAAATCCAGCGTGTGGTGATTGCTTCTCACATCATCGGAAAGGGAGCCAAGGCCAGCCGCGGCAAACAGAGCAAGACGCCTGAGAACAAAGGCGGGCTGACGGGAGAACGGAAAAAACAGATCTTTTCTGAAGGAACGGCTGAAGAGCAGGTGAAAAATCTGGTGGAGAGCCTGAAAAAAGACGGGTATCTCTACAACCACGGCCAGGACATGATGACGCCGATCATTAATGCGGATGTGGTGGTGAGCGCCGGAGTCGGGATCGGGGATAAAGAAAACATGAAGCTGGTGGAAACGCTGGCCAGAGATCTCGGGGGCGCAGTCGGAAGTTCAAGACCGGTGGCAGAAGCGTTGAAGTATCTCCCGATGGACCGCTATGTGGGGATATCCGGACAGAAATTCGGAGGAGATCTCTATATCGCGCTTGGCATTTCCGGGGCTATGCAGCATCTCAAGGGCATCCAGGACGCGAAGACAATTGTTGCCGTCAACAATGACAAGGACGCGCCGATTTTCCAGGATGCCGATTACGGAATCGTGGGAGATTTGAACGTCATTCTTCCTCTTTTAATCCAGGCAATTGAAGAAGCGGAAGTCAAGGAAGGAAACCCGAAAGAAAAGTACGTCTGCAGCCTGTGCGGCTATGTTTACGATCCGGAAAAAGGAGACCCCTCTCAGGGAATTGAACCCGGAACGCCGTTCGAAGCGCTTCCGGAGGACTGGACCTGTCCTGTATGCGGAACAGTCAAAGATAATTTCAGACCGGAAGTGGTGAAAGAGGAAACCAAGTCGCCTGAAGCGAAAGCGGATGTTTACACCTGCCAGATCTGCGGCTATGAGTATGATCCGGAAAAAGGAGATCCTTCTCAAGGAATCGCTCCCGGAACACCGTTTGAAGCGCTGCCCGAGGACTGGACCTGCCCGATGTGCGGCGCGAGCAAATCTGATTTTTCAAAAGCATAAGAAATGCAATTCAGGCCGGATTCCGGCCTGAATTCTTATTTTCATTTTCGGTATAAACTGCTAAAATAAGTCATATACCCATATGAGAAGAAGAAAAGGATCTTTTCGAGAAAAGAAAACTTTAAAAAAGCAAACGAAGGACTTGATTCTTTTTCCCAACATGATATACTAAGAAAGCTGTGAAAAACGGCATCCGTGCGAGGATGGTGGAATAGGTA
>DLOL01000027.1:6501-6686 GCA_002478485.1 Eubacteriaceae bacterium UBA7485 | reverse complement strand
CGTATACCTTGTTCGGGTCGACGCCGGCTTTTGATGCAAGGACGAGCGCCTCGGAGAGGGCGATGATGTTGAGGTTGACGATAATCTGGTTTGCAAGCTTGGTGACCGATCCCGATCCCGACGGGCCGATAAGGAGGGAGGAGGATCCGAGAATGTCAAACAGGGGACGCAGCGCTTCGTAGTCC
>DLOL01000027.1:0-6478 GCA_002478485.1 Eubacteriaceae bacterium UBA7485 | reverse complement strand
GCCGGGCTCGCCGCCGGAGACCGGGGCGTCCACAAATCCCGCGCCGACCTCTTCAAGCTTCTCCGCGCAGAAGCGGCTCTCCTCCGCGGTGACCGAGGACATGTCGCAGATCACCGGACGGTCGTTCCTGTTCTTTTTCAGGCCCTCGAAAACCCCGTCATCCGAGAAGAGCACATCCTTTACGATTTTTCCGTCCGGAAGGATGGTGATGACCGCCTCGCTTGTTTCGCCGATCTCCCGGGGCGATGCGGGCCGCGCCCCGAGCGCTTCAAGATCCGCCACACGCCCGGAATCCAGATCGTGAACGAGAAGGATGCATCCGGCCTTCAGGAGATTCTCCGCCATCGGACGGCCCATGATGCCAAGACCGATAAAACCGACCGTCTTCATGAAAGCCCCCCTTCCTCTTTGCAGTCAATCTGCGCAAGGCAGACAACCTGCGAGCTGTCGAGTCCCTTGATCCGGAGGGGCGCATTGATAAAGAGGGTGATGGAGGCCCCGTCCGGGATGTCTTTCAGGTGCATGTCTTCAATGGCAGTGATGAATTTTCCGGTATAGTAGCCAAGAAGGTTCCTGTGGCATTCCGGCGGGCTTGAAGAGTCCGGGATGTTCGGATCGAGGGAGCCGATCGCAAGGAAGTCCATCCCGATGGTCTTAAGCTCGGGGAAGGTCTCCGTCAGGTAGATTCCCGCGGAAGGTGCGATGTACGGGCCGTGGTTTTGGTACAGGTCCTGATTTTCCTCCCGGTTTGATTCGAAGCCCGTCCGGATCAGCAGGCAGTCGGCTCCTTTGATCTGCGCTTCAAAAGGCTTGAGATCTTCTTTTGTGATGCCTTCAGCCTTCGATTTCGGCAGGTCGATCAAAACCGTTTTCGGATGGACAAAGTATTCCATGCCGAGCGCGTTGATGTCGAGCCCGTCACGGACAAAATGTCTCGGCGCATCCATGTGGGTTCCGAAATGGTTCGGGAGGACGGAGACAAAGCTTGAAAACGGGGTCTCCTCCGTGATGTCGGTGCAGCGGCGCACCTCAACGACCGGCTCGNNTCGCCCGGCCAGGCATAACCGTCCGGGTCGAGTATGTGGGATAGAAACTGATACATGGTTCTCTCTCCTTGCTGGAATTCGGAATGTTTTACGTTGCTTCTACAATCAGTATACCGGTATACCGGTTAAGAAAAAAAGAATTGTTTAGAAGATAACGAATATCACAAATAAAATGTGTATCCTTGTATTAAGAATGATCCGAAATTTGACGAGAAGGGGAAGAGGTGGATTATGGCCGGAAGCACACTTCAGGAAAAAGCGTATGATCTGATGAAAGAGAAGATAGAAAGCGGCGAATTCGATCTGGGAATCATCTACTCCGAGACGAAAATGGCCAAGTCGTTCGGCTTTTCAAGAACGCCGTTTCGAAACGCGCTGATCAGGCTCAGCCAGGACCGCCTGATCGACATCCTGCCGAGCAGAGGCTTCACGCTTCATGAACTCACGGAGGAGGATGCTCGAAACACCTATCAGATCCGCATGGCGATCGAAGGCTTCTGTGCAGCCCAGCTTCAGGAAGACAGGGAGAGCCAGAAAGCCCGGGAGACTTTTTCTTCTTTAGAAGAAGTCCTGGAGCAGATGCGCGCGCGAGTCCTTTCTCAGGATAGGATTGAAAAGATCCTGGAGAGCGATCTCGAGTTCCACCGCATCCTGGTCCATTCTTCGGGAAACCGCGAGCTGACCGAACTGTATGACCAGCTCACCTACAGGCTTAGGACCATGGCGGCGGACTCCCTCTCCATTCCGGGAAGGCCGTTTGACGCGCTCGGAGAGCACGAGGCGGTTTTCAGAAGCCTTCATCAGGAGGACGGGACAGCTGTCTACCAGGCGGTTCTCACCCACCTGAAGAATTCCAGAGATATCGGGATTGAGCTTCTCTCGCAAAGGAATGAAAGAAAAGTGTGAGAAGGCCCGTTCCGGACAAAAAAATGAGACGGGCATTCCGTCTCATTTCAGGTTTAGATGGCGGTCCATGATGTAGACCGATCCGAAGAAGCAGGCCAGGAGGATCACCAGGCTTGAGAGGTCGAACGATCCCAGGATGGCTCCTAAAGAGGATGAAGCCGGGAAGGCGCAAAGAAGCTGCACGACGCTTGTGAGGACATCAAGCACAAAGAACGCGACAAAGCTTGCGGCCACGCGGTAGTTGATGAAGAGCTGCCCGATGCTCATCGCAAGGTACACTTCCGCGAGGGAGGCGAGAATGCCGAGCACGCCCGACAAAAGCGCGTGCAGAAGGTCCGGAAGCCAGTAGGCGAGCGTATGCATCATTTCCGCGTAGAAAGGGCTCACCTCCGTCAGAATCGTCCCGGTCAGATTCAGGCCGAACACAAGGCCGATTAAAAGAAAAAAGAACAGTCCGCACAGGATGACGACCGTGAAAGCCGCAAGCATCTCAGCGAGAAGAATCTGCCAGGAGGTGACCGGAAGTGTGAAGGTCAGATATCCCTGTTTTCCGAAGCAGTGATTGTTGAAGTGGAGCACCAGGGTCACCAGCACGAGGATCCAGAACGCGAAGACCAGCAGAAATTCCGCCATAAGGGACAGGGTCAGAAACCAGTTCCCCTCATGGATGAAACGCAGGGTGAGGCCGGAGATCAGCGTCATCCCGAGAACCACCAGTCCGAGCTTCCAGAGGGAAGAGAGCATCTCTTTCAGATCATATTTGTATAAATTATAGAACATCTGTATGGTCCTCCCATTTGAATGATTGCCTGAAGAGCGAGTCGATGGACATGCCCTTCTCTTCGCGGACCGTATCCACGTCTTCCTGGGCGATCAGCCTTCCGTCATCCAGGATCAGGACCTCATCCAGGATCTGCTCCACATCGGAGATCAGATGCGTGGAGATGAGGACGGTCGCGTCTTCTTCATAGTTTTGCAGAATGGTCTTTAAAATGTAGTCTCTTGTGGCGGGGAGTNNACGCCGCCGATCGGCTCGTCAAGAAGGTAGAGCTTAGCTTTCCTGCTCATCACGAGGATCAGCTGCACTTTCTCGCGGTTCCCCTTTGAGAGATTTTCGATCCTCCGGGATCCGTCCACGCTGAGCGACTCGAGCATGCGCACGGCCCGGGTTCTTGAAAAGTCGGAGTAGAAATCTTCAAAAAAGTCCATCGCCTGGTAGGGGGTCATTTTCTCGTCAAGATACGTGGTGTCCGGAAGATAGGAGACGACAGACTTGGTGAAGGGGCCTGGATTTTCTCCTTCGATGAGGATCTCTCCGCTGTTCGGGGCGAGAAGCCCCGCGATCAGCTTGATCAGTGTGGTTTTTCCCGATCCGTTCGGTCCGAGAAGCCCGACAATCCGCCCCCGTCCGAGCGTGAAGCTCATGTTTTTGATCGCTTCCACCTTTGCATATCTTTTCTCAAGGTTCTCCACCCGGAGAAGCTTTGGATCTCTTAAAATTTTGCTAGACGGATTCATGCTCGTCCTCCTCTTCTTCTTTCTCCAGCGAATCAAGCAGTTTGACGACCTCGGACCGGTCAAGGCCGAGTTCGCGCATGGCGGTGAGAAAGCGCAGGGCTTCGTCCGCCGCTTTTTCGTATTTCATCTCTTTGATTTTCTCCTTGTCCTCTGTAATGAATCGGCCCGCTGTGCGTCTGGAATAGACAATATCCAGCTTTTCAAGCTCAGCAAGCGCCTTTTGCATGGTATTCGGGTTCACGCCGGCCTGGGAGGCAAAGTCTCGCACGCTCGGCAGTTTGTCTCCGGGAGAGAACTCCCCGCTAATCACCGCATTCTGGATGGTCTCGGCAAGCTGCAGGTAGACCGGACGGTCGGAAGTGATGTTCCATTGCATGGGTTTTCCTTTCTTACTCTGTATTATTATACTAATACAATAATCGAACCCTTCGGAACAGTCAAGAGTTTTTTGTATTTTTGTATTAGTTTATTCATACAGATTTATGCGGAGGAAATAAGCGTCAAACGGATATATAGGAAGTAGAAACGATTATCTTGAAACGAGGGATGAGAATGGACAAAAAGAAACTTGCTGGAATGATGGACCACACGCTTTTAAAAGCGACCGCCACACCGGATCAGATCGAGAGACTCTGCAGGGAAGCGGACGAAATCGGGGCGGCTTCGGTCTGCGTCAATCCGGTTTACGTCAAGAGGGCAAAGGAGCTCTTAAAGGACAGCGACGTGGAGGTCTGCACGGTGATCGGTTTTCCGCTCGGCGCAAACACCAGCCAGACCAAGGCGTTTGAGACAAGAGACGCGATCAAAAACGGCGCGGATGAAGTGGACATGGTTATTGACATCGGCGCGCTCCTCGCGGGGGATATGAAGCGCGTGGAGGATGATATCCGCGCGGTCGTGGAAGCAGCCGGGGACACCACCACAAAGGTGATCATCGAGACGTGCTATTTAAGCGATGATGAGAAGGTCGAAGCCTGCAGGGCGGCGGCAAGAGCAGGCGCGGATTTCGTGAAGACCTCCACGGGATTTGGAACGGCCGGTGCGAACGCGCATGACGTGAAGCTGATGAAGGAGAATATCCCTTCCACCATGAAAGTGAAAGCTTCCGGCGGCATGAGAANNAAGAGAACCATTGAAGATGTCCTTCCGGTTCTCGAAGCGGGTGCGGACCGCCTCGGGGTTTCCGCTTCTCTCGCAATTCTTGAAGGTATTGAAGAATAAAGCTTCAAGATCTGATATAATTTTCCTGTATCCCATAATCTCAAACGTGTNNATGATCCGAACAGGAGGGAATTTCCTCTCGAACCTAGAAGGAAATACAGGAAAATGAATACTTACGTTGCTAGTAAAAATGAAGCGCAACAAATTTTTGACAAGAATATGCTTGAAATCGGTAACAACCCGGTCGACTCGCTCGGGCTTACCGTTATAGAAATGGAAAAGAAACTCGGGATGGGTGGTATTGACGAGTGGCATCGAAATCTGCTCGACACGTTTGAGATTATGGGATATATCGATCCGAGTTCTTATAATATTTATGAAAGCATGCTGGAGCTGGGGGACAATTTCTTCTTCGGGGAAACCAAACGGTATGAAGACCTGAACCGCCCGGACCCCTTCACGCTCGCGTGCCTCGATTCGCCCTACAAGGATGCGGTGGACCGTTTTCTCGATTTTTACACCGAAAGGTGGATGGATTTTGAAGAGGCGGCAACCGAAGAGATTGAATATTACTGGAAGAGCCAGGACAAAATGCTCATGGAGGATCTCGGTGTCAAAGATATGGGCGACGGGGAAGAGATGGAGTCCGGTTACTACAAGTCTTTCAATGATCAGATCGACAATCTCGTCCATGTACTGACCATTTCGGACACGGACAAGGAGATTGACCTGATCTGGGAAGAGTCCTATTCATTTATCGGGCATCCCCAGAGACGCCAGGCAAAGATGATCTACCAGGACTGGATGAAAGACAATCCTTACTATTCAAAGGTGCTTGCTAGAAGAATCTACGAAATGGGTCTTGAAGGGAACTTTGTCACGCTGATTATCCGCGACATCAGCGGGGACGACAAAGAGATTTCAGGATTCTTTGCAGAAGACGTGCTGGTTCCTTTGACGGAAGAAAAACTGAAACAGGAAATAGACAGGCTCGGGCTCGACTACGGAGACCTCGACGAATACACCTTCAAGATGACCAGCATCGAGGATTGATCCGACCGGGCGCAGGGCAGGGGATAAAGAAATGCATTATGTAATATCCGATATCCACGGATGCCTTGATCAGTTCCACGAACTTCTTGAGAAAATCGACTTTAAAGAGGATGACAGACTGTACGTGCTCGGAGATATGGTGGACCGCGGCGAGGCGCCGCTGGAAGTGCTTCACGAAGTGGTTTCAATGAAAAACGCGATTCCGTTATGGGGCAATCACGACCTGCTTGCCTACCTGAATTTAAGGGACATCGTTTTTGAAGAGGAAAACGGGGTGGAGCGCGCGCTTGTGCCGGAAGAAGAGGGCTTCATGCTCTGGTTTAACGACGGGGGCTCCGCTACTGCAAAAGAGTTTGCAGAGCTTACGGAAGAGAGCCGCACCATGATCATGGATGATTTCAAAGCGCTCCGCGTTTACGAGATGATAGAGTTGAATGGAAAGTCTTTCATTCTGACCCATGCGGATCTCGGGAATTTCTCACCGGATAAAGAGATTTCAGACTACAGCCTGGAAGAACTTCTGTTCTCAAGACCGGACATCGGGAAGCGGTATTTTGATGATCCGGACACCTTTATCGTGAACGGACACACGCCGACACCGCTACTCAATGCTGAACATGAAGCGAAAGTGCTGGAGGAGAACGGTCATATTTTGATTGACTGCGGTTGTGTGTATGGAGGAAGATTAGCTGCGTATCGTTTGGATGATGGTCAGAAGTTTTATGTGGAAGGTCCTGACCGGACATAACTCAAAAGAATTTATTGATAAGAAAAAGGGTTCTACGTCAATAATG
>DLOL01000083.1:12498-12626 GCA_002478485.1 Eubacteriaceae bacterium UBA7485 | reverse complement strand
AACGTTTAAACAAAGAGTTGGATTATTTAATTTTTGAAGGGAAAAATCAATTGATAGTCAAATGCGGAGGATGAATCATCCTCCGCAAATTGAGAAATACAGAACAATTCTGATTAATTTATTTTTCT
>DLOL01000083.1:0-12428 GCA_002478485.1 Eubacteriaceae bacterium UBA7485 | reverse complement strand
CCTTGTTCCAGATTTACATGTGCCGATACAACGCCCGGTTGATCTAAGATGGTTTTGGTTACGCGGTTGACGCAATGCTGGCAACTCATACCTTTCACATCAAATTTAACAGTCTTCAGTTCGTTTCCATCTGCTGAACTGAACATACTATTTTTATCTGTTGAAACAACTTCTGCAGGATATCCAGCTTCTGTTACTGCTTTTGATAAAGCTTGAGGAAAGATATCTTCTCTTGCTTCAACATAGGCTTCGCCTTTATCGAGGTCGACCTTTGCGGCGATTACTCCAGGCTGGGCCATTAATGTTTCTTCGACACGTGCTACACAATGCTGGCAGCTCATATCCTTTACTTTTAGAACAATCTTCAAATCTTCATTCATTGCTTCTACCTCTTTTTGAGTTTTTCCCGTTTCTTTTTCCGAATTCTTAAATTGGTTTTGCTCAATTATATTAGACCCTTCATCCACATCCATAGCATGTACAGCACTTTCGACTTCTACTTTTCCAGTAAAAGGCTTAGTCTCGTAAGTCTTTACCTTGAAAGTTCTGAGCGAGAGCGCGTTTAAAAGTACGCAGATGGAACTTAAAGACATGGCCGCTGCAGCGAACATGGCATTTAATGTAATACCAAATGCGGGGTATAACACACCGGCTGCCACAGGAATACAGATTGTATTGTAGAAGAAAGCCCAAAAAAGCCCCATTTTAATATTTTTATAAGTTGCTTTTGAGAGCTGGACTGCTGTTACAACCTGCATAAGATCGTCCCGCATTAATACGACATCTGCTGATTCAATCGCAACATCTGTCCCTGATCCGATCGCCACACCAACATTCGCCTGTGCAAGAGCTGGGGCGTCATTGATTCCATCTCCTGTCATAATGACATTTTTACCCTCTGACTGGAGCTTTTTCACGAGGTTTGCTTTCTGGTCGGGAAGTACATCGGCAATAACATGATGAATTCCTGCCTGTTTTGCAATCGCTCCCGCAGTTCTCGCATTATCTCCCGTTAACATATAGACTTCAAGTCCCATAGCTTCTAACTGAGCAACAGCTTCTGGTGATGTCTTCTTCAAGACGTCAGCTACAGCAATAACTCCGACAAGCTTGGAGGATATAGCCACGAAAAGCGGGGTTTTACCTTCAGCAGAGAGCTTTTCATAGTCCTGATGAACAGAAGATAGGTCTAGGCCGAAGGAAGCCATAAGCTTTTGATTCCCAATCAAATAATCTTGACCGTCTACGGTTCCTTCAATTCCCATTCCAGGCAGCGCTGAAAAATGAGAAACCGGTAAAAGTTCAAGTCCGTCTTCTTGCGCTTTTTCAACGATTGCCACAGATAGCGGATGTTCCGACTGAGATTCCAAAGATGCCACATTTTTCAGGAGTGCTTTTTTTGATATGTTTGAACCGGGTGTCAGAATTAAATCTGTAAGCTTGGGTTTTCCTTCGGTGAGGGTTCCTGTTTTATCAAAAACGATCGTGTCACCTTTGCCAAGACTTTCCAGAGCTTCACCATTTTTAAATAGAATACCATTTGAGGCACCAACACCGGTTCCAACCATAATAGCAGTTGGAGTTGCAAGACCAAGAGCGCAAGGGCATGAGATAACAAGTACTGCTATTCCAATAGATAAAGCAAATGCGAAATCCTTTCCGGCTATGAGCCAGATAATCATCGCAAGAATTGCAATTCCCATTACGATTGGAACAAAGTACCGAGATATTTCATCTGCAAGTTTTGAAATAGGTGCTTTTGAGCTTTGCGCTTCTTCTACCAATGTAATGATCTTGGAAAGTGTTGTATCTGCTCCCACTTTTGAGGCTTCAAAAATGAAAGATCCAGTTTTATTGATTGATCCCGCTATAACCGTTCTTCCTTCTTCTTTCTCGACTGGAATTGATTCGCCGGTTAAAAGAGATTCATCCACAGAAGAACGCCCCTTGGTAATCACACCGTCTACCGGAATCTTTTCACCAGGTTTAATCTGGATTAAATCGCCTACTTTAACCTGATCAATTGGTACGACAGTGGGAACTCCATCAATTAATATAGTAGCCTCATCAGGCGCAAGTTCTATTAATTTTTCAATGGCTTCACTGGTCTTTCCTTTGGCTCGGGCTTCCATGTATTTTCCAACAGAAATCAAAGCAATGATTACCACAACAGATTCAAAGTAAATGTTATGCATCATATGCATCAGATGACTCGTCATACCGTCATTTGCCAACTGAAGCATTCTGTAAAACATGTACGTAGAATAAATTCCTGCAGCGGAGGTTCCAACAGCGATAAGCGAATCCATATTTGGAATCCGGTTCCACAAAGCTTTAAATCCATCGGTGTAAAAGTGCATGCCCGAATATAAAACAGGAAGGCATAAAAGCAACTGAGTAAGGACGTTAACCAGCACGTGGTTTTCACCGGCTAGGAAAGTCGGAATCGGAAGTCCCATCATTGGTCCCATGGAAAGGTAAAACAGAGGCACAGCAAAAATGAGAGCTGTAATCATCTGTTTCTTCTTTTCCTCAAGGTGCGCTTTGGCTCTATCTGCATTGCTTTCTTTTAAAGAAGAAGGGTTTTTTGTCTCGGCAATCAGTTTATAGCCGATATGAGAAACAGCGTCTTCAATTTCGTTCTGGGAAACCTCTCCCGGATCAAATGCGACCGCAAGTTTTTCAGTGGCAAAGTTCACAACTGCTGAATCTACGCCTTCAAGGTTAGAGACGGTTCTTTCAATTGCTGCGGCGCAGGCTGTACAAGTCATGCCTTCAACTTCAAAATTCTCTTTCATGATCTCTCCTTTCTATTCCTTGTTAATTCTAGGATACCCCAAGTTCATTCAATCAGGGTAATTCCTAGTGGATTAGTATGAATTAATGATAACGCGAATGACAATTTCTGTCATCTCAACAAATAAAAAAGAAAAATAGTTATGGAAATTATTATTTTGCTAAACCTTTCCATATGTCTGCCTATAAAAAGAATAAACAAATTATCTTTTAAATTGTTTTTAAGCGTGTCTTTAGGATATTTATTTTTAACAGCTAACATAGCTATTTCCCGATATGTTTTGAGTCCACTTGTTTAGTCTGAAGATTCATTGCTTATGTTAGAAATAACAGAATAATGATTATTTAGACTCCGGGCGTACGAAGAGGTAAATCCTGATTTTTCAGCCCGGAAAAATATTCTCTAAAAGATAATTGACAAAAGTCAATAAATTCATAATAGTTGAAGAGAATAGATAGATATTTCTTTAAGATCAGTTGAAGGTCCTTCTATTTAACTTGAGGTGGAGTATAATAGTTTGACTCGCTAATTGTACTTAACAGAAAGAACTCGTGAGAAAGGAGGCGCCCTATGACCGATGATATTAATTATGTGGTTCAGCAGATTCTAGCACTTGATCAAAAGGCAGTAGAAATTGAAAAAAATACTGATTTACAAGCCGATAAGATCAGGACATATGCTTTTAACAAGATCAAAAAGGATGAAGATGAAACCTTGACAAAGACGCGTGAAGATGGAAAAACTCAATATGATGAAGCCATCATTCTTGCTCAAGAGCAGGCTGAACAAAAGATAAAAAAAGCAGATTCTCTCAAAGAACAAATGTTTGAATGTTTCAATAAAATCAGGGAATCAGAAGCCCAGAGGATTCTTGAGACGCTTTTAAGCGGGCAGGAGTAAACTATGGCACAAAATGCAGCATTAGACACCAAGGTGCTTGCACTTAAGGCGAAGACTCTAACCAAAAATGATTACGATAAGTTAATTGAGGCCGATAGTCTAGCTGATGCGGTTCGTTATCTGAAAGATAACACAGTTTATTCCAAATACCTTAAAGATATTGATCCGGAAAAAGCACACAGAGACCAAATAGAGGCTGCGCTTTCAAAACTGACTATCGACGATACAGAAAAGCTTCTTCACTATTTAAAAAGTTCAGATAAGAAGCTTATGTCGCTAATTACGATGCAGGCAGATATTGAGTCTCTCGATATTCTCATTCGGGGATTAGCCACAGGAAAAGATTTGAAGAGTCTGAAGGATTCTTTGGTTTATTCTAAAACCTATACAAAAGTAAACTGGAACCGGCTGATTGAAGCCGAAGACTGGGAGCAGTTTAAGAATGACCTCAAAGGTACACCTTATTATAGAAGGCTCGAAGTTTTCGATACGATCGGTCCTAAAGAAGATCTTCTCCAGATAGAGAAATCGCTGGAACGATACTATTACGATTTTTTAAAGAAAGTTCTGAGTGATTTTAGCGGGAAAAGCGAAAAGAAGCTTGTTCAGGCATTGAGGGAATCCATAGACCTGGAAAATTTGATTTGGATTTACCGGGCTAAGAAATTCTATCACTTAAAGCCGGCTACGATTTTAAGTTATTCTCTTTTAGGCGGACGCTATGTAACCCAGGAAGATCTTAATCGTTTAGCCATGATTACCGATGAAGATGAACTCTTGGAAGAACTTAAAAAGTTTTCCCAATACAGTTTTTTATTTGAACATGAACCAGAAGACAGAGATCTTCATATGGAAAGGCGCGCAGAGCGTTATCAATACTATCAGTTCAGAAAGCTCTTAAAAGAGCATGGCGTGACACGTGCGCTGGCTTATTTAAGGCTTCTAAATTACGAGATGAAGGATATCATCTCGATTATTGAAGGCAAACGCTATGAATTAAGCCCCGATGAAATGGCGGCCTACACAATTTACAACACCAAACCGGAAGAGTAACTCCGGTAACTTCAGTATCGGGAAGAAGGGAAGATTATGGCAGTAGAAAATGTTGTAATGATGAATGTTGTTGGCAATCTAACAGATGTCAACAAGTTCGCCAAAGACATTTTTTTATTCAATGACATCCAACTAGTGGATGCCATGGGAGAGATAGATTCGGGTCGATTTACCTTGCCGGTAGACGAGAAGAATCTAGAAGGCTTGCTTGGCCTAGGCTCTCTTGTCCCGGGCTCGAATACGCAGATCCAGAAAAAGTATGAGCAAATGACAAAAAAACTGCTCGGATGCTATGATGGTCAGCTTAAATATGAGCCCGAAACAATAAAAAATGTCGATTTGGATGCGGACACAATTGTTTCAGATACGGAGACTTTCCTCGATAAGTTCGATTCAGAAACAGATGAGATTGAGAAGATCGGGGAAGATCTTCAGAGTGTCGACCAATCAATTGAGGCTTATTCTTATTTAAAGGAACTCAAGGAACCGATGCAAAAACTGTTCGATATGCAGTTTTTTAAGGTGGAGCTTGGATCTCTTACAAAAGATAATGCTCAGAGACTTAAGAATATCTATCCGAGCATCACATCTGTAATTTTACACGTCGGGGATTCTCCGGAAGGTGAAGAAGTCTTTTTAGTCATTACCGAAAAAGACTTCGAATATGAAACAGATCGAATGCTCAAAGCCCTCAATTTCAAGCTTTTACCTGGTTTCAGCAAAGACTTCAAGGGGACACCGGAGCAAATTATTGAGGACTTGACCAAAAAAGAAAAAGAACTCGAGTCCAAGAAAGAAAAACTGCAGGCAGAGCTGAAAGTTTACAGAAGTTCAAATGAGGAAAACGCAAATTATCTCTATAATGAACTTTCCATGCTAACAACCATTAATATTATGGAAGGATACATGGCGTTCTCTGATAAGAACTTCTATTTTTCAGGATGGATTCCGGTCAAAAAGGAAGATACGATCAGGACAATCACTGATCAGTTTCCGGACATGATCGTTTTGTTTAAGGCAGCTACGCCTGATCTGAAACCGCCTACCAAGCTAAAAAACAATTGGTTATTTCGCCCTTTTGAAGAACTCGTCAAGATGTACGGGGTGCCGAATTATAAGGAACTAGATCCGACCCCATTTCTAAGTTTAACCTACATGTTTTGTTTTGGTTTTATGTTTGGAGATGTCGGACAGGGGCTAGTGCTTCTGCTCGGCGGCCTCTTGCTCGAGAGAAAAGGGAATCAGCTAGGAGGTATCGCTGCCCGAATAGCGGTGTCTTCCATTATCTTCGGCTTTCTTTACGGATCAGTATTCGGGAATGAAACCTTGTTACACCCAATTTGGCTTAGACCGATGGAGGATACAAATACGCTTCTCATAACGGCAGTCATATTCGGCGTAGGCATGTTAATCGTAGCTTACATTTACGGAGTCATCAACAAAGTACATCAGCATCAGATAGAACAAGGATACTTCGGAAAGAACGGGATATCAGGGTTTATCCTTTATTTGACGATTCTGGTTACAGCTCTGGGAGCGATGAAATACATTCCACTTCCAGGAGGTCTTGTAACTGCAGGGATATGCATCATTGTGGGTCTTACCCTCCTGATTTATCTTCAGGCAATGGCAACCAATGCGGTTGAACATAAACCGCTCACAAAAGGGATTACAGGAGAATATTACGTATCAAGCTTTTTCGAATGCTTTGAAATGTATCTTTCCATGCTCTCAAACACATTGTCATTCATTCGAGTTGGAGCGTTTGCTTTAACCCACGCAGGTATGTTCATGGCTTTCCAAACCTTAGCACAACTTGCAGGAGGCGGAGTGGCAGGTGTGATCATTATGATCTTTGCCAACATATTCATTATTGTACTGGAAGGTCTGATTGACTGTATCCAATGTCTCAGACTTGAGTTTTATGAATTGTTTGGAAAATACTATGAAGGCGACGGACGTGCGTTCGATCCGGTAACCTCAGAAGTCAGAAGACTGGACGCGGCACTATAATCGTCCATACTATTTTAAATTCATAGGAGAATAAAAATGACAACTCTTAACATTATCGTGATTCTTGCGGGGCTCATCGTCCTTTCAACCGTCGCCGCAGGCGTATACCTGATCTATAAAGGTACTGGCGCAAACCAAAAGAAACTCAAGAAAGTCTTAAAGTTCAATCTCACAGGATTCATTCCATCAATGGCAGCGGCTCTGGTTATGTTCGCGCCTACTGCTGTCCAGGCAGCTGATGCCGGAAGTTCTGCAGCAGGACTTGGATATCTTGGAGCCGCACTGGCAACAGGTCTTGCCTGCATTGGAGCAGGTTACGGTGTTGGCGTTGTTGGTGCTGCCTCACTCGGAGCAATTTCAGAAAATGAAAAGATGTTTGGTCGTACTCTGATCTATGTCGGCCTTGCTGAAGGTCTTGCAATTTACGGTCTGATCATTTCTATCATGATCCTCGGAAACCTCGGTTAATGTATTTCAAGTCAGGAACCCAACATGAGAACCGTAGTCATCGCTGATAACCGGGATACCTTCCTCGGCATGCGCCTGGCCGGGATCGGCGGATATTACGTCGAAGAGCCAAAGCTTGTCTTAGACGCGCTTATGCAGGCCTCGAAGGATCCTGACGTCGGCATTATCTTAATCACTGAACGCTGTGCCAGCATGGTGCAGGATAAAATTGTAGAGATTAAACGAAAGCAGCTCTTTCCGCTCATTACATTTATCCCAGACCGTCACGGCTATCAGGAAGGCCGCAGCAAGATTACCAAGTATATTTCTGAAGCGGTCGGTCTGTAAAAGGTTTAAGAGAGGAAAATATGATTTCAGTACAATCAAAAATTAATGTTTACAGGCAACTGTTAAACAAGAAATGCCTCGAACAGCAAGAAAATATTCTCGCGGAAGCCAAAGACCACGCTAATGAAGAAATGGCGGCGGCAAAAGTCAAGCTTGCGCAGGAACAGTCAGCTCTCGAAGCGCATAACGTTAGAATTGAAAATCGAGATGCGATTAAAGTAATTTCAGAAGCCAAGACTTATGCAAAAGAAGTAGCTTTAAAGACGCAAAAAGAAATCAACAATGATTTCGAAGAGCAAATACTTGAGATGACGGCTGATTATTATGGGACAAGACCATATTATGATTACCTCAAGCGTTGTATTGAAGATCTTTCAAGAACGCATTTAAAGCCGCAACGCCTCAAGGTTTCAATTCGACCGGAAGACGAAGCGGTATTCAAGGAAGAAGCAAAAAAGCTTCTTCCTGGATTTACATTTCAATTTGAAAAACCGGAAAAGAATTCTTATGGAGGATTTTCCGCTGTAGATCAGGACGGAAGAATCAATTACGATTATACTGTCAAGAATCTAATCGAAACGCACAGAAAGTATATCGGCACGCAGTTAAAGCTTGCTATGGACAAAGAAATGAGAGGTGAAAAAGCATGAGTGAAGAAGAACGCAATAAAATGCCTCTCAACACAAAAGAACGTGAAGAAATAGCCGAAAACGCTGAAGTTGTCCAGCATCAGGACTTAGTACCAGTAAAGAACGAACCTAGAGAAATTAAAGGTAAGATTACCGGCATTAATGGCCCTGTCGTCACCGGAACTGGCATGAGCGATTTTAAGATGCGAGAAATGGTGATGGTCGGAGACAAAAAGCTTATAGGAGAAGTCATTATTCTTGATGGCGATGTCGGTACTATCCAGGTTTATGAAGAAACAGAGGGACTCAGGATAGGTGAACCTATTCTTTCGACCGGAAATCCGTTATCAGTAAAGCTTGGTCCCGGCATGTTGAAAAATATGTTTGATGGGATTCAAAGACCGCTTGAAGAAATCCAGAATATTGACCCGGTATTTCTTCCAGAAGGTATCGGACTGATTTCTCTTGACGATAAAAAGGAATGGGAAACTCATCTAAAGGTAAAAGAAGGAGACCTTCTAAAAGGTGGGGATATTTACGCAACCATTCCCGAAACACTAATGGTAGAGCATAAATTGATGGTTCCTCCAGATCTTGAAGGGGAAGTCGTTGAAGTCAAGCCTGATGGAAATTACAATATTGAAACTACTATCGTCAAGCTTAAAGATGCAGATGGAATTATCCATGATTTGAAGCTGTATCACAATTGGCCAATCCGTACCCCGAGACCATCAGAAATGCGTCTTGAACCATCAAAACCTCTGATTACTGGCCAGCGAGTTATTGACACATTCTTCCCAATTGCCAAGGGAGGAACTGCTGCCATCCCGGGCGGTTTTGGTACAGGAAAGACAATGTCCCAGCATCAGATTGCAAAATGGTCCGATGCAGATATCATCATTTATATTGGATGCGGAGAACGTGGAAATGAAATGACGGAAGTTATCGAAGACTTTCCTGAATTGATTGACCCGAGAAGCGGAAAATCTATTATGGAAAGAACCGTAATGATTGCCAACACATCCAATATGCCGGTTGCAGCGCGTGAAGCATCTATTTATACTGGCATTACAATGGCTGAATATTTCAGAGACATGGGATATGATGTCGCAATTATGGCAGACTCTACTTCTAGATGGGCTGAGGCGCTCCGTGAAATTTCCGGACGTCTTGAAGAAATGCCTGCCGAAGAAGGATATCCTGCTTACCTGTCTTCAAGAATCGCAGAATTCTATGAAAGAGGTGGCGCGGTTAAATCATTAAACGGCGAAGAAGGATCAGTTTCAATCATTGGAGCTGTTTCACCTGCAGGTGGCGATTTCTCTGAACCGGTAACAGAAAATACAAAGCGTTATGTTAACACATTCCTCGGACTGGATAAAAATCTTGCTTACGCTCGGCACTATCCGGCGATTAACTGGCTTTCCTCCTATTCGGGTTATATGAAGACGCTTGGCGAATGGTTTGAAGACAATGTTGCGCCAGACGCAGTTGATCTTCGTAATAAAATGCTGGACGTTCTATTTCAGGAAAATAAGCTTCAGGAAATGGTCATGCTCGTCGGGGAAGATGCTCTGCCTGATGATCAGAGATGGGTTATGAATATAGCCAAACTGATTAGAGTTGGTTTCCTGCAGCAAAATGCATTTGACGATACCGATACTTATGTACCGATAGAAAAGCAGTATAAGATGCTTAAGGCAATTGATCATCTTTACGAAAAAGGTCTCGAAGGCCTAAAACTTGGTGTTCCTACCTCGATCATGAAGAATCCTGAAATCGAAAACGACATCCTAAAAATGAAATATACGATCCCTAATGACGATCTGAGCAGAATAAAGAAGATCGAAGACAAGATCGATAAGCATTTTAGTGAAATCACAAGAAAGTACGCGGCGTGATATGAGAAAAGAATATTTAAAAATTGATGATATCAATGGTCCGCTGATTCAGATTGATGGTGTGGATGACGTCTTTTATGGAGAAGTCGTCGACATTCAGGACAAGAATACAGGAAATATGAAAAAGGGGAAAGTCATCAAAATCGATAATGATACGGTGACCATCCAGGTTTTCCAGTCTACCTCAGGACTTTCCTCTAATAACTCAAAAACCACTTTTACTGGTGAAGCGTTTGAAATTCCGGTAAGTGAAGAAATGCTCGGCCGTGTCTTCAACGGGATTGGCGAACCGATTGATGGCGGGGAAGAAATCTTTTCTGACATTCAAAGAAATGTTAACGGGAACCCCATCAATCCGATGGCTCGTCTTTATCCAAGAAACTTCATTCAGACTGGTATTTCTTCCATTGATGTTTTAACGACCTTGATTCGTGGACAGAAGCTTCCGATTTTTTCTGGAAACGGACTTTCTCATAATGAGCTGGCAGCACAGATTGTTCGCCAGGCAAAAATCACCGGGGCAGGAGAAGATTTTGCAATTATCTTCTGTGCCATTGGTGTAAAACATGATGATGAAAAGTTCTTCAGAAAGACATTTGAAGATGCCGGAGTTATGAGCCATGTTGTCATGTTTGTCAATTATGCTGATGATCCAGTTGCCGAACGAAACATTGCTCCTCGTGCAGCGTTAACGACAGCAGAATACTTAGCTTTTGATAAAGGCATGAATGTTTTGGTTGTTATGAGCGACATTACTGCCTATGCTGAAGCACTTCGCGAAATCTCATCGGCGCGTGAAGAAGTCCCATCCAGAAAAGGATATCCAGGATATATGTATTCGGATCTTGCTTCTCTCTACGAACGTGCGGGAATGTTAAAAGACCGGCCAGGATCCATTACATTCCTTCCGATTCTAACCATGCCGAACGATGACATTACCCACCCGATTCCTGACCTTACAGGGTTTATAACTGAAGGACAGGTGGTTTTAGGAAGAGATCTGGAACAAAGGAGCATTTATCCACCGATTGATATTCTTCCGTCGCTTTCTCGACTCATGAAAGATGGTATTGGAGAAGGGTTTACAAGAGAAGACCATCAGGATCTTGCAAACCAGCTCTTTGCTGCGTACTCGAAGGTCCAGGAAGTTAGAGACCTTTCTCAGATCATGGGAGAAGATGATCTTTCAGAAACGGATAAAGCCTATATGGAATTTGGCCGACAGTTTGAAAATCATTTTCTAAATCAGGATTTTGATGAAAATCGTTCCATTATTGAATCACTTGATCTAGGATGGTCACTTTTAACCATTCTTCCGGTTGTGGAACTCGACCGTCTCAGTCCTAAACTGATTGGAAAATATCTGCCAACTACTGTTTATGGAACTGGGAAAACCAGAGAAGATTTACTCAAGGCAAGAAAAGACTTTGAAAATGCTGAAGAAGCAGTAGTCGAATCCGAAGAAGAATCTAAATAGGAGGCTTAGACATGGCTGTAAAAGTTACGCCTACAAGAGCCAACCTGATAAAATCAAAGTCTAATTTAGCTTTCTCTCAGAAAGGCTATAATCTTCTTGATAAGAAGAGAACTGTACTTATTCAGGAAATTATGAAGCTTGTGGATGAAGCAGAAGATGTAGAAGCTAAAATTGCAGATACATTTAAAGAAGCCTATAAAGCTCTTCAACAATGCAACATTGCAATGGGTTCGAATAATGTAGAGGAGTATACACTCTCCATTCCAAATGAGCAGTCTTACGATGTACGAACACGTTCAGTTATGGGAGTAGATATTCCAGAAGTTGTTCTTCCGAAGAATAAAGATCTTTATTATAATCAGCCTTTAGGCTTCAAGGATGCAAATCCGGCTCTGGACCGAGCGATCGAAAAGTTTAACGAAGTAAAATTTCTCTGTTACAGGCTTTCAGTCATAGAATGTACAGCTTTTGAACTCTCACAAGAAATCAAGAAAGCCAGTAAAAGCGCAAATGCTCTGGATAAAATTCGCATTCCTCAGCTTCAGGAAACTATCTCCTACATCGAAGATAGTATTGAAGAAAAAGAACGTGAGGAACATTTCAGAATTAAAAAGGTTAAGGCACATAACAGAAAGAGGCAAGAGCTAAAAGAAGCTGCTGAAGCCGAAAGAGAAGCTGCTGAAGCCGAAAAAGAAGCAAAATTTCGTGCGCAAGAAGCGCTTCAAGAAGATCTCTCAAGGCCAAACTCTATTATCGATCAGCCGGTAAAAAAAAGGAAATATCGGTAGGTTTTACTGAACACAAATGATTTTGACGGGGGCTGTCGCATTAAAGGAAAAAACCTTTAATTGCGTCAGCTCCTT
>DLOL01000026.1 GCA_002478485.1 Eubacteriaceae bacterium UBA7485 | reverse complement strand
CAGCAGGGACGGATCAATTCGGTCATCATCGCGCTTTTCCGGTGTGTAGAGAAGAGTGAGATCGCCCGTCCGGTCATGCGCGATGGCCTTCAGAATGAAGTCCTCCTGCGAGAAGTGCTTCTCAATCCGTCCGGCCTGCGCAAGCGTAAGCGACGAGAAGGGGAGGGAGAGACGCATGCGACCGGGATTTTCATGAAGAATGGTCGCGTTCATCGGCTACGCTTTGACGTCGGCGATGACTTCCGCCGCCTGATCTTTCTTTTCCGCGTTGATCTGCTTTGCGTCAGCTAAAATATCATCCGTCTCTTCCCTGATCTGCGTCATGCAGCGCGAGGCCGATTCGCCTGCGCAAAGCGCAGCCGCCGTCACATGTGCGNNAGGCCATAAAAGAGAAAATGCTAGCCGCCGTCACATGTGCGTACACGGTTTTAGCTTCTTTTGACGCGAGAACCTTAAGGCCGAGCGGACCAGCAACCAGTCCGCCCAAAAACGAAATTAGTTTCGGATTCATGTTTCCTCCTTCTAGATCGATGGATCTACCGTCATTCTACCTCAAGTTATATAAAGCGAACAGAGTAAGATAAACATAAGCCCGCAAAAAAAACCGGCCGCAAAGCGGTCGGCTTCAGGATCACTTCACGCCGTAGGCGTCGAGGTGGTCGAGCATTTTCTCTTTTATGGCCTCGTCAATATAGATTTTGCCGTCAACCGGTTGGTTGTAGAGCGTGTTGATAATGTCGAGTGTGTTGACAATCGGATAGGTGCGGATGCCGTATTTTTCCTGAATCTCCTGGATGGCGGAGATTCCCCCTTCTCCGGTCTCCATCCGGTCCACGGAGATGATCAGGGAGGTGATGTCCACATCGGCTGCGCCCTTCAGAATCGGAACGGATTCCCGGATGGAGGATCCCGCGGTAATGACGTCTTCGATGATGATGACCTTGTCCCTGTCCTTTGGCTTTGCGCCGACAAGGCTCCCCCCTTCCCCGTGGTCCTTGGCCTCTTTCCGGTTAAAGCAGTAGGGCACGTCCTTCTCAAAATCCCGCCAGAGGGAGACTGCGGTGGTGGTGACCAGCGGAATGCCTTTGTAGGCCGGCCCGTACATCAGGTCAAACGAATCCACATGCTCTTCGATGCAGTTTGCATAGTAGGTGCCGAGCGTTGAAATCTGGGAGGCCGTCCTGTAGTTTCCGGTGTTGACAAAATAGGGGGTGGGCCTTCCGCTCTTGGTAATGAAGTCGCCAAACGTCAGCACCCCGCTTTTGACCATAAAGCGGATAAAGTCCTGTTTATATCCCATCGAGAACCTCCTGGTATGGTTTTCTTTCATTTTATCTGAAACTGCTTCGATTTTCGAGAAAACAGAAAAGAGCGGTGAAAAAAGAATTTTTATCGGTAAGAAGCGGGAAAAACAGGTGGGGGAGCTGAACTGAACTTAATTTTTGGTAAAATGTTCCTATGGCTAATCAAACGAACAATCAAAATGTCCCCGCGATCGAAATCCGGGGGCTGACAAAAATATTCAAGACTAAGGACCGGGAAGTCACGGCTCTCAAGGATATTTCCCTGACCATCAACCAGGGGGATATTTACGGGATTATCGGTCTTTCCGGAGCGGGCAAGTCCACGCTCGTCCGGTGCATGAACCTTTTGGAGCGCCCGACGACAGGAGAGGTTTTTTTTGAAGGAAAAGACCTGATGGAGATGTCAAAAGCCGAGCTTCGAAAGGCCCGCTACAAAATCGGCATGATCTTTCAGCAGTTTAATCTCCTCGAGCAGCGCACCGCGGCGGAAAATGTGCGCTTCGCGCTTGAGATTACCGGAACGCCGAAGGAGGAGGCGAAGAAACGGGCGCTTGAGCTTTTGAAGATTGTCGGACTCACCGACCGCGCGCAGTCTTATCCTTCCCAGCTCTCCGGCGGACAGANNAGCGCGTGGCCATCGCAAGGGCGCTTGCGAACAATCCCGATGTTATCCTGTGTGACGAGGCCACAAGCGCACTGGACCCGAAAACGACGCGCCAGATCCTGCGGCTCTTAAAGCAGCTCAACGAGGAGATGGGCATCACCATTATCGTCATCACGCATGAGATGAAAGTGGTGGAGGAAATCTGCGGACAGGTCGCGATCATCGACAACTCCGTCATCGCAGAGACGGGAAACGTACAGGAAATCTTCACCAACCCGAAGACGGAAATCGCAAAGCGCCTGCTCTTCCCGGAAGGCGATGTGCAGATCCGGATCGGATCGCGAAGCATCCGGATCGTGTTTGACGGCTCTTCATCCTACGAGCCGGTTTTTGCCAATATGATCCTTGACTGCAAGGCCCCGGTGAATATCTGGTTTGCCGACATGAAAAACCTGGGCGGGAAAGCGGTCGGTCAGATGATCGTCCAGCTTCCCGAAGACAAAAGCAAACAAGAGCAGATTATCCGGTACCTGAAAGAGCACGGACTTACTGTAGAGGAGGGATTTGATGTTTGATTCTTCATTTTACCCCATGATTTGGAATGCGGTGCTCGAGACGCTCTATATGACCATCGGCTCCACGCTGATCGCCTACATCATCGGACTTCCGCTCGGCGTCATCCTGGTCACGGGCGGAAAAGACGGCATCGCGCCGCATCCGGTTCTCTACCGCATCATTGATGTGCTCGTCAACATTTTAAGAAGCGTGCCTTTCCTGATCCTCCTTGTGACCGTCATGCCGATCACAAGGCTTATCGCGGGCACGACCATCGGGCCGACAGCGACGATCGTGCCGCTGGTCATCTCGGCTTTTCCGTATGTGGCCCGCATGGTGGAATCTTCACTCAAAGAAGTCTCGCCGGGCCTGATTGAGGCTGCCCAGTCCATGGGAGCCACCACGATGCAGATCGTCATGAAGGTGCTCATCCCGGAAGCCGTTCCGTCTCTGATTGTGGTGGCGGCCATCTCGATCACCACGATCCTCGGATACTCCGCGATGGCGGGGATTGTCGGCGGGGCNNGAGGGGGCGGACTTGGAGACCTTGCGCTCCGCTACGGTTACTACCGATACGAAACCGGCGTGATGCTCTTTGTGGTGGTCATCCTGGTCGTGATTGTCCAGATTTTCCAGGAATTCGGAAACTTCCTCGCGAAAAAAGAGGACAAACGCTAAAAAATCCTTTAGCATACCGAACTGGTATGTTTAAATAAAAGAAAGATTTTATGGAGGAAAGAAAATGAAGAAGAGATTTTCTCTCGTCGCGCTTTTCCTGTCTGTGGTGCTTGCGTTGACCGCTTGCGGATCATCCGGCAGCAGTTCGAGCAGTTCAGACGACAAGACCATTACGGTAGGCGCAAGCCCGACACCCCATGCGGAAATTCTCGAGCAGGTTAAGGACGACCTCGCGAAGGAAGGTTATGAGCTCAAGGTGGTTGAATTTACTGATTACGTCCAGCCCAATGTCGCACTCAATGACGGCGAGCTTGACGCGAATTATTTCCAGCACCTTGCGTATCTGAATGACTACAACAAGGAAAACGGGACATCCCTGGCTTCTTCGGGAACCATTCACTATGAACCGCTCGGCATTTACGCGGGCAAGGTGAAGAGCCTTGCCGATCTGGTCGAAGGTGATGTGGTCGCCATTCCGAATGACGTGACCAATGAAGCCCGTGCGCTTCTTCTTCTTGAACAGGAAGGACTCATCAAACTCAAAGACGGAGTTGGATTAACCGCAACCGTGAAAGACATCGAAGAAAATCCGAAGGGACTGAAATTTGAAGAACTGGAAGCTGCTCAGATTTCAAGATCGCTGCAGGATGTCGCGCTTGGCATCATCAACGGAAACTACGCGATTGATGCGGGACTCAGCGCAAAGGATGCGCTAGCAACGGAAAAGTCAGACGGCGAAGCATCCAAGACATACGGAAATGTCCTGGCTGTAAAAGAAGAAAATCTCGAATCTGAAAAGACTAAAGCGCTTCTCAAGGTGCTCCAGTCCGTTAAGGTCGAAGATTACATCAATGAACATTACGACGGCGCAGTTGTGCCTCTCTTCCTTGATAAGGATCAGAATCCGGTGCAGGCGACCAACGACTGATAACGGCAGTCCGGCTTCAAACCGGACTGTTTTTTCGTTGACAACCGGGGATGGAGCTTGTATGATAGAGAAACACGAATAGAATCAAGAAGAGAAACCCTTCCTCTGATCCGGGATGATGAAGGCCGGGGAAGCCGGCGGAGATCGTTTGCGGATTTTTTTATGCAGGGGTATTGACAAGAGTTTAACAATCTTTTATAATGGATTTATCGTTTGAAACGAAAGAGAATAAATGACGAACAAAAGAAAATAAAAATTTGTTTGAAAATAACGCTTGACAGGACAAATGATAGATGATAGAATAAAGACATGTTCGAAACAGGAAATAGTTTTGAACAAAATATCTTTAAGGGAATTTCGAAAAAACATTTAAAAAAGATGTTGACAGAAGCTTCTTGATAAGATATAATAAAATAGTTGTGCGAAACGAATTCGCACCGTGGTCCTAGAAAA
>DLOL01000033.1:7100-10617 GCA_002478485.1 Eubacteriaceae bacterium UBA7485 | reverse complement strand
CCATTATTGACGTAGAACCTTTGTTTCATTAGAGGATTGCCGCTCTTCCCTCGTGATCAATTTTTTTTACCATCTCTGATATTTTCTTGGCCGTTTTCGGGAACAGCCCGCCCTGTCCGTTATAGGTGCGGACCAGAGAGCGGTTCTTGGTGCCCGCGCAGATCATGAATAGATCCACCAGGCACGATTCCACGGCTTCTCCTGTCCCATGAAGGCCCGGGAGCACTTTTTCCAAAAGGATGTAGTCAAGCGCCGTTTCCTGGCTCAGCAGTCCTGATCTTGCATTTTCAAGCAAATAGAGACGAATCTCATCCATTTGCTTTCTCGTGAGCCGGGCGCCGGCTTTTGAGAGCACCGCATTCATGGCGTTGAGAAGGGTGATCACTTCGGAGAAAGCCGCGTCATCTTCTCCTGATTCAGAAAAGCGCACGTACTGGGGCGTGATGAAGGAGGCTGCGAAGGGTTTGGCTTTTTCTTCATGCCCCTTCTCCGGTGTAATCGGAAGCTCAGGCACCTGGATAAGTGAGAGTCTTGAGAGGTTATCTTCTTCACGGTATCCTTCTTCGGGCGAAATGGAGATGATCAAATTGTCAGGCAGGCGGACAGTGCGGCTGTGATCTTCCACATAATACGCATCTGTCCGGATCTTTCCTCCTTCGCGGTGTCTGGAATCTGAAAGGGAGATCAGTTCGCCCAAAAGATCAGCCTGCGTCCCGGACGGAAGGTCCTTGAGGTATAAGATATACGGTCTCCGGGGGAATGCCTGCGCCTCTTCTTCGATTTCTTCAACAATCCCTTTTCTAGAAGCGGATCCAAAGAGGAGGGCGAGCGGATCTTTGACATTTTTCATTCTCACCTGCGTAAACTGGCCGTTTTCCGCATCGGCCCCGACGGCTTCCGAGAAGGTCCGGATCAAGTCATCTCTGTCACTTGAGGAAGCGCCGGTCAATCCGATCAGCGGTACCGCTTTCAGGGAGAGCAGGAGATTGTAAATGTCGTTTTCTTCGACAATCACACCTTTTCCCCTCATAAAGCGGACGATCTCATCCGCCCCTTCTTTCACGCTCAAAGGCTCGTAGATTTCCTCCCGCATCTTTTCGGGTTTTTCATCTCTTTTCGTTTCTTTGAGAATTTCCTGCGCGTTGTGAATGGCCGCCTCACTAATCTTGGAGACTGAAATCCGGGAGACTTCCGGCTCTTTGAGCGCAGCTGCGACTTCCTCGGCTTTTGCGATCGCATCGATTTTTTTCTTTTCAGGCGCTTGATCGGCTTTCTCTTCTTTTTCTGTCTTCTCTTCCTCTGTTCTCTCAGGCTCCGGTACTAGAACCGTCTCCTCTGAAACTTCCTCTTCTTCAGAAGGCACCTGCTCTTCTGAAACCCGGGACGCTTCTTCCGACTCTTTCTCTTCACCTTCCTGATGTTTAGGCGCTTCCTCTGAAGCCTCTTCTTTTTCTTCTTCTGTTTCTTCATTCGAAGATGGAATTTCCTCAGGTTTTTTTTCCGGTAATTCCTCTTGGACCTCTTCTTCAGAAATTTCCTGCGCGTTCTCTTCCTTCGGCTCTTCCTCGAGAGGCTGCGGTTCAGATTCCAGGTTCTCGACCTTTCCCAAAAGATCAAGCGCTTCTTTCAGGTCCGCTTCAATCGTTTGATCATCGGGCGCGCCGTCGGTGTATTCTCTGAAAAAGATGATGGCGTTCTTGAGTTTTGCGTCGGAGAGTGTCACCTCGTCCACTTCGGATGAGAAATCTCCGCCATCCATCTGACTACGAAGAGTGTCGGCCGTCTCCCTGAGCGCACGCGCTGTCACCTCGTCCGCATTGGGAATGCCGGTCTTTCGGATATGCTTCTCAATCTCGCTTCCGTCAAGGCTGACAGTCAGGTACAGCTTCATCTGGTCTTTATCGAGCAGATACTGAATCAGCGCGTTCCGGTCCTTCTTCTTTGAGACGCTCACATAAGGGACTTCCGTCCACGTGTCGCTTCCCGCATAGCCCGAAATCCTGTATTCCTGGGACGGGAACAGGCCCGTGTTGGAGAGTCCCGCGGGAATGGCCTGGAGAATCACATCCTTGAAAGAATAGCGAAAATCCTTCCCAAAATACGTGCTGTAGTCAATGATGAACGCGTTGAGCGAATCCGATAAGGAAGGGGCGTCCTGACGGTCAAAGTACGCTTCAAGCTTGCTGGCTAGATTGTCCACCAGGAAGTTCTTGTCGTCCGTGGAGATCTCATCGATCAGCTCCGGCGGAAGGGCGAAGACAAAATGATCATCCACACGCTTGAGATTCATCAGCCCCATCTGGGAGTATTTCTTGTAGGGCCCTTCCATCAGGAAGGAAAGAACGGCGTCAAGTCCCGCGTTCTCGATGTCCTCAATCTGCTTTTTCGCCCGCCGGTCCTGCTCGCCGTACGTCTTCTGGCGCTCTTCGAAATATTTTTTCAATTTCCCGGAGATCATAAACGCGTCCGCCTGGCCGCGACCGGAGAGTTCTTCAAAGAAATTCTTTAAAAACGCAATCTCATAGGCGTCCTCAAACACTTCGGTTTCATCCCCGATTCCGATATAGTCAAAGAACGCCTGCTTCTTCCTAAGACTTTCCGACCAGGGAAGGCTCAGTCTAAGAACGTAAACGTCTTCACTTTCTTTGTCGAACAGCAGCGCCGGTGCTTCTTCCTCAGGTTTTGGATGATCTTGGTAGTAATCTTCGTAGTCCGGAAACTCCCCGAGGATTCTTGATAGAAGCGCTTTTGACCAGGAGAGCACGCTCCCTGCGTTTTCCGCTTCCAGATAGCTTGGAAACTCTCTGCCTTCATAATAAATGATGATCCGCTTCTCATACATGTCGGGATCAAAACCGAAAAAGGCACAGGCCGTCTCATCCAGAGGGGCAGAACCGCTTTCCAGAATTTTACCGTCTAGGATCAGTTTTAACGTATGGTCCTCTTCACTCCATCTTTTCATGCTTCCCTCTCTTTTTTTCCATGCGGATAGTCTCTTCTATTTCACCTTATTTTCTTCCAAATTAGTGAAAATTTCATTTATTTTACCAAAAGGGAGCGAAAAATTCCCCATAATGAAAAAAGCGGAAGATTCACTCTTCCGCCTTTATCAGCTTTCGCTGTTCATCCCTGGGTTTCCCCTGGATGTTGTTTTTAGAGATTGTTTTTGAAGAAGTCTTCGAGTTCAACGATAACTTCATCTTCATCCGGACCTTCAGCCTGGACGGTAACGGTTTCGCCATGTTTAGCGCCGAGACCCATAACAGAAAGCATGCTCTTCGCGTTGCCCTTCTTGTCGCCCTTGATCAGGGTAACTTCTGAAGCATATGGCTGAGTCTGCTTAACGAGAAGTCCTGCCGGTCTTGCGTGGATACCAGCCTGGTCTGTGATGGTGTACGTAAATTCCTTCATGAATAACTCTCCCTGTTTCGTATTTCTACTTAGTAGTTTAACACTTCAATCTAAAAAAATACAGTGTTTGTTAAAATAGTTGTCATCCGAAAATTAAATTTGCGCG
>DLOL01000033.1:6311-7056 GCA_002478485.1 Eubacteriaceae bacterium UBA7485 | reverse complement strand
TTTCTTCAGAATTGCCAAAAGTGCCATGGAGACCAGGGATCCGATGACCAGGGCAAGCAGATACATCATCGGGTGTCCGACAACCGGGAAGACGAAGATCCCGCCATGCGGCGCTCTGAGCGTAGCTCCGAAGGCCATGGAGAGCGCGCCTGCGACCGCTGATCCCGTANNCGCGCAAATTTAATTTTCGGATAGCCGGGTCTGAAGCGGCAAACGGAATGGCACCTTCTGTAATAAAGCAAAGACCCATAATGTAGTTGGTCAGGCCCGCATCTCTTTCAGACTTGGTGAAACGGTTCTTGAAGAAGGTGGACGCGAGCGCGATCCCGATTGGCGGAACCATCCCCCCGATCATAACAGCTGCCATGATATCGTACTGACCGTCTGCGAGCATTGCCGTGCCGAAGACATATGCCGCCTTGTTGAACGGGCCGCCCATATCGATTGCCATCATGCCGCCGAGGATTGCGCCGAGGAGGATTTTTGAGGATCCGCCCATGCTCTGAAGTCCGTTTGAGAGAGCCTGGTTCAGCCATGCAACCGGCGGGTTGATGATGAAGATCATGCCGAGTGAAGTCAGGAGAAGGCCGAAGACCGGATAGAGGAGGGTCGGCTTGATGCCCTGGAGGCTGTCCGGAAGATGATCACAGAGTTTTTCCATGTATTTCATCATGTATCCGACTGCAAAGCCTGCGACCAGCGCCCCGAGGAAGCCGGAGGTTCCGCCTGCACCAATCGAGCCGTT
>DLOL01000033.1:5811-6299 GCA_002478485.1 Eubacteriaceae bacterium UBA7485 | reverse complement strand
GCCGATGAATCCGGGCATGAACGCCGGACGGTCCGCGATGGAGATGGCGATAAATCCTGCAAGGATCGGGAGCATGAACCCGAACGCGGCGTCGCCTGCGGTCTTGAAGAACGCAGCCACCGGTGTGTTCATCCCGTAATTGGAAGGATTGATGCTGTAATCATCGAGAAGGAAGGCCAGGGCGATCAGGATACCGCCGCCGATAACGAACGGAAGCATGTTAGAGACCCCGTTCATCAGGTCCTTATAGATTCTTCTTCCGATGCTCTCATCGCTCGATTCTTCAACCGCGCTCCCTGCGCCCGAACCGTGGAAGATCGGAGCCTGTCCGTCCACGACTTCCTCGATCAGCTCTTCCGGTCTTGAGATGCCGTCCTTGACCGGAACCTGGATAACAGGTTTTCCGTCGAAGCGGTCCACATCCACTTTCTTATCCGCCGCGACGATGATCCCTTTGGCGTTTTTGATTTCAGCCGGTGTGAGCTTGT
>DLOL01000033.1:0-5750 GCA_002478485.1 Eubacteriaceae bacterium UBA7485 | reverse complement strand
ATGCTGAAGCGACTCGGCGGCCATGTAAGTATGGGCAATCCCGGTCGGGCATGCGGTGACAGCCAGAAGGTTTGGAAGATCCGCGTCTGCCATATCCTGACGGACGTTCATTTCCTTTTCATTCAGATCCATGACCCCGCGTTCAACCGGATCAAGATTTTTGTCTTCTTCCTTGAGTTCTTCCTCCCCGAACTTTTCTCTTTCCTTGGAATCGATGATTGACAAGAACTCGTCCACATTCTTCGCGTCAATGAGCGCGTCTTTGAATCCCGGATCCATCAGCATCATGGAAAGTCTCGAGAGCATCTCAAGATGCTCGTCATTCGAATTCTCCGGAACCGCGATCTCAAAAATCAGCTTGGTCGGCTGTCCGTCCATCGAATCATATTCAGTCCCCTTTTTGAAGACCATTGCAGCAAGGCCCGGTCTTTTGACCGCCTTGGATTTTCCGTGCGGAATGGCGATCCCGTCTCCAATGCCGGTCGTTCCTTCCTCTTCACGCTTTTCAACCGCTTTTTTGTACTCTTCCTCATTGGAAAGATTGTCGGTTTTGGCCATCAAATCCGTGATCTGGTCGATGGTCTGCTGTTTGGTCCCGGGTTTTCCGTTGAGGTCTACCCCTTTGGGGCTGATCAAATCCGTAATTCTCATCCTTGTTCCATCTCCTGTTAATAAATATATAAATTGATAATTGCTTTAGATCTCAAGTTCTCTCGCGTCCCGGAGCGTCTCTTTGAGCGCTTCGACGGCTTCTTTTTCCGCTAAAAGCTCGGAGAACGCGGAGGCCGATCCGGTGCAAACACCGTGTTTGAAGGCTTCGTGCGGCTGCATCCCCTCAGCCGNNAATCCGGCTACCAGCGAATCGCCCGCTCCCACGGAATTAACGACTTTTCCTTTCGGCGCCGGCAGATAGTAAGCGCCTCCTGTTTCCGGAAGGAAGATCGCTCCGTCTCCCGCCATGGAGATTACCACGTTTCGAGCGCCCATCTTCTGAAGTTCCTGGGCCTTCTTTGCGATTTCTTCATTGCTTGAAAGCTTCACATCAAACATCTCTTCAAGCTCATGATTGTTGGGCTTGATGAGAAAAGGGTGGTAGGGAAGGACATTTTTGAGCAGGTCTTTTGTCGCATCCACGGCAATGTGGATTCCGCGTCCTTCAAGGCGCTTTCCAATCCGCTCGTACATGTCCTCCGGCATGCTCGCCGGTATGCTTCCCGCCAAAACCAGAAAATCGCCTTCTTTCAGCCGGTCCAGTTTTTCGTAGAGCGCATTCAGTGCCTCTTCGTCAATCTCAGGCCCCATGCCATTGATTTCCGTCTCTTCTCCTGCCCTTAACTTGACATTGATTCTGGAATATCCGTTGTCCAGTTCAATGAAATCGGCGCGAATGCCTCTCTCCTGAAGCCGCTTCTCGATTTCTTTTCCTGTAAATCCGGCAATAAATCCAAGTGCGGTGGAATCCTGTCCCAGATTCTTCAGGACAATGGACACGTTGATGCCCTTTCCTCCCGGATAAAGCGCCTCCTTACAAGTCCTGTTGGTCGCTCCCAGCGTAAAGTCCTGAACATCCACGATGTAGTCCAGGGACGGATTAAAAGTAACCGTGTAGATCATGCATCTGCCTCCGTAATCTTTGTGTATTCATAAAAATAATCGTGTTCTCTCTTCGTGGTGATGATTTGAGCCTGATTGAGCAGACCGAAGCTGAAGGCGTAGATTTTCCCAAACTTCGAAGGGTCTGCAAGAACGTACGCATTCCGGCTCCGCTTCATCGCCATCTCCTTTACCGCGCCTTCCGTAAGGTCGGGGGTGGAATAGCCCGCTTCCTGAGAGATGCCGTTGACGCCGAAAAATCCGATGGAGAAGTTGTAGCGGCTGAGCTGATCCAGTGTCATAGCGCCGCACGCCACTTCGGTCAGCGGACGCATCGTGCCCCCGAGCATCACCACTTTGAGGCCTTTTGACAATAAAATCTGCGCATGAAACAGCCCGTCCGTGACGTAGGTCGCTTCCTTCTCCTTGATTGCATAGGCAAGCGCCTCGGTGGTTGTACCGCCGTCGATAAAGACAAAGTCGCCCGGCTTGATCAGTTTTTGAGCCTTCTCCCCGATCAGGCGTTTTTCGGCATGGAAAAGACCTTCCTTCTCCTGCACAGCCGATTCCTCTGAAAGAAAGTTCTGCTCAATGTGTGCAGCCCCGCCGTAGACTCTTCTTAACCGTCCTTCTTCATCCAGGGTCTTCAAGTCCCGTCTGATCGTCGATTCACTTGTGCCGACCACTTCGGAAAGCTCCTTGATGGAGGCGGATCCCGCATGGTCCAAGTGATCGAGAATTCGTTTGTGTCTCTCTGTTGTAAGCATCTTTGTTTCTGTACTCAATATAACACATTTTGAAATATTTTGAAATAGTTTAACGTACTTTTTTAATTAATTTGTCATTATTTTTCTAAACTGTCCATGTAATCGGTTGACTTACATGGATTATAAAAATTCTACTAAATTCTTTCAAACTTTTCCATACTTTATCCAGAAATGCAAAAAAAAAGAGAGGCCAGAGCCTCTCTCATCCTTCTTCCGGTTTTCTCAAAATATCCATCGGGCGCACCTCCGGACATTTCAAATAATACTTCATCTTGGCGTGCGGCGTCTCCTCAATCGGCTGAAAATTCTCGTCAAAGATTTCAGCCGCCGGAATCTTCATAAAACCCTCTTCTCCCGCCCGCAGGACTTCAAGATAGTCGCCTGAGTGAATCTTATTTCTCTGCTCAATCAGCGCAAGTTCCTTCTTCTTGTCATAATCAAGCACAAGCCCCGCATAATCGCAGGTTCGGATGTAGCTTGAAGAGCCGTAATTCTGATCCTGCGCGCCGCTTTTTCGGTCGTAAAAGGCCGTGGTGTAATCCCGGTGCGAAACTTTCTCAAGCTCGCGCTTTAAAAATGCCGCCGCCCCTTCCGTCAGCCGCCCTTCAGCCGCCATGTCAATGGCCTGCCGGTAGGCATGGATGACGCTTGCCACGTAGTAGATGGATTTCATGCGCCCTTCAATCTTAAAACTGCTCACTCCCGCATCCATCAGTTCAGGAATCTTCTCGATCAGACACAGATCCTTTGAATTGAAAATGTAGGTCCCGTGCTCATCCTCTTCAATCGGGAAAGCCTGGTCGGGCCGCTTTTCTTCCACAAGCTTGTATTTCCATCTGCACGGCTGCGCGCAGTCTCCCTTGTTTGCATCGCGCCCGGTCATGTAGTTGGAGAGCAGGCACCGTCCGGAATGCGAAATGCACATCGCGCCATGCACAAACATCTCAATCTCCACATCGGGATTCTCTTCAATGATACGCCGCACCGCGTCAATCCCGAGCTCCCGTGCCAGCACCACGCGGGATGCTCCGGCCTTTTTCCAAAAGCGCACACTCTGGTAATTCTTGGTATTGGCCTGCGTGCTGATTGAAATCTTCATGTCGGGCAGCACTTCCCGGATCATGTAGACAATACCGGGATCTGCTGCGATGAGGTGGTCGATTCCGATACGGTCAAGCGCCTTCAGGTAATCTTCCAGTTCATCCATATCCTCATTTTCAGCTGCGATATTCGCGGTCACATAGATGCGTTTTCCCAGGCTGTGTGCGTAGTCGGCCGCCTCTTTGAGCTCTTTCATCGAGAAGTTTCCGGCGTTTGAACGCATGCCGAACTTCTTCCCGGCGCAGTAAACCGCATCCGCCCCGTAATGAAGCGCATATTTTAATTTTTCCATGTCACCGGCTGGAGCCAGGAGTTCAGGTTTTTTCTGTTTTTCCAAAGAAATGACCCTTTCTATTTATCAGATACGGAGAAAGCTTTCCTCCGCTCGGCATCCTTTTGACCGATATCGAGACGCCTTCCGCAACCGGAAGAATCACACTTGTCAGATCCGGATCCTTTTCAATCCGCTCGAGAAAGCGTCTGAGCCTTTTGACAATGGTGATCTTTCTGTGTTTTGCCGGAATCTTCTCAGCAACCAGTCCCCTGAAGAGCACATTATCCGCCACAAGCACCCCTTCTTCCCTCAGGAGCGGCTTAATGGTCTCGAGCATGCGCCCGTAATGCGCTTTGGGCCCGTCCAGAAAAACAAGGTCATAGGGCGGAAGGACCGCAAACGGCGCGGCCTTTCCCTTCTGGTTAAGCGTCTTTAGAAGGCTCTGCGCCTCTCCCTCCTCACAAAAAACCCGGGTGCTGAAGCCGTAGCGGGCAATGTTCTCTCTTGCCTTCCTGGCGCGCGCCGCGTCTTTCTCCACGGTCAGCACGCGGGCCTCCTCTCCGATAAAGCCGGCCATGGCGCAGGCGGAAAAGCCTTCCCCGGTTCCGATCTCAAGGATTTTCTTCGCACCGGTCATGGCCAAAATCGTTTCAAGAAGCTGAAGGGTTTCAGGCTCCAGGACCGGGATACCGTCTTTTTCGCAAATCATGCGAAAAGCCGCTATCTGCGCTTCTTCATCTGGAAGAAGCGCATGGAGATAACGGCTTAAAGTGTCTTCGTAAATTCTCATCTTTATTGAACAGAGTTGACAATTTCGTCACTCATGTAAGTGGCCACATCCTGCTCATGTCCCTGAAGTGTGGAGTTGAAATGAAGCTTTCCGGTGGACATGTCCGCCACAAAGTACAGGTAGTCGGTCTGGTTCGGGTTGAGTGCCGCATCGATGGAGGCAAGCCCCGGCGAACAGATCGGCCCGTAAGGAAGACCAAGGTTTAAGTAGGTGTTGTAGGGGGAATCTGTCGTCTGCACCTGCTCGGTGGTGAGGACCGCGTTCTTTTCTCCCAGCGCGTAGTCTACCGTGATGTCCGACTGGAGGGGCATGACTTACATGAGTGACGAAATTGNNCGCTCGCCGCGTCTTTTCTGTCTTCGGGGAGCTTGGTTTCAAGCTCGACAACCGAGGCCATCGTAACAATGTCATCCACCGTCTTTCCCTGGCTTTCTGCCTGGGCAATCATCTGATCGGTAAAGTTTTTGGTGAAATTGGTCAGCATGGCATTGACCAGTTCCGCTGCCGGATCTTTTCCTTCATCCACATAAACATGATAGGTGTCCGGGAAAAGGTAACCCTCCAGGGTTCTGGATGGAACTTTTTCTTCCGGAATGGACTGCAGAATCGGATAGATCGAGCGATAATAATCAAGCTTGGNNACCGCCACAAAGGCTTCCTTGGTGCAAAGGCCGGACTGCGCCACAATATCGCCCATTTCATTCACGTTCTTTCCTTCAGGAATCGTGATGATATATTCCGCGCCGTGGTAGGCTTTTCCTGAAGTCAGGATATCGTAAAGTTCAGGCACGGTCATGCCCGGAGAGAGCTGGTAGTTCGCCGCCATGATCTGCTGTCCGCCGTAGNNGCTGTGGCGGCCGACATAGCTTTGAAAGATAATGGAGTTCTTAATGACGCCGGCTTTATCCAGTATTTTTGCTGTGTCCGCGATGGAGCTTCCTTCCGGAATCGTCACGACCACGCTGTCCTGGGAGCCCGGATCTTTCGGTTCCATCCCGCTTAAATAATAAGCGCGTACGCCAAAAGCCAGAATAACCACCATCACAACCACAAAGCCAACCGTGTACAAGATCTGCTTGAGCCTTCGGTTCTTGCCTCTTTTGCGATGCGGCTGGCGCGGAACAGAAGAATCTGTTCGTTCACGCCGGACCTTGTCCTGAGATGAATCTTTCATATTGTCGTAATCCTCGTGAATATCATCCAAATTCGTTCGTCTCATATTCCA
>DLOL01000011.1 GCA_002478485.1 Eubacteriaceae bacterium UBA7485 | reverse complement strand
TCCCGTCTCACATCTTCTTCATCAAGGGACCATTTTTCTTCAAAGACGCCCTGCGAGATCATCAGGATCGAACAGGTATCCGCTACTGCATCAACTCGGCGAGCCTGCGCTTTGTCCCGTACGACAAGATGGACGAAGAAGGATACGGCTACCTGAAAGACCAGGTGAAATAAGCAGGCATTGATTCAGAAAAGGAAAGTTTGAAGGGGACGAGATGTCAAGACTAGCGCTAGAACGAAACACCACCTTGTTCGATCAGGACCACATCGGGCACTCCATGACTTTCAAAAGCGCCCATCCCGAAGCGTTCCTGCTTCTTCAAAACCTGATCACCGAGATGGACACCTGTTCGATCCTGATGATCTCGCAGGGCGTCTTTGAAGAAAAATGGTCCCTTGATGAAGAAGATGTGAGACGGGATTTAAAGCTTTTGAGCGAGGAGCGGTTTTTGAACATCTTTCCGGTTCCGCCCAAGTTTTTCCTGATCACGCCGACGGACTTTGAGATTGAGCCGGATTCCTACCGGCATGAATCGTACGATGCGGTCGTGCTGGTCTCACACGAGGATCGGCCGGAAGATCTCATGGATCTGCAGTCCAATCTGACAAAACAGATCTAGATAATACGAAACGCACCAGAAGAAAGATACTGCGTCTTCTTCATGGTGCGTTTTGCAATTTTTAATGGAATCAGTCCTGATCCAGAGCCAGACGGAGAAAATCCGCGATCTCGTTTAGCGCGTCCTCGCTCTGCGGAAGAATGCCGACGAGATCAATGAACCCGTGCATCATGCCCTTGTAGCGGATCATCCGAACCGGGCTTCCGGATTCGAGAAGCTTCTTCGCGTACTTTTCGGCTTCCGGACGGAGCACATCGTATTCCGGGACGATCAGAAGCGTCGGGATTTCGGGGACATCCTTGTTTCTCGCAGGATTCATGTAGGGATCCCTTTCCGCTTTGGTGCCGATCGCGATGGGAATGGCGCGGATTAAGAGCTCCATGATCATCAGGGACTGGGCCACATAGGGCTGGTAGTCCTTTTTCGGGCTGAGTTTCTTCATGTCAAAGTTTGCGTTCACATCCGGAAGCCTGCGGACGTCAAGAACCGGATAGATGAGCACCTGCGCCTTAATGATGCGCGGATCCTGAAAGGCGTCCTCCGCCTTCAGCACGACNNNNTCGCCGGCCACCGCGATCTTCCCGGGATCTCCCCCGCGGGCTTTTGCGTGCTCCCTCACCCATAAAAAGGCGTTGTAGCAGTCGTCAAACCCGTCCGGATACTTGTTGTCGGGCGCCAAGCGGTATTCAACCGAGAAGACAAGCAAGCCCGCCTTCTTTGACAGGTACTTGCACATCGCGTCCACGCCGCGAAGCTCCCCGCCGACAAAGCCGCCGCCGTGGTAGTAGATCAGGACCGGGAGCGGTCCGTCCGCGCCTTCCGGAGTGTAGACGAGCATGCGCACCGGATGGTCCGCCTGATCCGCCAAAGCCTCTTCAACCTTCACCCCTTCCGTGATCTGCAAACCCCTTTCCCCGTCAAACATCGCTTTGACCGGATCGGTGAGCGGATGCAGGTCGCCTGTAAAGACCTTTCCAAACTCGCCCAGCTGCTCGACGCCTTCCTTGAGCGCATCAATGAAAGTGTCCGGTGGCTGGAAATCCCCGAAGTTTCCTTTGAGAATCTTAAAATAATCCGGATCAATCACGCCCGCCTCGTCCGTGTCCGGCACGGGCTTTTCAAGAATGATCAAACCGTCTTCCGCTACATGGCGCTTTCTCTGATTGATCTTCTCCAAAGCGTCCTTTTCATACTTTCTCTTCTCTTTTGTCATAATTCTTTCTCCACCGTCCATTATACCGATTAAACAATTTCTAAATGATAAACTTAAAAGAAAGTCGAAAGAGGTTCATGATGAAAAAGAAAAAAACAAACAAGACCAACGCGATGCGCATCCTCGAGAACGAGAAGATTCCGTACGAAGTCAAAACCTACGAGGTGGATGAGAGCGACCTTTCCGGAAAGCACGTGGTGGAGGAAACCGGGCAGGATCCTGCGATGGTGTTCAAGACACTGGTTCTAAAAGGGGAGCCGAACGGCTACTTTGTCTGTGTCATCCCTGTCCTTGAAGAGCTTGATCTGAAGAAGGCTGCAAAACTTTCCGGAAACAAGCGCTGCAGCATGATCCATGTCAAGGAGATCAAGGATGTGACTGGCTATGTCCGGGGCGGATGCTCGCCGATCGGGATGAAAAAAGCATATCCGACCTACATCGATGAAAGCGCGCTCGGCCTTGAGCGGATTAGCGTGAGCGCGGGTGTTCGCGGAGAGCAGATTCTCCTCTCTCCATCACATCTTCTCGAAAATTTCAAGGTTCTTCCGGGCGCGCTGACGGAATAGAAAATTCCTGAAATATTACCCGGGAAATTCTCTTGACTTTTCAAATGGCTTCGAAAAAAAGAGGGTTTTCGATTATATCCAGATGAAATGGACCTGAAACATGTCTTTTTTCTCTCTCTTTCTGTGAAATCCTGAAAACTGGAAAAATTCAAGGGGAAATAAAATGCTCGTTGATGATCATCTTTTGAGCTAAAGGAAACTACAGGAAAATTTTGTTCTGCTCATACAGGAAACGCCTATTTGTACTCCAATTGAATGGGTGATTTAGTCAAATTTAAGATTTCATTGATTTTATCCGGATTTGTTGACATCATTCCATAAATATGCTTGCGAAAAATGAAAAAATTCCAGATTGAAAACGATGTTTTCTGGGGCTTTGTTTCAAAAACTTAAAAAAAAAATAAATTTTTCATCGGATGTTTAAAATTGAAAACTCATACAAGATGGGGAGACAGTTTATGGAAGAGACAAAAAGTCAAGCGGATAACGAAAAAATTAAATCGAACGAAGAAGTTACAGGAGGGATATTTCACTCGATCTCCATGGGAAAAAAAGCCGGACGAAGCGGGAAATGAGGGAGTTTGAGCGGGAAATGGAAGGAAAAGGGCTGGGGAATTTACAAAGCAGATCCAACGCTTTGGGAAATGAGGCGGGAAATCAGAACCGCGCTTTAAACTCGGAAAAGGAGCTCGCGTCCGTCATTTGGTGATGAATTGTTGAATATCGTTGTCTAGACTATAAATAATAGACGAATTGTTGTATAATCAATTTCTAAAAAGGAATGTAAATTATTTCTCGCTTAGGGAGAAAGCGTGTTTACCGAAAGGAGGGGCGGCAGGACCGGTAAGTCCGCCGCGCAGTGCATGAAGAAAGTCTGGGCTGTTTTTAAACACGACCTGGAGAGCATTTTCAACAATGTCTTCGCAACGATAATTTTTGTCGGGATCATCTTCATTCCCGCGCTGTACGCCTGGTTCAACATCAATTCGAACTGGAATCCGTACGGCAACACCAAGGGCATCAAAATTGCAGTGGCCAACACTGATGAAGGGGACCAGGTGGAAGGGCTTACGATGAACATCGGGGGCATGATT
Source organism: Eubacteriaceae bacterium UBA7485 (assembly GCA_002478485.1). Taxonomy (GTDB): domain Bacteria; phylum Bacillota; class Clostridia; order Eubacteriales; family Eubacteriaceae; genus UBA7485. Next base: position 1,447 of record DLOL01000011.1, on the reverse strand, counting down.
GTCGACGAGCTGTCGAAAAACGACCAGATCGGCTGGCAGTTTGTCTCCAAGGACGATGCCATGGCTGGCGTGGAAAGCGGCGCGTACTACGCGGCCATCATTATTCCGGAAAATTTTTCGAAAAGCATCCTCTCGATTACCGAGCTGACCGTCGAGACACCCAAAATTGAATATTACGTCAATGAGAAGAAGAACGCGATTGCGCCGAAGATCACGGACAGCGGGGTCAACACGCTCCAGAGCGAGGTGAATTCCACCTTCATCGAGACAGTCACCTCGGTGCTTTCGAACGTGATGATTTCACTCGACAAGGACCTGCAGGGAAATGAGACGCTCATCGTGGATAATGTTGTCTCCGACCTTGAGACGGTGAAGAAGGATCTTGAAAATTTCAAGAACCTGACAGGCGCGGTCACAAACGCGAGCAACTCGCTCACCTCGGCACTTGACGCGACGAGGGCGTGNNCCTGCTCCCGCAGGCGACAGCGGGCCTTGACAGTGCAAGCCAGCTCGGGACAGACACGAAAAGCTTGATCGGCTCCACGCAGAACGCGGCAAGCCAGCTCTCGAGCACCGCGCAGTCCTCGCTATCCATGATCCAGCAAAGCGTAAGCGGCCTTGACCGCGAGTTTTCAAACGCGACTGCAACGGTGGAATCGGACAGCAAAAACGCCGCAGGCCAGATCGACAGCCTCAAGAACAAGGTCTCGGGCATCCGAAGCCAGGTGACGGGGGTGCGCGACGCGCTTCAGTCTGTTCAAAGTCAGCTTCCGCAGCCGCTCAGCGGCCTTGACGACCTCATCAGCCGGCTGGGCTCGCAGATCGAGAAGCTCCAGAATGCGGAAAACCTCCTGTCCGACGCGTCATCCACGGTTACGAGGACCGGAAAGATCCCGTCTGATATGCAAAGTGAGATCCAGTCAAGCCTCAGCCAGATCAATTCGGACATGGGCCAGATCAACACGACCTTCACCACCCAGACCAAGCCCGCGCTTGACGGGCTGTTCAGCTCCCTCAATCAGGAGCTAGACTCGCTCTCCGGACTGATGACAAGCGTCTCCGGCCTTGCGCCGGGGCTTGACTCCGCGCTCGGGTCCATCGGGGACTCGATGGGCTACGCAAACGACGCGCTTGACCAGACGGGAAAGGTGATGGATGATGCGATCGGAAAGATTGACCAGTTCATCAACGAGCTCAACAACGCAAGGGACGGCGAGAAGATCAAAAAGCTTGTTGAGCTGGTGACAAGAGACCCGGACGTGATCGCAAGCTTCATGAAGGAGCCGGTGACCATCGAGACGGAATCGCTCTATCCGATCAAGAACTACGGCTCGGGCATGGCGCCGTTCTATTCAACGCTTGCCATCTGGGTCGGCGCGCTGGTCAATGTCGCGATCCTCAAGGTGCATGTGAAGGATCCCGCCCGGTTTGGCGGGCTCACGCCGGA
>DLOL01000008.1:1592-4471 GCA_002478485.1 Eubacteriaceae bacterium UBA7485 | reverse complement strand
CTCGGCGTGACCGGCGTGGTCAGGGGCTGGCCGTAAGGCTTTCTCGATTTCTTCCGGACGCGGTAGTGCCTTTTTCCGATGAGGAGAAGATCCTGCAGGGAGACGCCCCGGTCGAACAGGGCGGGGTCTCTGAAGATGGCGACCAGCACCACGACGGCGCCCGCGCATACAAACACGTCCGCCACGTTGAAGATCGGAAATCCGATGAGCCGGAAGTCGAAGAAGTCCACCACATATCCCTTGGTGATCCGGTCGATGAGATTGCCGGCCGCGCCCGCGATAATCATCGCAAGCCCCGTGTCGAACAGGCGCCATTTCCTGCTCTTCGGCGCGTTGAGCAGAATGAAGAAGAGCCAGATCACGCAAAGCAGGGTGACCGCAATGATAAAAAACTGCTTTCCGGACAGAAACGAGAACGCGATGCCGTCATTTTGGATGTATGTCAGGTGAAAAACGTTTTTTATGATCGGGAGGGTGCGCACCCCGCCCAGACTGTGGACCACCAGTAATTTTGAAAGCTGGTCCAGAACAAGCCCCGTGAGGATGAGGACAATGTATCTTAGCATGTTTTTCCTTTCGAGGTGTGGGAAGGCGGGCCTTCCCTACGGCTTTTGGGCTGTCCTGCGCCTATTGAAAAGTCGTTCGGGCTTTTGTTAGAATGAGACAGGAACAGACCGCTTATCCCTATTATAAAGGAAGAGTCTAAATTCAGTACAAAGAAGTTGGAGACAACATGTCAGTTTTTGATACATTGAAAGAACGCGGTTATCTGGAACAGATGACCCACGAGGAAGAAATCAGGTCCCTGCTCGAAGGAGAGGAGCCTGTCAAGTTTTATATCGGGTTCGACCCGACGGCGGACTCGCTGCACATCGGCCACTTCATCCAGATCATGGTCATGGCCCACATGCAGCGCGCAGGCCACATTCCGGTCGCGCTGATCGGAGGCGGAACCNNCCACGATGATCGGGGATCCGTCCGGCCGGACGGACATGCGCCAGGTAATGACGAAGGAGCGGATCGCGGAGAACGGCGAGAACTTCAAGAAGGTCTTTGAGAAGTTTTTGACCTTTGAAGACGGAAAGGCGCTGATGATCAACAACGCCGACTGGATTCTCGGCCTCAACTACATCAACTTTATCCGCGATGTCGGAAAATACTTTTCCGTCAACCGCATGCTCGCGGCCGAATGCTATAAAAACCGCATGGAGAAGGGACTCACGTTCCTCGAATTCAACTACATGCTCCTCCAGGCTTACGATTTTTACCGCTTAAACCAGGACTACGGAGTCAAGATGCAGTTCGGCGGAAACGACCAGTGGTCCAACATCATTGCGGGGGTTGAGCTGACCAAGAAAAAAGCCAACGAAGATGTCTACGGGATGACATTCTCGCTGCTCACCACCTCGGAAGGAATCAAAATGGGGAAAACCGCCAAGGGCGCGCTCTGGCTTGATCCGGAGAAGACCTCCCCATACGAATTCTACCAGTACTGGCGAAACGTCGGGGATGCGGACGTTGAGAAGTGCCTTGCGCTTCTGACCTTCCTTCCGATGGAAGAGGTCAGGGAGCTTGGAAGCCTGAAAGACGAGAAGATCAACCACGCAAAAGAGGTGCTCGCGTACGAAGTCACCAAGATGATCCACGGAGAGGAAGAAGCGAAGAAAGCTCAGGAAGCCTCCCGCGCACTCTTTAAAGGCGGCCCGGATTCGGGCGATATCCCGACCGTTGAAATCTCGGAGGAGGAAATCGGGGACGGCATCGATATCCTGACGCTCCTCCAGCTGACGGGCCTTGCCAAGTCCAAGAGCGAAGGAAGAAGACTTGTTACCCAGAACGGGATCTCCGCCGCGGGCGAGAAGGTGACGGACATCGAGACGGTCTTTTCGCCTGAAGTCTTCGAGGAGGGCCTCATGCTTCAGAAGGGGAAGAAAGTCCATAAAAAGGTTGTCAAGAAATGAGTGTGCACAGCGCAAAGCCCGTACGGGGCACCCGGGACATCCTGCCGGAAGAGATGAAGCTTCGAAGCTTCGCGGAGGATGTGATTACAAAGACCTACACGGACGCGGGCTTTTCACGCATCGAGACGCCCGCACTTGAGAATATCGATCTGCTGCTCGGGAGCGAGGGCGGAGAGAACTTGAAAATGCTCTTCACGATCCTCAAGCGCGGCGACCGCTTCAAGCCGAGCGCCGACTCAAAGCCGAAAGACCTGTGCGATATCGGACTCCGCTTTGACCTGACCCTTCCGCTCTCAAGGTACTATTCAAACAATAAAAACGAGCTTCCCGTGCCGTTCAAGGCGCTGCAGATCGGAAATGTCTTCCGTGCCGAGCGCCCCCAGAAAGGCCGTTACCGGAGCTTTAAGCAGTGCGACATTGACATCATCGGGGAAGGGAGCATCGCGGCTGAAATTGAGCTTGTGCATATGACGGCTGAGGCGATGAAGAACCTCGGGTTTAAAGATTTCACCATCGTGGTTTCAGACCGCAGGCTCATCACGGCCTTTCTCGAGAAAAACGGATTCGAATCCGACGAGATCGGAGCGGTCTGCATCGCGCTTGACAAGCTAGACAAGATCGGTGAGGCGGGCGTGACCCGTGAAATTTCAGAGCGCTTCCCGAGATTCAAGGAAGACGAGATCGCGCGCGTGGTCTCTGAAGTCTCGCACCTGACCCTTGACGAGATCGAGGAGATGACGGGGCTGACGAGAGAAGCGGAAGATCTGAAGAAGCTGATCGATTCGACCAACCGCGCATCGGGCGGGAAGTATGATGTAACGTTCGATTTCTCCCTGATCCGCGGCATGGGCTACTATACAGGCCCGATCTTCGAAATCCGCGCGGGCGGCGGTTCCTCCGTCGGAGGCGGCGGACGAT
>DLOL01000008.1:0-1531 GCA_002478485.1 Eubacteriaceae bacterium UBA7485 | reverse complement strand
CGGAGCGCGAGGAGAAGCCTTTTGAGGTGAAAAGACGGGTGGTTCTTTTCCATGATCTGGACGATCCGATGGATGAGGTCCTCAAGACCGCCGACCGACTCAGGGAGGAAGGCTACCAGACGGTGCTGACCTTAAAGAAGAAAAAGCTTGGAAAGCAGATTGCGGCTGCGGAGGAAGCCGGAGATTACGGGTTTATGGTCTTCGGACGCGACGAGGCGGTCAAACCGTTTAAAACTGAATAGAATGTGATGCCGCATGTTGTTATAAAACGTGCGGTATTTTCATTGGATAAGAATCGTATTATAATACAGTTTATAGTGTTAAATGATAGGAGCGCACATTTAAGAGAAATTGAAAAGAATTTTGAACTGATTTCGTTCTTTACAGTTCGCATTTAAAATATTCATAAAATATTCAGGAGGAAAGAATGTCTGTTCTTGTTGTTGGAGGTGCCGGGTATATTGGTTCGCATACTGTGAGACGCTTACTTGAAGCCGGTGAAGATGTAGTCATTGTAGACGCCTTATATACTGGTCATAAAGAAGCGGTTCCTGAAAACTGTCGACTGTATGAATTTGATATTCGAGATGAGGCAGCTTTAGACGAGCTTTTTAAGAACGAAGAAATAGATACGGTAATTCACTTTGGAGCTTTTTCCATCGTAGGCGAAAGTATGAAAGACCCATTAAAATACTATGATAATAATCTTGGGGGCACATTATCTCTTTTAAAGGTGATGACGAGACATCGTATACCAAGAATTGTCTTTTCTTCAACTGCCGCAACATATGGGGAGCCTGAACAAATCCCTATACATGAAAATGATAAGACATCTCCAACCAATCCATATGGAGAAACGAAATTAGCCATGGAGAAAATGTTTCACTGGTCGAATCTGGCAGGCGGTCCAAACTATGTGGCTCTTCGTTACTTTAATGCATGCGGGGCTGATGAGAGTGCCGAAATCGGCGAAGATCATAATCCAGAAACTCACCTGATCCCATTAATTCTGCAGGTTCCATTAGGCACGAGAGATAAAATATCAATTTTTGGAACAGACTATCAGACGCCGGATGGAACATGTATTCGAGATTATATTCATGTAGATGACTTAGCGAATGCCCATATTTTAGCTATGAACTATTTAAGAGATGGTGGAAAATCCGATGTTTTCAATCTTGGAAATGGAACAGGATTCTCTGTCAGGCAAGTGATTGATGCAGCTGAAGAAGTGGTGGGAACGGCCATACCGAGAGAAGAAAAAGAGAGAAGGGAAGGCGATCCTGCAAAGCTGGTGGCTTCAAGTAATAAAGCAAAAGAAGTGCTTGGATGGACTCCTGAAAAAACGGATCTTCCCACGATTATTTCAAGCGCTTGGAAATGGCATCGTAGTCATCCTGAAGGTTTTAGATAAGAAAAGGATCCCGGTTTTTGATGTGCACCCTGTCAAGTAGACGCATGATTTATAGAAATTTCTTGTTTAAAGATAAAAGTCTGAAAGAATATTGAAAAAATCATATTTTTCGTCATA
>DLOL01000041.1:11443-15443 GCA_002478485.1 Eubacteriaceae bacterium UBA7485 | reverse complement strand
ATCGAAAGAGAGTTGTCTACGCGGCTATTTATACAGTGGGGGATGCCAGCATTTTTAGCGTCCCCCACTTTCATCATAGAACCTGAAAACACCCGCTTATTTCAAAAATAAGCGGGTGTTTGATTTTAAAGATAAGTTCCTTTGTATTTCCAGTCCATGGAATCAAAGATTTTTTTCAGCTGAACACTGTTGCTGACAAGAATCGTCTGCTCGTCTCCAATCATGTCACGGAACAGATAAATCATCCTCGCCTTGTCAACAGGCTTGTATTCCGTAAATGGATCATCCAAAATAAACGGAACGTCTTTTCCTTCAAGCACGCTGTCTTCCAGTCCGACACCGAAGAGACTGAGCTTTTCGGCAAGCGTCAGCTTGTCTTCAAGCTTTCCCTCTTTAACCGCTTCAATTCGATCATTGAGCGCTTCGATTTCACCTTCGTTTTCTTCGATATCCGCTGTAACGGTAGCCAGTTCCTCTTCAAGTTTCTTGACTTCTTCGTCCGCGTTTTTCTTCTGAATTTCCTTGTTCTGCTGCTTAAGCTTATAGATGCGTTCTCTGAGATAATGTTCAAATTCCTTGGCGCGCATCGCTTTTCCGTCTTTGGTTTTGAACTTTAATCAGATCGCGGATCTNNTCAGAAATATCGAAAAGAATCTATGCGCTTAAGGTTCTGCTGGAACATCTTTTCAAGTCTTGAAACTTGCTCTCTTCTTTCAAAGACTTCATCCGCACTTCCTGTATCTTTAAGCTCTTCTGTCAAATCATCGCGGTAAGCGTCACGGTCCTTTGTATAGCGATCCAGTTCCTGCTTGGCTTCTTCGATTTCAGCCGCGATATCTTCAAGGTCGGAATCAAGATCCGCGATCTGATTAAAGTATTTGAGAGACTTATCGTAAAAATCCTCAAAATCATTCACAGATTCTTTTCGATATTTCTGAAGTACAGCTTCAACAGCGGAGATTGGTTCAAACGAACGTTCCTCTTCGGTATAGCCTTTATACTTCATTTGGAGATAAACAAAAAAGCCTCCGAGAAGCGCAGCCAAGCTTCCACAGAATGTGAGAAGATAGGTAACCGGCGTATTGAGTATCTGGCCTGGATTGATGATGCAGAAAATATCAAGCCCAACTCCGATAATCAGCATGGCATAAAGAAGAATCGGGGAGAGTTCAAGCACACGCTTGAGGAGCGTGTCATCGCCTGAATTCATCTTTTCCTCACGGTCCAGCGCGTAGTGAAGTTTCTCATAATCGGAAATCAGTTCATCGCGATCCAGTTTGAAATGAGACTTCAGGATAACTGACCGTTCCGCGAACTTATCCTGCTCGGCATAAAGATCATTCAGCTGCTTGGTAATCGCGGAGATGCGCTCATTCGCCCCCTTCTCGTTGCTCTCTAAAACCTTGGTGCGTTTGCTGACATCCTGTTCTTCATTCTGCTGCGCTTCAAGCTTTTCAAGCTCCTTTGTGATCTCTTCATTGTTTCCCATGAGCGTACGGATTTCACGCTGCGCCGCATCATGAATCTGATCAACTTTTTCCTTGAGCTGTTTTTCTTTTTCAGTCAGTTTGTCGATCCGGTCCAGATTCTCCTGAATCGTAGAATCTTTTGACCCTAGCGACTCAATCGATTTTTGAATCTCTTCTTTTCTTGCGTAAAGCCCCATCAACGTGGGACTTTCCATCATCTCATCAAGCTGTGCCTTTAGATCATCCTCACTTGGAATGAATATTCGATTCTCCGGCGCTCTGGTCGTGTCCTGGGCAATAAGAGCGAAATTTCCTCCTTCGTCCAGATATTTTTCGCTGACCTCTTCACCGTCCCGGTCGTAAGCATGAACAATTTCTTTATTAAAGTCACGCACCAGGCGAATCACTTCCCCTTCATCCGTTTCGATTAGCATTTCACCGGCTGCTTTTCCGAGCGGCGTTAAAAATTGCTCGCGCTCTTCTTTGCTTGGCGTGAAAAGCATCGCCTCGATGAAGTCTCTGACCTTTTCAGTTTTGGCGCTTTCTGGACTGTAAAGAATATTAAGCTCATCTGATATTTCGATGACTTTATTCTGGTACGGACCAAAAGCCGTCATTGTGAGTCTTTTTAGTTTCATAGTTTTATTCGATGCTGGTTTCTTAATACTTTCTTAAAGCTTATCCTAAATTATACCTTGTTGCAAGATAGAATAACGAATCGAAAGGCGTAAAGAAGATTAAAATCATTTTTTGCGCTCTTATGAAAACACAACGCTTCTTAAAATGAAAAAGCAGAAGCTTGCGCCTCTGCTTTTGACTTACTTTTTAAGATTTTGAAATTGCGGTTCTCGTTTGCTTTTCAGGTTTTTGGCAAGAAGTTCTTCTCTTTGCGCGCGTTCAAGAATCATGGCCATGGCGATCGCATTCACTTTTGCTTCTGAAGAGTCTGCTCTTGACGTTAGCACCGCGGGCTTGGCAGCACCCATGATCACCGCACCGGACTGGGCTCCAGCAAGGAATGTCATTGATTTCCAGAAGATATTCCCGGCCTGGATATTGGGCATGATCAGAATATCGGCTTTCCCGGCCACCGGTGAGTTTACACCTTTATGCATGGCTGATTCCGGAGAAATGGAAAGGTCGAGGGAGAGCGGGCCATCTACGACGCATCCCGTAATCTGCCCTCTTTGATTCATTTTGGATAAGATCGCAGCATCAATACCATCCGGCATGTTGGTGTTGACGGTTTCAACGGCGGATAGACAGGAGACGAGCGGTTTTTCACACTGGAGCGCGCGGGCTAGGGTTACCGCATCATTTATTTCGGTCACCTTTTCTTCCAGAGTCGGCTGTACGATCATTCCGCAGTCCGACGCCAGAATCATTCTGCCGAGTTTTGGGATAAAGAATCCTGTTACAGCCGTAAGCGTCTTCCCTGTTCGAAGCCCGTAATCCTTATTTAAGATCGCTTTTAAATACGTTTTCGTCTGAAGAAGCCCTTTCATGATAATGTCAGCTTCTCCATCTCTGACGCATTGGACAGCTAGGGCCGCTGCTCTTTCCGAATTTGGTGCATCAAGAACCATGTTTTCTTCCAGGTCGAGGCCGATTTCTTTAGCAATGTTATGGATTTTCTGGGTGTTCCCAACGAGAATGGCGCGGCCGAATCCGTGTTGATTCATTTCTTTGATTGCTTCCAATACAACCTTGTCATCCGCTGCCGCGACAGCGACAACAGGCTTGGTGAATTGAGTGTTTTCCAGAAGATAATTCTTCATTTCCTCAAAATTTAGCATAGTTATCTCCAATTCTCATAATAATGGTGCTTTACCTTTATTTTACACTCTTAACTTTACCCAAACAGAATCATTCAGTAAAATATCGTCTTATTACACTGTTTTTAAGTTAATTTTTGATCGAATCTCTTTAACCTTAAGTTAAAATATGAAAAACTGGAGGAACTATGAAAACTAGATCATTTAAAAACGAAAACTTGTCGCAACTTGGTTTTGGATTAATGCGCCTACCCGTACTTGATGGCGATGAGAGTAAAATTGACAAGGAAGCCGCTTCTGAAATGCTGAAGGAAGCGATTGCCTCCGGGGTCAATTATCTGGATACGGCCTACCCTTATCATAAAGGAGAGTCCGAGCCTTTTCTGGGTGAGTTTTTGGAAGAGAACGGACTGCGGGACCGGATCAATATTGCCACCAAGCTCCCCGCCTGGCTCGTAGAAAAGCCGGAGGATATGGATCGTTTCCTGGACGAGCAGCTCAAACGACTGAGGACCGATCACATCGACTTTTATTTACTCCACGCTTTGGACGGACAGCGTATCGACGTGCTTAAACAAAATCACTTTGAAGAATTTCTGGACCGTGCGAAAGCGTCAGTGAAAATCCGCTATGCCGGTTTTTCATTTCATGACGATTATGAAGCATTCGAGAAAATACTAGAATCCTACCCGTTCGACTTCTGTCAGATTCAGTTGAATTACATGGATGAAGACTATCAGGCGGGATTGAAAGGCC
>DLOL01000041.1:11198-11422 GCA_002478485.1 Eubacteriaceae bacterium UBA7485 | reverse complement strand
GAGCCGCTTCGCGGCGGAATGCTCAGTGGAAAACCGGAAGGAAGGCTTGAAGAAATCTGGTCGGAATCTCAGGTGGAAGAGACTCCTGCAAGTCTAGCACTCCGATACTTATGGAATGAGCCTGAAGTTACGCTTGTGCTGTCCGGAATGAGCACTTTAGAACAAGTCAGAGAAAATCTGGCTACCGCGGATCTGGCGCAGCAAGGAGATTTATCCAAAGCAGA
>DLOL01000041.1:0-11175 GCA_002478485.1 Eubacteriaceae bacterium UBA7485 | reverse complement strand
GTCTCCAGGTTCCATGCACCGGATGCCTCTACTGCATTGACTGCCCCGAAAAAATTCCAATTGCTCAAATTTTCAAATACTGGAACGAAGACGCGATGTACGGAGAATCCGCACGGGCTAAGCAACGTTATCAGGGTATCGATTCAAGCCGCCGCCCTGAAAACTGCATTTCATGCGGCTCTTGCGAATCTCACTGTCCGCAGCATATTCCGATTATTGAAAAGATTCAGGAAGCAAGAAAAGATCTGGAATAAACAAAACGCCTCAAACCCGGACATTAGGTTTGAGGCGTTTTTCATTAGCGGATAATGGTCCCGTCTGGATCCTTCAAGCCAATATATCGGTTATCCTTCAAAATGGTCAAAAACTTCACCAGTCTTGGATAAAGCGGCTCCGCTTTGTCTCCGAAGCGGTTTTTCAGGAGTCTTCCAAGCTTTTCAACATCTCGTTTTCCGTTAATATTAAGCCATATAAAGCTTGAGAATTGGTCTAGTTTGATGTAGCTCTTTTCCGGTCTTTGAAAAAATGTTTGTGCGATTTTGTTAAAAAACCCCACGTTTGGCACAACGAGAGTGACGATTCCATCTTTCTCCTTAAAAGAAATCTCCGGATTTCTTGCCGGAATCAAAACCAAAAAGTTTTCTCCCTTTTTCAATTTTCTTTCCATGTTACCTCTGTATGCTAAAAAAAGCTGCTTCTAGAAGAAGCAGCTTGAATGTTAGTCTGTTACTTCGCCCTTCATCTCGCCGTCGTCCACACCGTTTTTCTTTCCTTTGTTGGCATAGAAGAACATGCTGGCCACGAGAAGCGCGCAGAAAATAATCGATCCGATCTTACCGAGGCTGAACGGAAGGATAATCGCATCTCCCAGTGTTCCGCCGCCCATTGGAATGATTGCAAGAACCGCGAGAAGAATCCCGACTAGCCCTTCGCCCGCGATAAATCCAGATGAGTAGAGGAGCGCAGAATTGATCATGCCATCCTTCTGTTTATCTGTTACGTTCTTTCTGGATTCAACAACCCAGCGTACAAGACCCCCGATCATAATCGCTGCAGAAGTCTGAACCGGAAGGTACATCCCAACTGCAACTGGCATAATCGGAATTCCAAGGCATTCAATAGCAAGAGCGATGAAAATTCCGATAAAGACCAGTCCCCATGGAAGGTTTCCGCCCATGACCCCTTCAACAACCAGTTTCATGAGTCCGGCCTGCGGAGCAGGAAGCTGTGCAGAACCGTAGCCCCAAGCCGCATTAAGGAGATAGAGGACGCCGCCGATTGCAAGTGCAGATGCAATAACACCGTAAAGTTCCCCGATCTGCTGCTTTCTCGGAGTCGCACCGACAATATAGCCGGTTTTGAGGTCCTGAGAAGTATCCCCGGAAATAGCTGCAATAATTGCAATAATGGAACCAACTGCAATCGCCGCGATCATCCCATTATGGCCAACGTTTCCTGAAGCCTTAAAGATAATGGTGGTGAAAAGAAGCGTTGCGATTGTCATCCCTGATACAGGGTTGTTAGATGATCCAATCAGGCCGACAATTCTCGCCGATACCGTTGAGAAGAAGAAGCCAAAAATCGCAATTAGAAATGCACCGAAGAGAGATACCGGGATAGCCGGAACAAGCCAGATAATCAAGATGACAATCAGCACGAGAATACCGACTACCTTCATGTCCATATCCTGTTCCGTTCTCAATCTAACATGGTCTTCTTTCACGCTGAAATCTTTCATCGCATCTCTGAACGTCGTAACAATCAGAGGAAGAGATTTAATCAGCGATAGAATCCCGCCGCAGGCAACCGCTCCGGCACCGATATAACGAATGTAATTCGACCAGATATCATCCGGGGTCATCTGAGAAATTGCGATGGTGCCTGGGAAGATAACTGAATTTCCACCAAAGGAAGCGATCGCCGGCATGAGAGCAAGCCATGAGAGCACACCGCCTGCAAACATATAGGCCGATACTTTTAATCCACAGATATACCCCACACCAAGAAGCGCCGGAAGAACACTTGTTCCAAACGCAGCGCCTTTGTAGGACGGGATATCCCATGAAATTTCAGACGGGAAAAGTCCAAGTCCGTCAGAAATGAACTTGTAGACTGCCGCAATTCCGAGTCCTGAGAAGACTGTGGAGGCGGTAGCACCGCCGGTTTCCCCTGCGAGCAGAACTTCCGCGCAGGCCGTTCCTTCCGGGTAGAGAAGCACACCGTGTTCTTTTACAATCAGCGCCTGTCTGAGCGGGATCATAAATAAGATTCCAAGAAAACCACCGCATAGGCAGATAAGGCTGATTTCAATCAGTGACGGTTCTGCTGATCCCCATTCCTGAGCCCACATGAAAAGTGCGGGAAGCGTGAAGATCGCACCTGCCGCCACAGACTCACCGGCGGATCCGATGGTCTGAACCATATTATTCTCAAGGACGGAGTCCTTTTTCATGATAAACCGGATTACTCCCATCGAGATAACAGCCGCTGGAATGGAAGCTGAAATCGTCATCCCCACGCGCAGGCCAAGATACGCGTTGGCAGCCCCGAAGATAATTGCAAGAATAACCCCGAGGACAATCGATGTGGCCGTTAATTCCGGCACCACTTGGTCAGCAGCTATATAAGGCTTAAAGCTGCTCTCTTTGTTTTCCACTGAAACCCCCCTATATTTATTTTCTAGTTCATAGATATAGTGGAAGGCCCCGTAAAAACGGGGCTTCCAGAACTTGCAAGACAAGTTTGTTCAATTATTTCGTGCCCAATGATTGAATCGCATCCGCGATGATTTGAAGATTAGCCTGAAGATCATTTAAAGACCAGTATTCATCGGTCTGATGGCACATGTTTTCTTCTCCAGGGAAAAGAATACCGAAAGCCACTGCGTTATCAAATTCGCGAGCATAGGTGCCGCCGCCAAGTGAAATCGGTTCAGCTTTTTCGCCGATGTAATCTTCATAAACTTTTAAAAGCTTCTGTACGAGCTCGGAGTCTCTTTTCACATAAAGTGGAGCAAGGTGTTTGGTTTCTTCAACTTTAAAACCGAGAGGGGCAACAGCTTTTGCGATTTCAGGATCAAATTGATCCGGCTTGAGTGTGACCGGATAACGAATATCGCATTCAAGAGAAGCGCTCGGTCCGTCCACATGTGCCACCGCCGGATTAAAGGTCAGGTTGCCTGAAACGTCATCACTCAGTGCAATGTTCAGGTCCTTGACATTGGCCATGTCTAAAAGATCCAGGAACGGGTGCTTCACCCCTTCCTTTTCAAGCATTTTTCCGAGTTTCAGGAGTGCGTTGTCTCCTTTTTCAGGTTCCATCGCATGTGCGGCGGTTCCCTGTGCGCTGTACTCTTTTCCGTTCACCTGCGCGGATGCTTTATCGGGTACGATGTTGATCACGGTTCCCGATTCAAGCTTCAAGTCGTCGCCTTTCAGATCATCAGCGTAGATTTTTATGCCCTGAATTCCTTTTTCTGCAAAAATTACCGGATAGTCTGCATCTGGCGAGAAAGCGACAGTTGGAATTTCTTCCGTTTTCTTGTAATGTTCCATGCAGCGATTTCTACCGGACTCCTCATCACCGCCGAAAATGACGCGGATACGTCTGTCCAGCGGAACTCCGGAGTCGTTGACTGCCTTCATTGCATGAAGTGTCGCCACCAACGGACCTTTATCGTCAAGAGTTCCTCGTCCGAAAATCTTACCATCTTTAATGGTTGTGTCATGCGGCGGATAACTCCATCCATCCGATACCGGAACCACATCGACATGGCTGAGAATTCCAACCATTTCTTCAGCGTCTTCTGGACCGATTTCAAGCCACCCAACATAACCATCGAGGTTTTTTCCTCTAAAGCCGTATTTATGGCCCAGGTCCACAACATAATCAATCGCCTGATTGATTCTTTCACCTAGCGGAGCTTCATCTGTCACTTCGCCGGCGTCTCCGTTTGTGCTTACGATCTGAATCAGCCCTTTCAGGTCTGAGAGAATCACATCCTGGTCTTCGAAGGACCAGTTATTCTTGGTTTCTTTTTCCATTTTATGCAAATCCCCTTCTGCTCACTCAGTAGCTATTAACTTTGCTATTATACTTTAAATGGTTAAAGTTGTCCATAAGTGTAGAGGGGTGGTAGGCTTTAATCTGATTGATGATAGAAAAAATCAAGTGAAAATTATAATGAACAATTAAGATATTTATTATTTTAACCAATAAAAAAACAGGATTGTATTATAATATTAAATAAAAAAACTCCGGCGAAACCGGAGTTCATTTTAAGGGGATTGGCTCGGGGGGAACCGAGCCAGAAGTAAAGGGATTGAGTGATTTACGATTCAAACCACATAAAATAATATACGCACTTTACTTTAAATTTAATTAAAATAATATGTAAAATTACATTTATTGTAAATTATTCATAAGAAAGATGCAAACAATGGAAAATATTACACCTTTATTGATCTCTCTTCGGATTGCCTGTACCTCCACGCTCTTTTCTTTTTTCTTAGGTGTGCTGGCTGCATGGTGGGTTACGCGTCTCAGTCTGAGGTGGCAGACCTTTCTGGACGGTCTGCTCACTCTACCGCTTGTGCTTCCTCCGACTGTAACCGGACTTTTTCTATTAATTCTTTTCGGAAAAAACGGTTTTATCGGAAAAATGCTTCTCAGCCTGGGAATTCGCGTGGTCTTCACCGTTGAAGGTGCAGTGATCGCAGCTTTTGTTGTCTCTTTTCCGCTGATGTACCGGACAGTAAAAGCCGCGTTTGAACAGATTGATCCTGACTTAATCTATGCAGGACAAATCCTTGGAATGAAAGATTTTGAAATTTTCAGGCGTATTCAGATCCCTCTTGCGCTCCCCGGAATCGCAGCCGGTCTCGTGCTGACTTTTGCGAGAAGCCTTGGAGAGTTTGGTGCAACCCTGATGGTTGCAGGAAATATACCAGGAAAAACTCAGACTGTTTCATTAATGATTTATACAGCAAGCGCAGCGGGCGATATGAGTCTAGCCATCAAATGGACACTGGTTATTGTCATCATTTCACTCTCATCCATCGGACTGATGAATTTAGCTATAGCAAAGATGAGGAAATATTCATGAGTTTTGATATTGATATTCAGAAGGATGCAGGTGATTTTCATCTGGACGTAAAGCTAAAAGAAGATGCACCCGTTATCACCGGACTTCTAGGAGCTTCGGGATGCGGAAAGAGCATGACTCTTAAATGTGTTGCTGGAATCATTACACCTGACAAAGGAAAGATCGTTGTAAACGGCGAAACTTACTTTGATTCAGAAAAAGGCATTAACTTAAAGCCGCAGGAACGTAAGACTGGATATCTATTCCAAAACTATGCCTTGTTTCCAAATATGACTGTTGAGGAAAATATCGCTGCCGGTATCAGCCGAAAGGATTTTTCAAAAGAAAAAATTCAGGCCGAAATAAAACGATTTGGTCTGAGCGGTAAAGAAAAGCTTCATCCGTCGGCTCTTTCGGGAGGACAGCAGCAGCGATGCGCTTTGGCAAGAATTTTTATTCGTGATCCGAATATTCTTATGCTTGATGAACCTTTTTCTGCACTTGATTCCTCACTAAGATGGTCACTCCAACAAGACCTTCTTCAGTTTCTGAAGGATTATAACCGCTCTATTCTTTTTGTTTCGCATTCGAGAGATGAGATTTATATGCTCTGTGAAAATGCGGGCGTCATGGAGGAAGGACGTCTGATCGACTACGATTCAACCAAGCGCCTTTTCGCGCATCCGAGAACCCGAGCCGCGCTCTCTCTAACCGGATGTCGGAACATCTCTCCTGTTAAAGCGTCCGGAGAGAAGCGTGCTTTATTTACAGACTGGGATCTTGAACTTGAACTCAACCATCCAATAAAGCCAGGAATCCTCTTCGGAGGAATTCGTGCCCATTATTTTACACCTTGCAGGAAAGAGGATGTCAATGCAATTGAGATAGAGGTCGTCCAGGTAATCAACGAACCTTTCGCCTCGAATATCCTATTTAAGAAAAAGGGAGTTCATCCAAAACAACTTATGTGCTGGAGAGTTTCTCATGATCAGATTAAGGATTTGACTGAGTTCCCGTCTTATCTTCAAATTCTTCCGGAAAATATCCTGCTTGTAGAATAAACAGGCTTTCCTTTTTATATATTTAAGATTAAAATGAATACAAGTTTAATTATTCGAGAGGCAAATAAATGAAACGGACAGTATCGATCTTACTAGCACTATGTCTGCTTCTTGGCCTTAGTGCCTGCGGAAGCTCTAATTCTAGCTCTAGCAGTGAAGAGAAGCAAACCCTGACGATTCAAGCTGCAGCCAGCCTGAAAAATGCCATGGCAGATGTAACAGAAGCCTACAAGGAAAAAGATCCCAATGTGGAATTGACTTTTAACTATGGTGGCTCAGGCGATCTTCAAAAGCAAATCGAAAATGCGACGGGAGCTGAATTTGACTTTTTCATTTCGGCTGCTCAAAAGCAGATGGATGCTTTGGAACAGGGCGGTTACCTAGACAATGACACAAGGGAGAACTTTGTGGAAAATAAGCTCGTCCTGATCGCTCCGAAAGATTCGGACACTGTCACGGATATTCAGTCCTTAACCAGTTCAAATGTTGAAACCATTGCACTCGGAGAACCTTCAAAGGTTCCCGCCGGCCAATACGCAGAAGAAGCTTTCCAGAATCTCGGAATGCTTGACGAAATCAAAGCTAAGGCTGTATATGCAAAAGACGTTACCCAGGCGTTAACCTATGTTGCCAATGGTGAAGCTCAGGCTGGTGTTGTCTATAAGACGGATGCCATCTCAAACGATCAAGTTAAAATCGTTGCTGAGTTCCCGGCTGATTCTTACACACCGGTCGTCTATCCGATGGCGGTTCTGAAACAGAGTGAAAAGAAAGACGCCGCAAAAGCCTTTGAAGAATTCCTAAAATCAGACGATGTCTCAAAGATCATGGAAAAATACGGATTTACTCCAGTAAATTCGTAAGTCACATTTAAAGATAGCAGACCCATCTAGAAAACCCCGCAACAGTCATCCGCTTTCAAAACGAAACGAATACTGTTACGGGGTTTATTTGTTTTATTCTTCTATATGATCACTGTTCTTTTTTTCATGTTCTTTCGGTGTAAAAGTAGCCCGGATCGTACCTTTCCCGAGCACATGTCCGTTCATCCACCGCAAGAGATCTTCTCTCATCGTATCGACATAGATGTCAAGAACCGTGTCCAAAGCATAAACCGTGAACAGATAATGTTCTTTTTTCCTGGGAAATAAATGGGAAACCTTAGGCCCTTTATAACAGTGTTCCCCGACTGCCATGCCCTGCATCACCTGGGTCTCGTCCACGAAAATTCCTTTCGGCACATCGCCCGCAATCACCGGATAAGGCGGAAGATTCCAGATCACCCAATACGATACGTGTTTCTTACTGTCTGTCTCTTCAAGTGTAACTGCAAAAGTCTTTGTTCCCTCCGGAACAGGATCTACATGAAGTTCCGGTGAATGGTCTCCCCCATAGGCCGTGGCGGATTCTGGAAGCTCTCCTCCCTGTTCAAATTCTGGGCTTGTTATTCTTAACGTGTCTTCTATCGGAATTTGATCAATGGGTCTGGAAAGCCAGTCTGGAAATCCGACATATTTCATAGGGCACCTCGCCTTCATCATTATCTTATTCTTTATCTATATCTATATTACTCACAATATTCACATTTATTAAATGTGCGGACGTGTTCTTTCCAAAATACATGATCTCAAAAAAAGAATACCGGGTCGGTATTCTAACCGCCCGGTATTTATTCGTTCATAATGATCAGTCTGTGGTCAGGAATTTCACCATTTCTTCCGGTGAGAGTTTGAGGAATTCATCAACCTGTTCCGGAGCCTGGAGTTTTGTGGCTACTCTTGCAAGGATATCCACATGTTCATCTCCCTTGCCTGCAATTCCGATAACCAGTTTTACTGGCGGTTCTCCTTCATTCCAGGTAATAGTTTCCGGGAACGTCTGGATCGAAATACCAGAATGCTTGACTTTCTGCTTCACTTCTTCAACTCCGTGAGGAATTGCGATTCCGTTCTGCAGGTTCGTCGGGAAGCTGTCTTCTCTTAGAATCATGCCCTGGACATAATCTTTATCGACATATCCCGTATCCACCAGCATCTGCCCTGCTTCGCGGATAACGTCTTCCTTGGAAGCCGGTTTCTGATTCGTTTTAATGTTTTCTACGATTAAGAGATCGTCTTCTTTTTCTTCTGGCTTTCCTTCAACAGCTGCTGGCTTTTCAGAAGGTGCCGCTTCTTCAGGAGTCTTGTCTTTTGTCTGTGCAGTAGATCCCTGGCCTGAGAGCTGTTTTGCCACTTCATCATATTCAGGCGCATTCATAAAGTTGGTGATTAATACCAGCTGTGCCTGTGGCGCTGAGTGTTCTGCTCTTTCCTTCAGGTCCTGATGCGTAACAACAAGCTGAGCATCAGAAGGAATATCAGAAACAGAGTGATGTTCGACGACAATATCGCCTCGCCCAACGGCCTTTAATTTCTTAGCCAGCACAGTTGCGCCCATTGCGGATGATCCCATACCTGCATCGCAAGCGAAAACAACTTTTTTAACATCTTCCGGATTTGTATCCACAGCTACGATTCCCTTAGATGCACTCTTCATATCGCTCATCTGGTTCTGAGCAGATTCAAGGTCTTCGTTCTTTCCGAAGATCTTAAGGAGCGGAATCGCGACAGCACATGAAACTGCAGCTGCTGCGATAATGGACAGGATAACAGCGAGATAAGCACCTCTTGGGGTCATGATCAGGATAGAAATAATGGATCCTGGAGAAGCTGGTCCTACAAGTCCGCCTCCGAGGATAACATTAACGAGAACTCCTGTCATACCACCTGCCATACAAGCAAGGATCAGAATCGGGTTCATCAGAACGTACGGGAAGTAAATTTCATGGATACCACCGAAGAATTCGATGATAGCTGCACCAGGTGCAGTGTCTTTTGCTGATCCCTTACCTGCAATGCAGTACGCAAGGAGAATACCAAGACCAGGTCCCGGATTTGCTTCAATTAAGAAGAAGATCGATTTACCTGTTTCCGCTGCCTGTTCCATTCCTAGCGGAGTAAAGATCCCCTGATTAATTGCATTATTTAAGAAAAGAATCTTAGCTGGTTCAACAATCAGTGAAGCAAGCGGTAAGATATGATGAACAACAAAGAAGTTTACTCCGGCTGCTAAGACATTGGTCGCCCCGATCAAGAATGGCCCAAAGAAATAGTAAGCCAGGATACACATAATCATCCCGATAATACCAGTTGAGAAATTGTCGATCAGCATTTCAAAACCAGCGGGTTTATGTTCATCCATGAGTTTATCAAACAGCTTTAAGACATAGCCGGATAAAGGTCCCATAACCATAGCTCCAAGGAACTGTGGAGAACCGTATCCTGATGTGACCATGGCGTTTGCTGCTCCGATAGCACCCATAACAGAAATCGCGCCACACACACCCCCGCGCACATCGTCGACAAGTTTACCGCCTGTGTAAGCAATCAGGATAGGCAGCAGGAAATGCGACATGGCGTCCTGAACTGCGTTCAGTTTTTCATTCGGCATCCAGCCCGTGCTGATAAAGAATGCTGCCATTAACCCCCAGGCAATGAAAGCACCAATGTTCGGCATGACCATCGCGCTTAGAAAGCGTCCGAATGATTGAACTTTTTCTTTCATTATGTTCCCCCTAAAAACATAAATTATGAATTCTACAAACCGTAATCTTCTTTTCTAAGTAAGTCTTTCGCAACCACGATTATTTAAAAAATATTGCGATTTTTTTCGATTGCTTTGGTTTTTCGTCCTTACTTATTTTCGTTTTCAAGTATAAACAAATTATATTCTTGCGATTAGTTGTTGTCAACCTATTTCCAACAATAATATTGGAGTTTATTGGCATCTTATAAATTTTCCCAAATTTTGAAGAATTCTATATGAAAACGACTGAATTTTTCGTTAAGTTGGGTTATTATGGATTCAAGAGAGCTTTGATTTGTTGTTTATTGGGACTTTTGTTTCAATATTTGGTTTTTTCCAGATTCTATTTTTCTGAACCAATTATAGAAACCCCAATGAGATCCCAAGATTGTGTTAATTTTCTGACTAAATCCAAACGATTTCCACCGTTTCACAAGCTTCCAACTAAGAAAGGAGTGAATATCCCTTAATCAAGGATATTCTTAAATCATGAAAAAGTCCTTAACAGCTGAGCGCCGAAACGAAATTGCCAAAATCCTGATGAAGGAAGGCAGTATCAAAGTTGGTGATTTATCCAAACGCTTTGGCGTTTCTACAGAAACCATACGAAAAGATATTATATATCTTGACGATGAAGGTATCGCAGAAAAGAGTTTTGGAGGTGCGATTGCGCGTTCCGAACTCGTTGAACAAACAATAGACGAAAAAGAGTCAGCTCATTCCAAAGAAAAATCGGATATTGCCCTAAAAGCGATTTCCTTTATCCGTCCGAATAGTTCCATTCTTTTAGACGCCGGGAGTACAACCAAAGCTATCGCTAAGCAACTCAGGCTCCAAAGTGGTCTTAAGATCTTCACGAATTCAATTTCCATTGCAGCTATTATTGCCGAATCCGATAATGAGCTTTTCATGATCGGAGGCCGAGTCAGAAGAAGCTCGAAAGCCGCAGTCGGAGAATGGGCTGAAAACGCATTATCACAAGTCCATATCGACACCGCTTTTTTAGGATCGGATGATTTTCAAGGTCTTCCTGGACCAAGTGCTGTTTCCTATTCAGAAACTCAGTTTAAGAAATGGGCAGTTGAATCTTGCTCTCAGGTATATACCGTCGTTGATTCCAGCAAATTTCTCTCAAATGGGTTGTTTGCCTACGCAGACTGGGAGGAAATTAACGGAATTATTACCGATCAAGGAGCTCCCGAATCCTTAATTGAGGATCTGCGCAAAAAAACAGATGTATATCTCGTTTAAATTCATCTATACTGCGGGAAAACGTTTACTTTACGGTGCATATTTTAACACAAACATTCTCCTTCTATTAAACTAATTCTGATACGATCTAAAAAAAAGACAGATCTTGTTCATCGATCTGTCTTTTTAAAATGAAAAAAACACTGCGATTTCCTA
>DLOL01000018.1:8141-10330 GCA_002478485.1 Eubacteriaceae bacterium UBA7485 | reverse complement strand
CGTTTTCGATGCGCTTTGCGATTTCTTGTCGGAGATGATAAAACCGTCCACGATCGTGGTGTAGGAGACCCCCTTCTCATAAGGCGCTTCCGTTCCGCGGATTGTCGGGACGCTGTCGGCGTTTTGCGCCTTTACGACTCTTTTTTGTGTCCTTCGTCTCCGGCCCTTACTTGGCGTAATCGACCGCCCGGGTTTCTCGGATCAGATTGACTTTAATGTTGCCTGGATACTCAAGCTCGTTTTCGATGCGCTTTGCGATTTCCTTGGAAAGAAGCACCATCGACTCATCGTTGACGACTTCAGGCTTGACCATTACGCGGATTTCACGACCCGCCTGAATGGCATAGGTTTTATCCACGCCTTCAAAACTGTTTGCGATATTCTCAAGCTCTTCCAGACGCTGGACATAGCTGACAAGCGTTTCTCGGCGCGCGCCGGGCCTTGCAGCGGATATCGCATCGGCTGCCTGAACCAGGACCGCTTCGATGGTTGTCGGTTCCACATCGCCGTGGTGAGCCTGAACGGCGTGAATGACATTTTTGTTTTCTTTGTATTTCTTGAGCTGGCTGACGCCGATCTCAACGTGGTTCCCCTCAACTTCGTGGTCGATGGCTTTCCCGATGTCGTGAAGGAGACCCGCGCGTTTTGCGATTTTGACGTTCGCGCCAAGTTCTGACGCCATCAGTCCCGCAAGGTGCGCAACCTCAATGGAATGTTTTAATACGTTTTGTCCGTAACTGGTGCGGTATTTAAGTCTGCCCAAAAGCTTGACAAGTTCCGGGTGCAGATTGTGGATGCCGGTATCGTAGCATGCCTGCTCGCCGGTCTCCCGAATCTGCGCGGCCAGTTCTTTCTGCGCTTTCTTCACCGTCTCTTCGATTCTTGCCGGATGGATTCTTCCGTCCAGGATGAGCTTCTCAAGCGTCAGTCTTGCGACCTCCCGCCGGATCGGGTCAAATCCCGACAAAATCACCGCTTCAGGCGTGTCGTCGATGATCAGGTCGACGCCCGTGATCGTCTCAAGCGTGCGGATGTTGCGCCCTTCCCTTCCGATGATACGGCCTTTCATCTCGTCATTTGGAAGATTGACCACGGTGATGGTGTTCTCCGCCACATGATCGGCTGCGCAGCGCTGGATGGTTTGGGCAATCAGCTCTCTGGCTTTCCGGTCCGCATTGGACTTCGCCTCGGTTTCAATCTGGCGCACCATCACCGCAGCATCGGCTCTGGTTTCGCGCTCGATTTCCTCCATCAGGATATCCTTGGCTTCGTCATGCGTCATGCCGGAAATCTTCTCAAGCTCATGCACCTGCTCATCATAAAGCTGATCGACAGCCTTCTTTCGCTTGTCCACTTCCTTGATCTTGCGCTCAAGCTTCTCCTCGTTGCGCTCGATCTGGCTGAAGCGTTTGTCGAGATTCTCTTCTTTCTGATGAAGACGGTTCTCCTGGCGATTCAGTTCGTTTCTGCGCTGAGAATTCTCCTTCTCAACCTCTTCCTTGTACTGAATCGACTCTTTTTTCGCCTGGAACAGGATTTCCTGCGTTTTGGTTTTCGCATCCTGCTCGGCTCTATTGATAATATCCTCCGCGGTTGCCCGGGCTTCCTGAAGCTTTTTCTCGCTTTGGCTTTTATAGATGAGGNNTGGCCAGATCGAGCGCAACCAATAAAAGCGCCCGCGAGCAGGCAGACCAGCGAGATTACAATCGTTAGTCCGATTCCTCTACCTCCTTCTATGATCGTGTATATCGCTCGTTAATAGTTGTGTCTCAACGATGTTCACGGTTACACTCGTGAGAGGAACACCGAGTCTGACAGATCTTTTATATTTTACTTTTGGCAAGAATTGAAGTCAATCAGGAAAGGGCAAAGGCGGTTTTGCGGCATTCTTCCGCTTTCTCTTCATTTTTCTCAAATCCCGCATGGCCTTTTTCATATAAAGAGGCCAGAAGCGTGTAGGCGTCGGGCTCTTCAAGCGCGGCTGNNCCGCTTTCACCCAGTCAAGCGCGTTTCGCGTGTTCAGATTCACCCAGGGTTTTTTCGGCCGCTTCTCTTCATCCGGTGAGAAATAAAGATTCATCACCGATCCTTCCTCCTGCCCGCGTCTCATCCACTTCTTGGCGCTGGATTTTGCCGTGCGGTCGGAGAGGTGGTCGAGATAGTAGCGGTAGAGCGCAAACGAGGCCTCC
>DLOL01000018.1:6720-8089 GCA_002478485.1 Eubacteriaceae bacterium UBA7485 | reverse complement strand
AGAATTTCGAACACGCGCTCGAGCCCCAGGAAGAGGAGCGCTTCCCCGTTTCCGGATTTGGCCGCCGTGTCCAGCCAGTGCAGGCCCGCATCGACATCCACGGGGGTCCCCCACCCGAGAAAATAGCTTCTTCCCGCAAGAATCTGCGCTTTGGTGCTGCCTTCGGCCGCGAGAGAGACAATCTTTGAATGCACGCGCTTCCCAACCGACTTTCTCAGCGCCGCAAACGCGAGCCGGTCTTCCATATCGGGAAACGTGTTCTGGTCATAGTCCGCGTCGAGCGCGTGTTCGAAATTCTTCTTGAGTGTGAAAAGGTAGTCGTCTTTATAGACTTTGCATGTCTCTTTATATTCCTCTTCAAGCGCCTTTAAGATCGTCTCGCGTTTGGTCCCGTCGGAGAGCTTCTTTCTGAGATTAAAGCCGTAGTGATCGGTGGCATAGACGAAATTGACCATGGCGCGCATTTCCATATAGTTTGAACGGTCCGTTTCATGAACGACGCCGGCGTAATTGATCATTCTGTCATAAAGTCCGCAGACAGCAAGAGAATAAATCTCGACCTTTTCTTCCATCTCGCTTGTGCTTGACAGAACTTTTTCTTTACTGTTCTCGTGCATGCGTCCTCCGTCCTATTCTGCCTTTTTCTTAAACAGATCCGTATATCCAATGTAAAGCCCGTTGTAGACGCCAACCTTCACCCGCCTTGGCGAATCGATGATCTCAGGAACCAGGCTTTCCTTTTCAAGATCGTAAATGTAAATCTTCTTGTCCTTGGTGTTGACCAGCCAGAATTCCTTCACGCCTCCCTTTCGCAGCACCCAGGGCTTGATGAAAAAGTCCACCGGGTCGCTTTCGTCCTGAGAGAAGTCGACGATCCATTCCGGCACCGCGCTGTCCTTTTTCCGGACGGCAAGCGGCGGGTGAATCACGGTGTTTCCGCTGCCTTCCAGGACAAACGTGTCCCGCGGCTCGTAGATCAAATCAAGCGGCGTTCGGGTCATCTTATGCTTGAGCATCGCCTGCTGAAGCACCTTGAGCGCTTCCTGCTCTTCCTTTTCAAGCGTCCGGTAGGCTGCCGCGTTTCCATTGTAAAGGTCGCTCCCTTCGGGCGCTTCTTCTAATTCGCCTTTGGCGAGGATGACTTCTTCTAACATCTCTTCTTTAGTCCTTCTTCCAGCGGCCGAACCGCTTCACGAGGTTATTCAGCTAACATTATATCATTAGGTTTTTTTCCGTTCATCCTAATTTCGATCCCTGGTTCATTCCGCGCATATCCATGTAGGCTTCAAGCTCGTCTTTGAGCTTCCACCAGGAAGTGTGGTAGTTCGCGAACAGGCTCTTCTCCTCTGGGACGCGACCGACCAGCCGG
>DLOL01000018.1:4688-6670 GCA_002478485.1 Eubacteriaceae bacterium UBA7485 | reverse complement strand
ACGAGAAGCTTCACTTCGCCCGACTCGTAAAGCGCCGCAAGCTTCGTCCCCTTCTCCACGTAGAGCGAATGGAGCTTGACATGGCCTCCGAAGCGGTTGACAAGGCCCGCGGCCCGCACCACGTCCTCGTCCCTGTCCCAGGGAAGGTCCGTAATCAGGTGCGTGCACAGATCAAGCCCCCCCTCCCGGATTTTTCCGGCACAGTGCAGGTAGCTCTCCACATCATGCCCGCGGTTTAAAATCTCGAGCGTCTTGTTGTTTGAAGACTGAAGGCCGAGTTCGACGGTGACGTCGACCCCCCTCTCCTGCACCTCCTGCATGATCCGGATTTTCTCCCCGCTCACCGCGTCCGGCCGGGTGGAGACCGAGATGCCCACCACGCCCGGGAAGGACGCGGCCTCCTCCATCCAGCGCGCGAATATTCCGTCGTCCGTCCAGGTGTTGGTGAAGGACTGGAAATACGCGATAAACTTCCTGGCTCCGTAGCGCGGTCCGATATAGGCCGCGTTCTTTTCAAGCTGCTCGGTCACGCTTAGTGTCTCGTCAAGGAGCTCATGGCCCGCGCCGTCCGCCCTGCAGAAGATGCATCCGCCATACCCGCAGGTCCCGTCCCGGTTCGGGCAGGTGACCGGCACGTTGACCGGAAGCTTGTAGACTTTTTCTCCGTACTTTTCTTTCAAAAACCTTGAATATGGGTAATAGTTCATAATCAGTCGTTAAAAAAACGCCCCGAAGGGCGTTGGCATTTTCTTATTTCAGGAAATCAGGCGCCTGATCTTCCGAGCAGCTGATGCTGAGGACAAAGTTGATGTTGTCCGTGTCAAGCTTCTTGAGCTTTTCGACAAACACTCTCAGCCCGTCGTCGTTGACGCCGTCCACGTCAAGGATTCTTAACAGATTGTCGATATAGACATATTCGACGTCATAGTTGCTCGCGATGGTCCCGCAGACAAATCCGTACATTTCATTTTCACCTTCGATGAAAAACTCATCGGTGTTGATGAAACGAATCTGGGTGCTGACTGTCGCTCTGTATTTATCACGGTCGTTTAAGAAAAGGACTGAGCCCTTAGCCTTTGTGAGTGATTCATTGGCCATGTCGATCATCTTCTTGGTCTTACCGCTCCCTTTGGCGCCGAACACATACTCTATCATGGCTTACACCTGCTTTCTTAATATTAAATCCTGTCCTCCGGTCTCCCGGATCGTCACACAGCCGCGCGGCTGTTTGTTAAGTCAGCCGCTCTCCTGTTTTTTCTATTTTAGCACATCCGACCCGTCATTCCATCACCGGAAAACGGGTTTATGAAAAACCTTTTCATGTCTATATTTTGAACCGGCAGCTAAAATTTCCGTTAAAATGGTAACATGGATAGACTATCGAAAAACGAACTCTTGGTGATTTTGGACCAGCAGCTCCAAAACGCCCAAAACATACAAAAGAAAATTATTCCGAAGCCTCAGATGTTTCATTCGGATTTTTATCATCTCTACACTTACCTGAAACCGTTCCGGAGAGTCGGCGGTGACTTTTACGACTTTCATATCTTTGACGACGACCAGGTCAGCCTCGTGCTCACCGACACCACCGGACACGGTCTTGACGCGGCGATGCTGACGACCATGGTCAAGCTCAGCTACACCTACGCGCTCAAGAATGAGGAGACAAAAAACTCCCCCGCCGCCTTCATCAAGCAGCTTGATCACGACATCTCAAGCATCATCGAATCTTCTTTCTTTTCGTCGATTATCTTCAGGCTTGACCCGCACGAAGGGAAACTTTACTATTCGAACGCGGGACACCCAGCAGGCCTTCTTCTCCACGACGGAAAAATCGACCAGCTCTCCCCGACCCTGCCCCTTGTCGGGATGCACGGGCTGATGAGCTTTCTCGAATACAAGGACGAGGAGCGCCCCTTCCAGAACGGGGACAAGATGATTGTCTTCACGGACGGGCTGGTCGAGGCGGTCAACACGGCCGG
>DLOL01000018.1:0-4670 GCA_002478485.1 Eubacteriaceae bacterium UBA7485 | reverse complement strand
AGCTTTTCCAGAAAGAAGTTCATTCCGGACATCTGCGGACATATCATTAATTACTACAAGCACTTCACCAAAAACACCGTCGCAGAGGACGATCTGTGCCTGATCGGTGTGGAATACGATGACAGAAGGAATATTGAAACATGAAACCGAGAAAACGCATTCTGATCATGACCTGCTCGCACGGCTCGGGCCACCGGATGATCGCAAAAACCTTGAAAGCTGAATATGAGAAGCAGGGCATGATCGTCCACGTCTTCGACATTTTCAACGAGTTCTCAAAGCCTGTGAACTTCTTTCTGGAAAAGCTCTACCTCACCTCCTACGGGAAGGGACAGAAAATCTACAAGGATCTCTACTACAGCCAGGAGCGCAACATCATCAAGGACTTCGACCACGTGGAGTGGTACTGGAAGCTGATGGAGGAGACCGTGACGGACATCGTCAACGACTTCAGACCCGACCTGATCGTCAACACCTATTCCTACCGGATCGTTCCGATCCTGAAAAAAGAGCACTACCCGCTCACCCCGGTCTGCTCGGTTATCACCGAGTACACCACCCCGGTTTTCTGGGTGCATCCCGACACCGACCGGTACTATGTCGCGTGCGAGGAGGGAAAGAAGAATCTCGAGCGCTTCGGAACCAGTCCGGACCGGGTCGTGGTATCCGGCCTTCCGGTGAGAGAGCCGTTCCGAAAGCCTGTTGAAGGGAACCGCTACTATTTCAAGTACGGTCTTGACGAGGGGAAGACCACCCTGATCCTGTTTGCAGGGACCTACGGGGTGCTGAGGGACGTGGAAAAGCTCTGCTCGGTCATCGATCACTTTAAGGATCTCCAGACCCTGGTTATCTGCGGGAACAACCGGAAAATGAGAAGGCGCCTTGAGAAGCTTCCGCTCCAGCACACCAAAATCCTCGGCTACGTCAAGGATATTCAGGAAGTGTACGCCATGGCCGATGTGATGATCACAAAGCCCGGCGGAACCGTCCTCTCCGAGATTGTGGCCACCAAGATCCCGACCATCCTCTACCATCCCGTGGAGGGCCAGGAACTTGAGAACGCGAAAATCTTCGAGAAGGAAGGCGCGGCGGTGATCGCGCACACGCCGGACGAAGTGTACTATGAGCTCTCCCGGTTCATCGCTGAACCCGCGCTTGAGCAAAACCTTCAGGAAGCGCTCACCCGGATGGACAAGAGGGACGCGTCTGAAATCATTGTCAGGGACTCGCTTGACTTCCTGGCACAGAGGGAGAACTAAAAAGGCTGCTTCTTTTCCCGAATCAAATGCACCCCAACCGGCGCGTCCGNNCCACGGCGCGTCCGCGCCGGTCTTTTTCGCAACCGCGCGTTTCTTACCAGATGGCTTTATCGCCTGTACAATTGAAGGCACAGGAGGAAGAAATGGAAACGAAAGATATTCTTAAAAATCTGCGTCTTCAGCATCACATGACGCAGGATGAGCTGGCCGGGCAGGTGCTCGTGTCAAGACAGGCCGTGAGCCGGTGGGAGACAGGCGAGACTTCTCCGAACACTGAGACCCTCAAGCTTTTATCCGCGCTGTTTGGCGTGTCCATTAACACGCTTCTCGGCTCTCCAAGGCAGCTGGTCTGCCAGTGCTGCGGGATGCCGCTTTACGAGGATGCCATGATCAGCCGTGAGGAGGACGGAAGCTTCAATGAAGACTACTGCAGGTGGTGCTACAAAGACGGCGTGTTCGCTTATCCCGAGAAAGAATCCCTTTTAAACTACCTTCTCAGCCATATGCCAAATCCCGAATCCCTGGAAGAAGAAGAGCGGAGAGAACAGTTATCCGATTATCTCGATACGCTCGGGCACTGGAAAAAGACCGGTCCATAAAAGGAGGCGCTCACGTTCAACCGCGAGCGCCTCCTTTTAGATTGAGGATATAGTTCTCCACAATCTCCTCCATCGGGTCTTCATTATGGCTTGCTTTTAGAATGACGTCTGCTTCCCTGCGCACGTCCCCCACACCGTTTTGCACGCACACGCCAAGTCCCGCAGCCTGAATCATGGAGAGATCATTGAAGTTGTCTCCGACTGCAATGACTTCCTCCGGCTTGATTCCGGTTTTCTCGCAGAGCTTCAGGACCGCGGCGCCCTTGTCAATGCCCTTGGGGGAGAATTCCATGTAGCGGTTGGATGAAAACGTGACGGAGAGGTCCTGAACCTTCTCCCTTAGCTCATCCAGCGTCTTTAAAAGCGCCTCCCTGTCCGTCGAGACATAATTGACTTTGACGATCTTGTGATCTTTTAAAAACGAAATGTCCTCTTCATCAAACGGAATAACTTCAAGCCGGCCCTTCAGGTAGGCCCGCTCGTCATCATCCAGCCGGTTCNNGAACAGCCGGTAATGATAGTTTCCGTCAAGCGTGTAGACGCGCATGGGGTATCCGCGCTCTCTTCCCTCCTCAAAGAGCATGGAGGCGGTGGGATAATCAAGCCCCTTGAAAAAGATCAGATCATTCTTCTCGTTGTCCGTGATCGCCCCTCCATTGTAGGAGATCACATATTCACCGGGACGTCCGTTCAGGCCCACCTCCTCAAGGGTTCCCTGAATGCTCGTGTAAGGCCTTCCCGTAGCGGGGACAAATCTCACGCCGCAGGCTCTCGCCTTTTCAAGCGCCTTCCGGTCCGCGTCCGACACGTGCCTTTCATCATTCAAAAGCGTGTCGTCCATATCGGAGACAATCAGTTTATAAGCCATCTCTTCCTTTTCTCCTTTTAAAAAAAGCGCCCTCGGGCGCTGATTATTTCTGATTTTTCTGTTTTTCACGGATCAGCTTGTCTTCTGCAAGAAGGTAGGTCAGGGTGTAGAAATTATCCGTGATGTTGACATTGTTGATGATCACATCATCCCCCAGTTCCAGGTCAACCGGAGCGAAGTTCAAAATGGCGCGAATGCCCGCACCCACCGCGCGCTCGGAGACGGACTGAGCCGCGTCTCTCGGGACTGCGATAATGGCGATGTCCGTCGGGGTCTTCTCCAGATAGTCTTCAAGGTCATCCAGATGATAGACGCTAATCCCCGTCGTCCTGTCCACTTCATCCGGCTTGATGTCGAAAATTGCATTGATCAGAATTCCGTCATTGCGGTACAGCGTATACTTGGCAAGCGCCTGTCCGATATTGCCTCCGCCGATTAAAATGCAGTCGTAGGTTTCATTCAGGCCCAGAATTTTCCGGATGGCTTCTTTCAGTTCAGACACCCGGTACCCGTAGCCCTGCTGCCCGTACGCGCCAAACGAGTTCAAGTCCTGCCTGATCTGGCTTGCGGTCAGTCCCATGAGCTGGGCCAGTTCTCTTGAAGAAATCTTTTCAATTTTGCGGTCTTCGAGATCTTTCAAATACTGATAATACTTCGGAAGTCTTCTGACAACCGTCATTGAAACGTTTTTCGCGTAGCTCTGCATTGACTAACCTCCTGTTGTTCATCCTTATTATATCCAAACCCGATTGTTAGGACAATCACAAACAGAAAACGAATCCAAAGATGCCGGATGCGGTCAGATTTTTCCGGGTGCGGGCGGATGCTGTCTGACTTAGGCGGAAAAAGTCCTTTTCCGTTTTCAGGATTGATTATAATGGACTTATCTAGAATCGAGGAATGATCTTCATGAGGAAACACACATACGCGCTCCTGGCTTTGGCTCTTCTTCTCTTCTTCCCCTCTGCCGGATGCTCGAAGAATCCGGAGACAAAGAAAGTGGTGGTCGGGGGCGATCTTGAAAAGAGCCGCTTTTACGACTCCAAGATTTTAAATGACCTGATCTTCTCCAATGTCAGAAGCAAAGGGAAAATCACACTTTACGCCTTCAACGCAGACGGAACCGTCAATCAAAGCTACGCGATCGATTCGAACTGGATCTACGCGGTCGACGAAGACAATGCGATCCTCTCGAGCAACAAATACGGAAAACTTCAGCTTCTGGTTTTCAACGAGGACGGCTCCATCAAAGAAGATCACGTTCTCTTTGACGGCTCCGCCGAGAAGCCGTCCGACTTGAAGATCGACCCGGTCCTCATCAAAAACGGAAAGGGGTATCTTCTCGCCTACACCACGGTAAACGGGCGGATCAACAACGGTGACCCCGACCAGAAAAATGGCACCTACACCATTCATCTTTATGAGGTGGACGATTCTTTCAACCTGAAGAAGCTTCCGGATATCATCAAGGCCGACCAAAACATCGAGGACGCGGACCTAATCGCAGACGGAAATACAATCCTGTTTGTCTACGAGCTTGAGAGCTACGACAAAGGCCCTTCTGAAATCCGCGTCCGTTTCTCCGACGACCAGGGAAAGACGTGGCGGGATGACCGCGTGCTTGTCTCAAACGGCGGGGACAATGAACCCGCGGCGCTGCTCGCCACAAATAACGGCTATTCGCTTTACTACAGCTCCGACATGGACCATCCCGGCGACAGCTATTCGGCTTCCAAGCCCTACCGGATGGATTTTGACAAAGACTGGAAGCAGGTTAAGAATCACGAGATCCCGCTCATGCTTGACGGAAGCATTCTCCTTTACGATGTGAAGGATACCGGAAGGGGAATCGAGATCCTTTATTCAAGGAACTACCTCGAAGACGACCGGCTGATTTTGGAAACCTTAAAAGACTGGAACTGAAAAGGGGCTGTCGCATTAAAG
>DLOL01000085.1 GCA_002478485.1 Eubacteriaceae bacterium UBA7485 | reverse complement strand
AGCCTTCCTTTCGTAAATATGATGAAAAATATGATTTTTCAATATTCCTTCAGACTTTTATCTTTAAACAAGAAATTTCTATAAATCACGCGTCTACTTGACAGGGTGCACATCAACACAGGAAGGAGGGCAGCCTGTTTTTTTATCTGAGAAATACAACAATCGTTTTCATAATGTACACTAGATTTACACAGGGAAACCCTGTTGCACCTGTTTATGAAAATTACAGCGTATCGGCGCCGGAATTGAAACACGCGGGCCTCGGACGCGTAAATCGTTTTCTTTTAAAACAAACCAAATTGGTGTGTTTGACAAACTTCGATATAGAGAATATACTAAACAGACTTTAAACATGTTTAAATCAGGAGAAGACATGAGTCGTAAAGAAACCAGAAAACAGCTGATTTCAGCCACGAAAGCCCTCCTGATGGAACCCAATCCAGAGAAGATTACCGCCCGGCAGATCGCCAAGCGAGCTGGTGTCAGCCTTGCGATGATTAACTACTGCTTTGGAACAAAAGACAGGCTGCTCAATACAGCCATTGAGGAACTGATATCGGATCGTTACCGTGATCTGACAATTGCCGAAGACAGCTCTCTCCCCGTCAAGGAGAGGCTCCTGCAGTCCATGACCCAGTTTATTCAGGGAGTCATTCAGTATGAAGGCTTGATTCGGATCGCCATTCCGTATTTACTGAGGGAAGCGCCCAAAAAGCTTCCTGAGAGAATCTTGCCATACCTGAGAGAATACTACGGCTCAACCAAGACCGAGAAGGAACTGCGCTTGATTGCCTTTGAGATGATGTCGGCCGCGCAATTTGTTTTTTACAAATATGACGATTTTTCAGAGTTTACAGGGTATAAAGCAAACCTTAAGGATTTTAAAGAAATCCTGACGGTCCATATCGATCTTTATTTCCATGGAGCAGACACATCCTCTGATCTAGAAAGTGAATCATGAAGAAAACAATCACCTATCGAACTTATGAAGATGATGTCGTCAGCCTGAAAGACAATTCAGCCGAGCTCCCAAAAGATTACGTCTTTGTTCACGAGGATAAAGGGTGGAATCTCGCCTCGGATATGCTCTACCCCTTATTTAAACTGGGAGGAGCTTTATATTTGCGCGCATCCTTGCGTGCGAGGGTAAAAAACAATCAGGGGCTTAAAAGCGAAAGGCGGGGATGCTTCCTCTACGCAAACCACACACAGCCGCTTGGAGACGTGTTTCTTCCCGCGCTTGCTGTGGGCAGGCGCCGCATCTACACCATCGCAAATCCCGTCAACCTGAAGGTGCCTGTCTTGGGAAGGTTCCTTCCGTTGATCGGTATTTTGCCTATACCGGGAAATCTGTCCCAGATGAGAGATTTTGTGGCCGCCATTGAAAAGCGCCTCTCTCAGGGACATGTCATCATTGTCTATCCGGAGGCGCATGTCTGGCCTTACTACACCGGGATCAGACCGTTTTCCGATGACGCATTCGGGTTTCCGGCTGATTTCAACGCGCCGGTCTATACCATGACCAGCACGTATCAGAAGAGGGCGTTCGGAAGAAAACCGAAGCTGACCGCTTATGTGGACGGTCCGTTTCTTCCGGATGAATCGCTGAGAAAAAAGGCGCGTCGAAAAAAACTCCGGGACCAGGCGTTTGACCAGATGGAAAAACGCAGCCTTGCCAGCACATATGATTACGTGCTGTATAAAAAGGAGTGAAAAGTATGAACATTTTATATTGTGGAGACAGAAATATCCGCGATGGCGTGCTCATTTCGATTCTCTCTCTCATTGAAAAAGTGCATGAACCGCTTCATGTTTATCTGCTCACGCTGGATCTTGAAAATCAGGGAAAGCACTATAAAAAATTAACGGAACAGGACACAGCGGTTTTTGAAGAAGTACTCAAAAAAGCGGATGAAAAAAACACCGTGAAGACTTACGATCTGACCGAAGAATTTATCCGCGAGCTTCCGAAAGCCAATATGCAGACCCGCTTTACACCGGGATGCATGCTTCGGCTCTATGCCGACAAAGTCAAAGACATCCCCGACCGGCTTCTTTATCTTGATAATGATGTGATCTGCAGACAGGATTGTTCGGATTATTACCACCAGAACCTGGATGGATGCGAATTAGTCGGAACCCTTGATTATTACGGATCATGGTTTTTCAGGAAAAAGCTAAGGAATCGGGATTATCTGAATTCCGGAGTCCTGCTTCTGAACATGAAGGAAATCAAAAAAACAGGGCTTTTTCAAAAATGCAGAGACATGTGCCGGGATACAGAAATGTTTATGCCCGACCAGTCCGCCATCAACAAGCTGGCCGTCAGCAAGAGAATTGCGCCGAGACGCTTTAACGAGCAGCGGCGCCTGAAAGACAACACGGTCTTTCAGCACTTTACCACAAGCTTCCGCTTCTTCCCGTGGGTGCATACCCTCACCGTCAAGCCATGGGATGTGGACCGGATGCATGAGGTCTTAAACCTTCACGAGTATGACACCGTGCTCAATCAGTACGAAGAGATTCGAACACAGTTCCAACCCACACTATAGTAAGGATATAAGTATGAACCAAACAAAAGCTAAAGAAGTAATTCCGATTTTTTTCACGATTGATGATTCTTATGCTCCGTATTTAGGAGTAGCGCTGAAATCTTTGATTGCCAATGCATCAAGAGACTACGAATACAATATTCACATCATCCATGAAGATCTCAGTGAAGAGAATCAGAAGATTCTTAGCGATATGGCAGAAGAAGGGTTTCATCTGTCATTTAAGAAAATGGAAAATATGATGTCGTTTATGAATGAGATCACCGACCGGGAAGAAAACCTTCTCCGGTGCGATTATTTCACGATGACGATCTATTTTCGCATTTTCCTTGCGGACATGTTCCCGGAATATGATAAAGGGATTTACATCGACTCGGATATTGTCGTTCCCGGAGATATCTCAAAGATGTACAATCTCGACTTAGAGGACAACATTATCGGCGCCTGCCCGGATCATTCCGTCTGCGATGTGCCCGAACTTGCCAATTACATGGAAAACGCGATCGGGACCAGCCGCTACAAGTACATCAACTCCGGCGTGCTCCTGATGAACATGAAAAAGATGCGGGATCTTGATTTCAGCAAGAAGTTCTTAAAGCTTCTCAACACCTATCATTTTGACTGCATCGCGCCGGACCAGGATTACATCAACGCGATGTGCATGGACAAGATTTTATTTCTTGATGAAATCTGGGACGCCATGCCGAACGACGACAAGCCGCCGGTTGAGAACCCGTCGCTCATCCACTACAATCTCTTCGACAAACCATGGTGCTACCCGAACATCATGTATGAGGATTATTTCTGGAAATACGCAAAACAGACGCCGTACTACGAATGGCTCTTAAATCACCGCGACAATTATCCGGAAGAACAGATCAAGAGCGATCAGAAGAGCTTTAACTACCTGGTGGAAAAGGCCGACGCGGTCCCCAGCCAGGAAGTGACCTTTAAAAAAGTTTATGAAAACGGAGGCCCCATTCGCGCATGATTATTGGAGGACACAAAGACCAGGTCATCGCCAATATTGAAAAAAACGCAAATACGGGGAAACTGAACGAAAAAGTTGAAGTGGATGATCCGAATATCACGGATGAGACGCTTCACCAGTGTGTCAACACCTACCTTGAAAACCAGAACAAGCTCTCCTACTGGGTGAAAAAACTTATTGCGAGACTGATTCTGGATGTCGGGGACAGGGTTTTGAATAAAGACACCCAGTTTACAGGGCTTGAGAACATGCAGGGGCTTGAAGGCGTCGTCGTCACCAGCAATCACTTCAACCCCATCGACAACACAGCGGTTCGAAGCGCCCTGAGAAAGGGCGGCAAGAAGCGGCTTTACATGATCAGCCAGGCGACCAACCTTGCCATGGGCGGATGGGTCGGATACCTGATGCGCTATTGCGACATCATTCCGGTCGGATCAAGCCGCGCGTACATGCTCGGACCGTTTAAGAAGCTTCTCTCGGACAAACTGAGAAAGGGGCATCCGGTCCTGATTTATCCGGAACAGGAGATGTGGTTTAACTACAGAAAGCCAAGACCCCCGAAGAGGGGCGCCTACGGGTTCGCCGCGGAAAACCATGTTCCGGTTCTTCCGCTTTTCGTCGAAATCCGCGACATGGATGAAGCTGAAACCGATCAGTTTATGAAGACGCGCTATGTGGTGCATGTGCTTCCGCCCATTTATCCGGATCCCGAGAAGAGCGCAAGGCAAAACAGTATTGAGATGATGAAAAAAGATTATGACCTGAAGACAGCGGCCTACGAAAAAGCGTATGGAAAAAAACTCGATTACAAATTCCAGGACGACGATATCGCGGGGTGGCGGGGAACATCGGACGATTAAAGCCGACCGCGTTTTCAGAATCGCATAAATTAAAGGGCGGACGCCTCCGGTTCAAAACCGGAGCATCCGCCCTATAAAAAAAGACACGTTTACTCAGCGTGTCTTTTTCTTTTCATTCCTATTCGGCTGTCGATTAAAGATCCTGCTTGACTTCGTCCACTTTCTGTTCAGCATCCGCTTTCAGTTCATCAGCCTTCTGGTCAGCAGCCTGCTTTTCAGCATCGAGCTTTTCCTTCGCTTCGTCAGCGCCCTTCTGAACATCATCTTTCGCATTATCAAATTTATCTTTGATTGCGTCTCCGGCCTGACCAGCTTTTTCTTTGACGTCGTCGCCGAAATCTTCAGCCTTATCTTTTACATCATCAAAGCCGTCTTTAATTTCATCGCCTAATTTATCGGCACCTTCTTTGATGTCGTCACCAAATTCTTTCAGTTTATCCATGAAACTCATTTTTCCATTCCTCCTTTGTTAGGGGTTTTCCTTTTTTAGCAGGCCTATTTAACCCTGTACCCCTACACTTTTTAAAAGAGAGGGAAGGCTACCAACCTTGCCTGTTCTATTGATACCCGAAAAGCGGTCTTCAAACAAAGAGAATCGGATATAATAAGGATAGCAAGAATACAGCCAAAATGGAAACTGGGGGTGCTTCATGAAAACAATGCCTGTAGGCCCTGCGTACAAGGGCGTCGTCTTTGATCTGGACGGCACACTGATCAACTCAATTGAAGATCTCACCGATGCGCTCAATATCGTGCTCGATTACTACGATCTGCCGCCAAAGACCTATGCGGAAGGGAAACAGCTGGTTGGAAAAGGCATCAAGAATCTGGTCCGTTTCGCGCTCCCGAGAAAACTTCGGCAGATCGACGGAATCGTTGACGAAGCATACGGGAGGATGATGCAGGAATATGAAAGACGAAAGCTGAACAAGACAAAGCCTTACAAGGATATCCCCTATGTGCTTGGATACTTAAACCGTCACGGCGTGCCGTTTGCGGTATGCTCGAACAAGGCGGACAGGTTTGTGAAAGAGATCACCGATGCGCTTTTCTCGGACATTGACTTTGCCGTGACTGGTGGCATGCACGGCGAGATGTCAAGGAAGCCCGATCCCGAGCAGACCCTTGAATGTGTGGAAAAGATGGGGCTTGACCCCGGCGAGTGCCTGTATATCGGAGATTCGTCCGTTGACTATGAAACGGCCCGCAACGCCGGCATGCGGCCCGCGCTTTGCGCCTGGGGATTCGAAGGACCTGAAGTGAAAGAATACAAGGACGCGCTCTACATTGACCACCCCATGCGCATCATCGATGCGGTCAAATACGGCGATCAGATGTACGAGGTATTCCCGCCTGAAAAAGAATAATTGAATGTGAAAAGCGTTTCACCTTTCTGATGAAGATCTATATTTTTTCAGCTTGACACCGGACCGTCCGGTTGATAAAATGCTTTATTTTTGCTTCAAGATATGCTATACTTATTTGTGTATCTTAAGAATGAGGTGAAATGTATGCAAAAGCACCTTCAGAGTCAGCGTCGAGCAGATCAATTTTTACCGTTTTGGTTAAAACATCGGCGTAAGAGAAAGACAGCTTCTGCTTCGGGCGGTTATTTTCTTCCAGGCTGACCGTGAAGATACACGGATAAATCCCTTCGATCGTCCCCACCTTCTGGTAGAGCTTTTTCTTGCTCTTATGCGCTTCGAGACGCACTTTTTCACCTACATGCTTTGAAACCTCGTGCTTGATATCCACAACGGTAGCTCTCTGATTCTGCATACATTTCACCTCATTCTTAAGATACACAAATAAGTATAGCATATCTTGAAGCAAAAATAAAGC